>CAYMQY010000091.1:0-16061 GCA_964392655.1 uncultured Saprospiraceae bacterium
TTGCTCGAAGAAACCCAGGGCGATCCGGTGCGGCGGGCCGGGTTGATAAAGGACATCATGGGCAGCATCGCCCGGATACCGGACCCGATCAAACGCGGCACCTACTTGCGCGAATGCGCGGCCTTGCTGGAGGTGTCCGAGCAAGTGCTGCACGAGGAAACGAACAAACTGATCGTGTCGGCCTTGCGGAAAAAAGCCGATCGTGACGCCCGGCAGCCCGGCGCGGCTTCCGATTCGCAGGCCGAAATGCCGCCGCCCGATGTGCCCGTGCCCGCATGGGAACCCGGCGTGCCGGTGCGGGAAAAACCGGTCCAGCGCGGCGACGAGTTTCAGGAACGCGACATCATCCGGCTGCTCGTGCAGTACGGCGATCAGGTGTTGCCCGACGACAACATCTCCGTAGCCGAGTTGATCCTCGCCGACATTGAAGAATCGCTGGGCGACTTCGATAACCCGCTGTACGGGCGTATTGCCCGCGAATGCCACGCTATTTTAGTGCAACAGCAAACCGTAGGGCAGGCGTATTTCATCAACCACGAGCAGCCGGAGGTACGCGAACTGGCTATTGACCTGCTGAGTTCGCCCTGGGAGTACTCGCCCAACTGGGAGTCGAAATGGAACTTCCCGCTCCAGAACCAGAAAATGCCGGATGTCAATTTCGACACCGACGCCCGCAAGGCGCTGAGCGTGTTTAAAATCCGAAAACTCAACAAGTTACTGGATACCAACAAGGCCCGCCTGAAAGCAGCCGCACAGCAGGGCGACGAAAAAAGCGAACGCAATTTGCTGCAGATCAACATCAAGATCGAGCAGGCCCGCAACAAAATCGCGAAGGAGGCGGGAATTGTTTTCATCCCGAAATAATTCCCTGTATGCAAATCAAAGTTTTAGGCAACGGCGCGGGCGGTCCATTTCACGGGCGCAATTACACCGCTCAGGTGTTGCAGGCAGAAAACCACTTTTTTCTGATTGATTGCGGGGAAGGTACCCAGCAGCAACTTTTCCGCCACAAAGTCCCGTACGACCGCTTCCAGCAAATTTTCATCACCCACTTGCACGGCGACCACGTGTTTGGCCTCATCGGTCTGCTCACGTCGTATCGCTTGAAAAAGCGCGACAAAAAACTGCAGCTGTTCGCGCCGGCCGGCTTGCAGGAGTTGGTGGAACACATCGCCCGGCTGTGCGGCATCGTGTTTCCGTATCCGCTGGAGTTTATCGAAGTGGACACGACGGTTTCGCGGCAGGTTTTTGAAAATAAACACGTCGAGGTGTGGACGATCCCGCTTCACCATCGTACCGCCTGCACGGGCTGGCTGTTTCGGGAAAAACCGCGCTTGCGCAACATCCGAAAAGATAAAATTGACGAATTCAACATCCCGATCGCGTTCATACCCGGCATCAAAGCCGGCGCCGACCTGAGCCTGCCCGACGGACGGATTATCCCGAACGAAATGCTCACCATCCCGCCCGCCGTCCCGCGCACGTATGCTTTTTGCAGCGACACGGCCCCATCGGATGCGGTTGTTCGGGCTGTGCAGGCCGCAGATTTGCTCTACCACGAAGCGACATTTACAGAAGCACACCGCGAAGAAGCAGCAATTTCCTTTCACTCTACCGCCCGACAGGCAGCCGAGGTGGCGCGCGCCGCAGACGTGAAAAAACTGCTGCTCGGACACTTTTCCGGGCGCTACACCGACGAAGAACAGCATCTGGCGGAGGCGCGGGAGGTGTTTTCGGAGACGTACATCGCCGAGGAAGGGGAGTGGTTTGAGGTGTGATACGATCAACGCCCGCCGCAGTGTGGGCAGATTTCTTCGGAATGACAAACGCATATCCGACCTTCGCGCCAAAAAAACGCACCATGAACATTCTTTTGGGCGACCGGGAATATTTCCCCGGCATAGGCAAAATCCGCTACGAAGGCCCCGACACCGACAACCTGTTGGCATTCCGATTCTACGACGAAAACCTGGTCGTACGCGGGAAGACTATGCGGGAGCATTTCAAATTTGCCATGGCGTACTGGCACACCCTGTGCGGAACCGGCAGCGATCCGTTCGGCGCGCCGACCAAACAATTTCCCTGGCTGCAGGCTACAGATCCGATGCAGCAAGCCCACGAAAAAATGGATGCCGCCTTTGAGTTTGTGACCAAACTCGGCTTGCCGTACTTCTGCTTTCACGACTACGACCTCGTGGCCGAAGCCGAGACGCTGACGGAAACCGAGCGGCGTTTGCAGACCATAGGCGCGTATGCCCGGGAAAAAATGCGCGCATCCGGCGTGCGGGTGTTGTGGGGTACTGCCAACCTGTTCAGCCACCCGCGCTACATGAACGGAGCCGCCACCAATCCGGATTTCGCCGTGGTCTCCCGGGCCGGCGCTCAAGTAAAAATGGCGCTTGACCTGACTGTCGCGCTCGGCGGCGAAAACTATGTGTTTTGGGGCGGGCGCGAGGGCTACCTTTCTCTGCTGAATACCGACATGAAACGCGAACTGGACCACCTCGCCCGGTTTCTCGAGATGGCCCGCGATTACGCCCGTTCGCAAGGCTTTTCAGGTGCGTTTTTCATCGAACCCAAGCCTATGGAACCGAGTAAACACCAGTACGATTTTGACGCCGCCACTACCATCGGTTTTTTGCGGGAGTACGGACTGGATCGGGATTTCAAACTGAACGTGGAGGTCAACCACGCTACTTTGGCGCAGCACAGTTTTCAGCACGAACTCCAGGTAGCGGCCAACGCCGGCATGCTTGGCAGCATGGACGCCAACCGCGGCGATTATCAAAACGGCTGGGACACCGACCAGTTTCCCAACAACGTGCCCGAACTGACGGAGGCCATGCTCATTGTGCTCGAAGCCGGCGGCTGGCAGGGTGGGGGCGTGAACTTCGACGCAAAAACCCGCCGCAACTCTACCGACCTGGATGATCTCTTTCACGCGCATATCGGCGGCATGGACGCTTTTGCGCGCGCGCTTTTGGCCGCAGACGCTATTCTGGAAAAATCGCCGTACCGGCACATTCGCCGGGAACGGTATGCCTCGTTCGACAGCGGCGAGGGTCAAAAATTCGAGCAGGGGAAACTGAATTTGAACGACTTGTACGATCTTGCCGGACAGCATGGCGAGCCGGTTCAGCGCAGCGGCAAACAGGAAATGCTGGAAAATATCATTAGCAGGTATGTTTAACCCACCGTGCTCGGTTTGCGCTTTGTTTGCCCGACTTCATCAGTTTGCTCGCTGCCCGCGGCTTCTTCCTGCGAGCCGGCGCTTTTCACCCGGGCAAACCGCGATTTGAGTTTCAGGAACGGTTTTTCCATGTACTGGTACGACAGGTGCGCCACGCCGATCGTGGCGCCCACCGATACGCAATAGACCAGCGCATAGTGGTACCAGGCCCCGGCGGCTACCCAGTCGGCCATGATCCATCCAAGCCCAAAGATGATCAGTGGGTGAATCACATAAATCCCGTAGGAGATCTTACCGAGGAAATCGAACAGGCGCGTGTTCAGGTTGAGCAAACCGGTGCCTTTGATTTGCCCCATGATGAGCGCTACCGTAACGACAGCCATTACCTCATGGTTGAAAATATTGGCGATGTGAAAGCGATTGGTGGCCGCCAGTGCAATCACCGCCCAGCCGCCGGCCTGCACCAGCCGATGCGTAGTCAGGCGGATAAACAGGGCATGGTTGTGGAAATACAAATGCGCGCCCAAGGCGCCGAGCATCATGCAATCGAAGCGGTTGACATACATGGCTGTGTGAAACACGCTGCCAGAAAAAGCCGCGTAGGCCAATAATTTCAAGGCGATAAAAACCGAAAAAAGCGCGGTCGTAGCCCAAAACAGGTGCCGGTGAAAAACGCGCACAAACACCGGCCAAAACAAATAAAACTGCTCCTCTACGCCTAACGACCAATAGTGGCCCAGCAAGTCGGAGGGCAGTTGGAAGGATTTGGGCACATTCGGGGCAAAGAAAAAATAAAACAAATCGCTGATGGACTCGTGTGGGACGTTTCCGACCCGACTGACCACCAGCGCAATAATCAGGTAGGTGTAATACAGCGGCCAGATGCGCAGGATACGCCGGATGTAAAAATCCTTGACGCTGATCGGCTGTTGCCGGTTTTCGGCCAGCAGGAGGTAGGTGATCAGAAAACCGCTCAGGGCGAAAAAAATCGTTACCCCAAAATCGGACAGGTCAATACCCTTGGGGTTGCCGTTCGGCAGCGTGCCGATCAGGTGCGGGTTCAGGTTGAACCGGTACAGGTAAACCGTGATGTGTGACAGCACCACGGCCAGGGCAGCAATAGCCCGTATGCCGTTCAGTCCCGGAAAAAAAATTGGCTGACCACTTTTGTCCATTTTGGTGTTGAATTGTCCGGGTGTAGCAAGTCAAATTTCCTGCCAAACCAATGCCCGCCGTACCTTTCGGCCATGCCCGTGGCAACGATATTTAACGGACAGGTACTCGACGGTATTCCCGAACATTTAGAGCAGGCACAGCGCGCCTTGTTTTACGGCGATGCTCTTTTTGAGACCATCCGGGTTTTTGACGGAAAAATCCCCTTGTTGGACCGGCATTGGCTTCGGTTGTCAACCGGTTTAACGGCACTCGGTTTTCAAGTTCCCGCAGCGTGGAATACGGATTTTTTCAGGCATGAAATCCTTCGCTTATCCCTGAAAAATGCCCGCGTTCGGCTTACCGTCTGGCGTTCGCCCGGTGGCAAATATGCTCCGACGAATGATTTTCCACAATACCTGATTACTGCCGAAGCATTTGATAAAGAACAATTTGAGTGGCTTGAAGAGGGGCTGCATATCGGAATTTGCACTTCTGTCCAGCTTCCCGTGGATGCCTTTTCCGGTTTCAAAACACTGAATGCCCCGCGGTATGTGGCGGCTGCCCGCGAGGCACAAACCAAGGGCTGGGACGATGCGTTGCTGCTGAATATGCACGAACGTATAGCCGAAGCCACCTCCAGCAATTTGTTTTGGTGGGAACGCAATACGCTTTACACCGTACCGCTTTCGGAGGGCTGCGTATCAGGCGTATTTCGTTCATTTTTAATCAATTGGCTCAAGAGGGTAGGGGAGTGGTCTGTTGCTGAAAAAGCCGCTTCACCCGAGGATTTGATGGCTGCTGACGAAATTTTTCTAACCAATGCAGTCCGCGGCATCATACCTGTTCGCATTTTTGCGGGCCAAAATTATCCAGCCATTCAAACGAAGCGACTGTTCAGTCTGCTTGATCACGCTTTTTTTAGTCCACAGCAATGAAAAAAATTTTAGTAGCCAACCGGGGTGAAATCGCCTTGCGTGTCATGCGTACCGCCCGTCGCATGGGCATCCAGACCGTCGCGGTTTACTCGGAGGCCGACCGGCATGCGCCGCACGTTCGGTTTGCAGACGAAGCGGTGTGCATCGGGCCGGCGCCGTCGTCTCAGAGTTACCTTTTAGCCGATAAAATTCTGGCTGTGGCCGCACAGGTTGGCGCCGACGGTATCCATCCGGGTTATGGGTTTTTGAGCGAAAACGCCGTTTTTGCCCAGAAAGTAGCCGATGCCGGCATTTCGTTTATTGGCCCCAAGCCGCGCAGTATCGAAATGATGGGCAGCAAACTGGCCGCCAAAGAGGCTGCCAAACGATTTGAAGTCCCCATGGTGCCGGGCATTGAAGAGGCAATTACCGATGTGGAAATGGCCAAAGAAATCGGCAGAAGGGTAGGGTACCCGATTCTGATCAAGGCCAGTGCCGGCGGCGGCGGAAAGGGCATGCGGGTGGTAGAGCGCGAGGCAGAATTGCAGGAACAGATGGAACGGGCCATTTCGGAAGCAATCTCGGCATTTGGCGACGGTTCGGTTTTTATTGAAAAATTTGTCACCTCGCCGCGCCACGTGGAAGTACAGGTGCTGGGTGATACGCACGGGAATGTGGTGTACCTGTTCGAACGAGAGTGCTCCGTGCAGCGCCGCCACCAGAAAGTGGTGGAGGAGGCGCCGTGCGCAATTGTCACCCCCGACATGCGCCGAGCCATGGGCGAAGCGGCGGTACGGGTGGCCAAGGCCTGCGATTATGTGGGGGCCGGCACGGTGGAGTTTCTGGTGGATGCCGACCGGAGTTATTATTTCCTCGAAATGAACACCCGCTTGCAGGTGGAGCACCCGGTTACGGAATTTATCACCGGCCTCGATCTTGTGGAATGGCAGATACGCGTGGCTCGTGGCGAAGCCCTGACATTCTCACAGGAAGACCTGACGATCAACGGCCACGCGCTCGAACTACGCGTCTGCGCAGAAGACCCGCTGAATAATTTTCTCCCGTCCGTGGGTAGGCTGCACCGGTATAGGATACCTTCCGGGGCAGGCATCCGGGTAGACGACGGGTACACCGAAGGCATGGAAGTGCCTATTTTTTATGATCCATTACTGGCCAAATTGGTCGTGCATGGAAAAACCCGCGATGAGGCCATTCAAAAAATGAAAGAAGCCATCGCGGATTATGAAATCGAGGGTGTGGCCACTACACTGCCTTTCGGGCGGTTTGTCATGGAGCATCCGGCCTTTATTTCCGCCAATTTCGATACCAATTTTATCAAAAACTACTACACACCGGAAGCGCTATTACATGCCCAACAGGCGCCTGCTTCGATTGCGGCCAAACTCGCTTTGCGCCTGCATTTGCAACAAAAACGGAATTTGAATGTCTTGCCCCCGACGGTCAGCAACTGGAGCGATCGCGCTTCAAAATAAACATGACAACACCTGTTCTTTTGCTGGTTTTTAATCGCCCTGATCATACCCGAAAGGTGTTTGAGCGCGTGCGGGAAATGCAACCGGAGTCCTTGTACATCAGCGCCGACGGCGCGCGTACGCATGTGCCGGAGGATTTAGAAAAGTGCGCTTCGGTACGCGCCATTATTGAAAAAGTAGATTGGCCCTGCACGGTATATACCAATTTTATGGCGGAAAACCACGGGTGCCGCAGGGCGGTACAAGCCGGAATTTCGTGGTTTTTTCAGCATGTGGAGGCGGGCATAATTCTGGAAGACGACTGTTTGCCAGACCCCTCGTTTTTTGGATTTTGCTCCGAATTGCTTGATCGCTACCGGAACGACCACGAGGTGATGCACATTGCAGGAAACAACCCCGATCCGCAGGTTTGCCGCGGTCTGGAGGCCAGTTATTTATTTTCGAGATTTTCATTGATATGGGGCTGGGCAACCTGGCGTAGAGCCTGGCAGCAGTACGATCCCAATTTTACCGGGCTGGAAAATATGTGGAAAGACCCGTCCGGCGGCCTTTCGCGCCTCGTCGGAGACAAGGCTGCGCGTCGGTACATGTTCGATAAATTTTTGCGGACGCGATCGGGCGAACTGGATACCTGGGACTACGCCTGGTTTTTTACAATATTGAAAAGCAATGGCTTGTGTATTGTTCCAAAAGTAAACCTGGTAAAAAATATCGGTTTTGATGATACCGGTACACACACGTCAAAAGAACTTGCTGTGTACCGACACAACGAGGTGTCCAGCATCGGTGCGCACCTGGTTCATCCCACAAAGCAAACGCCGGATAGCGCGATTGAACTGGCATTTTTCCATGCTTCGCAGAAGGATAAATTAAGGCTTTGGATACGCCGGTTGGCGCCGTGGTTTTTTTACAAAACCGGTCGCTGAGCACAATCAGTCACAGTCCTCAAGAATTAAAAATCCGGCATCAAACGGGTTCAGATTTTCCTTGAGCAAATCAAAATAGCGCTCGCCGTACTTGAGGTAGTAGGGGATGAAATTGTCGTGCCGTTCCTGCAAACTACCTCCGGGAAACAGTTTTTCCCTGAGGCTGCGCAGTTGGCTAATGGTAACTTCGTGTTTTTGTTTTTCGGCGCGAACCAGCCGGCTTTCCCATTGCTGAAAATGCGCAATCGTCTTGACTTCATCTGCACGAACGGCTTTCTCCAGGGTAGGGTCTATGGCCTGGGCTTTCTGCGCCAGACGATCATAAATAACTTGTAAATCAGCGACTTCCGATAAAAGATTGACCTCTGCATCGGCTTGACTTTCCACAAAAGCCCGAACGAGCGCATCGGTGTCCTCGAAATAGCGCGCCGGTGAAAAACCGAACTTGAGCGAGCGTTTGATGGAGTCTTTGTCGAACCACAATACCGAATTTCGGCGGATCAGGATAGGGTAGGGGATGTCGTAGTGCTCAAAGAGTGAACGGCGTTCAAGCCAGTAAGCAAGTTCGCCTCCACCCCCGACATACGCGATGTTTGGCAAGACAAGTTCCTGAAAAAGAGGGCGTAATAACACATTTGGACTGAACCGCTCAGGATGCTGCTCCAGTTCTGATTTTATGGCCTCCGGCGTGAAGGCCAGATCGGTGTGAAGCACTTTGTACTCGCCGTTTTCAAAAACAATACGCTCCCGACTGCCAGGCTGCATGTAAAACAGGTTGATGTCCCGTGGCGCTGCTTGTCCTTTGAAGCCCAGATGCTGGAGTTGCTCAATAGTAGCGCCAACAAGTTCGTGGGCCGTTTGGCGACTTAAATCATCCCACATGACCGGGATAAATTTTCGCTTCAGGTCGAGGTGGTTCATGTTGAATACTACCAAGCCGAATCGTCCCAGAAGCGTATGCAACAAGGCCTGTGTGGCGTCGGCAAACGTATTGCTTTGGGTATAGCAACGCTCAATTTTTTCCCAAAGCGAATGGGCGTTTTCGGTGTCGCCAAGAATTGGCCGGAGTTCATCCAGTACCGGTTGGAGCGTGGTTGCCGGTATGTTTCCAACCGGTCCGCCGAGATCAGGATTCCAGCGTATTTCCCTGTTGAACAACCGGATATGATTTAACTCATCCAGATCATGATCTTCGCTGCCCAACACAAAAACCGGGATAATTTGTTTTCCTGTGGTTTTTTGAACGGCATTCGCAAGGTTTATCGTGGAAATCGCTTTGTACACGAAATACAGCGGCCCGAGGAGCAAAGTCGGCTGATGTGCAGTAGTAACCGTGAACGTATCGGCCTGAAGTAAAGTCGTGATTTGTTCCTGCACAACGTCCGAATTGGTCAATTCCCGGTATTGTTCACGAAGAACCGCTACAAGCGTTTCCCGGTCAGTTTGTATCGTTTTACGCACTTCAATGGCTTGTAAAAAACCGTCCGGATCAGGTTCGTGGCGATAAAATGGCCTTAAGACAGGGTCTTGGGTAGCGTAAGCCACATCGGTTTTGCTGAGTTGACTTACAGCAGAGAAAGGAAGGAGCGTTTTGTGCATAACGTGTGCAAACAACTTGAAAACAGACGACAAGAACAAGAAAATGCAGGCAAAGTTGCTGTGTAATAAATTTAAAGTCACTAATTTATGTTATGTTAAATTAACGATTTGAATTTTGGACTTCCCCGATTCTTAAAAGCGGATACCTTTGCGCGCATTTTAAATTTTCCGATGAAAAACACGTACTACGACCTGGTCGCGCAGACCTTTGATTTCCCCCAGGATGGTTTTCGTCTCAAGAACAACCATCTGCTTTTTAATGAAATTGACATTTATGATCTGATTCAGAAATATGGCTCGCCGCTCAAATTGACTTTTTTGCCCAAAATCGGGGAAAAAATACAAACCGCCCGCAAACTGTTCCGGGATGCCATCCAGCGGTACAACTACACCGGGAAATATGTCTACTGCTACTGCACCAAGAGTTCGCACTTCGCATTTGTGCTGAATGAAGTGCTGGAAAATGGTACACAATTAGAAACCTCGTCGGCATTCGACATTGACCTGGTCTGGCGCCTGTACCGGCTCGGAAAAATCAACAAAAGCACGACGATTGTCAACAACGGGTACAAACCCCTCGCCTACGCCCGGGGCATCGCCCGCCTGATTGACGAAGGATTTCAGAACGTCATTCCCGTATGCGACAACGCTGCTGAACTGGAAATGTATAACGCCCTCGTGAAAAAGGGAAACTGCAACATCGGTTTGCGCATGGCGACTGAAGAAGAACCGAATTTTGAGTTTTATACGTCCCGTCTTGGCATCCGCCAAAGCGAGATTATGAACTTTTATCAGGAAAAAATCGCCACAAACCCCAAGTTTAACCTTAAGATGCTGCACTTTTTTGTGGATATCGGCATCAAAGACACCATATACTACTGGAGTGAACTGAAACGGGGCATCAAAACCTACTGCGCCCTGCGCAAGGTCTGCCCTACCCTATCGTGCCTGAATATTGGCGGCGGCATGCCGATTCGCAATTCGCTGGGTTTTGAGTACGACTACCCCTACATGGTGAATGAAATTGTACGCCTTATCAAGGAATACTGCGACGACGAAGGGGTGCCCGAACCGGATATTTACACAGAATTCGGCAAGTACACCGTCGGCGAGAGCGGCGCAACCATCTTTTCCGTCATCGGGAAAAAACAGCAAAACGACGCCGAACAATGGTACATGCTGGACAATTCACTCATCAACACCCTGCCCGACAGTTGGGGTATTAAGGAGCGATTCATCCTGCTGCCGATCAACCACTGGGACAAGGAGCATCAAAAAGTAAATATCGGCGGCATCAGTTGCGACAACGCCGACTACTACAACTCCGAGGCGCACATTAACCAGGTCTATTTGCCGGTCTATGATGAAGTTAAGGAGGAGCCGTTGTACATCGGATTTTTCCACACCGGGGCTTATCAGGAGTCGCTAAGTGGATATGGCGGACTAAAACACTGCTTGATTCCTTCGCCCAAGCATATCCTGATTGACAAAAACTATTACGGAGAACTCACCGATTGGGAAGTGTTTCCGGAGCAGGACGCCGACTCTATGTTGCGCATTCTCGGGTACGATTCGCCGTATGCCTCCTGAGTGGAGCAGGTTTTCACAACGCCCAGTACCCCAGGTACTTTAAAAAAAGTTTGGTCAAATTTTCGGCATCGGAAATGCCGCGGTGGTGGGTGCCGGTGAAGAGGATGTCTTCCCGTTCCACCGCTTTGCGCAGCCCGATCGAACGACGCAGTTGTTTCATTTGCATGTACTGCTCCTTCAGGTTCGCATGCTGTTCGGCCCAATCGCTTTCCAACCGGTGTAGGCGACAGTCGTTGACGAACATTTTTTTATCAAAATTTCCCCAGGAGCAGAGCACATAGTCTTCTTCGTCCATGCGTGCCCACTCCTGAAACTCTTCAATAACGTCGGGAAACGTGTCGGCCCGGTTCACATCAATTTGGGAAATACTGGTGAGTTCGCGGCAAAATGGTGACAGGTTGGGGTGCATGACAGGGCGGATGAAGCGGTTGAATTTGCCGCGCACTTCTCCGTATTGATTGACCCGAAAGGCACCGATCTCGATTGTTTCCTGCACATAGCCCGGCGGCGTGTGCTCCCAGCAAGTGGCTTCGAGGTCGTAGATTATGAAGTTTTTCATCGTACACGTATGCAGCGGCACTCGTTCGAGTCGCAATTCCAAAACGGACACAAAGTTTGGACAAAAGTTCAGAGTTTTGGCCAAAAATATTGACACAGATGCGCGTAGCCCTGTTGACCACCTATCCGCACGGCGGGGCGGGCATAGCCTGCCGGCGTTTGCAGGCAGCCCTGCTCGAATTCGACGTACAAGCCGATTTGCTTACCCGGGAAAATGCTCCACGTTGGCCGTTTTTTGCCGAACGGCTTTCCTTTCTCCCATTCGAGCGCGACAAATCCGTGCGCTTTTCCTTCTCGTTGGCCAACTTCGGCTCGAATTTGGCCAATCATCCTGTTGTCCGGCAGGCAGATGTGCTGCATTTGCATTGGATAAATCAGGGGTTTTTATCCTTGCAAAACATCCGGCAACTGGCCGATCTCGGCAAGCCTATCGTCTGGACCCTGCATGATATGTGGGCGTTCACCGGTGGGTGTCATTACAGTGGCAGTTGCACGAATTATTTGCAGGCTTGTGGAAACTGCCCGTTCCTGCGCCGACCGGGGCCAAACGATTTGTCCCACCGGGTGTGGCACCGCAAAAAAAAGGAACTGCCGGCCAACATGCATTTTGTGACCTGCAGCGAATGGCTGGCCGAACGCGCTCGCGCGAGCGCCTTGCTGCGCGATTATACGATTGTTTCCATTCCAAACCCGATTGATACAACGGCTTTTGCTCCCTCTTCTGCTGAGGAACGGCTGCAATTTCGGCGTCAACACGGGATCGGCGAAGCCTCTTTGCTGGTGCTTTTTGTAGCCGTCAAAGTACAGGATGAACGCAAGGGTTTTCGGTTTCTCCAGCAAGCACTTTCAGAACTCAATTCCAAACATTCAGATTTAAACCTTGAACTTTTGGTACTTGGACACTCCCGGCAGGAGGACATGGCTGCCCTCCCCTACCCTGCTCATTTACTTGGTATGGTAAACGATGTCAAGCAGTTAGCAAAAATTTACGGCGCAGCCGACGTGTTTGCTATACCATCGCTGGAGGATAATTTGCCAAATACCGTGATGGAAGCGCTCGCCTGCGGCACACCCGTTGTCGGGTTCGAAACCGGCGGAATTCCGGAAATGGTGGAGCATCGGCAAAACGGATTTATCGCCGCACAAGGCGATAGCGCAGGTCTGGCAGCAGGAATTGCCTGGGTCGGCGAAAACAGAGAGCCGTTGCGCGAGGCTGCTCGAAAAAAAGCCATGCAGGCATACACAAATACCGTCGTGGCGCAGCGTTACCTGGCGCTGTACCGGCAGTTGCTGCACCAATAATTCCGCGTTTACAGTTTGGCCAGTTCGTTTTTCAGGTAGTCAATCACCTTGATTTCCACGGGATCTACATTTCGGGCTTGCGCGAGGAACACCGACATCCAGTCGCCGAGGTGCACAAGGTAAAGCATTTTTTCCGCCGCGGATTTTCCTTTGGAATACACCTCGATGGACGCACCGGCGAAATGCTCGATAATTTCCTTGATGATGTTCATACGCACCGTGGTGCGCTCATAGTCGTCGCGGTTGCGCAACCAGATTACGGCTACTTCGGGACGCTCGGTGCGCCAGCCGACGAGTTCGTTGTGGTTCATTTCGGGTAAAACATGGTGCCAACACAACATTTTGGCGTTTTCGTTGATCTGCTGCCGCCAGCGTACCGCCACAGCCTCCGTGGTATCCGCGCAGTACAGTACCGGAGTTTTGTCGGCCAGAAAACCGGCAAGTTTTTGGGCGCGTTTTTGAATTTCGGCCTGATCGCGCACCAGCAGTTTGCGAGCTGCCTCGATCTGCCGGAAAATGCGCCCGCTGATCAGTTTGGCGCCCCGAAGCACTGCCAACTGCGCCACTATGGAGTAGCCAAGACAAGCGCGAGGACTACTCCAGCCGCCGGGTACCTGCACATAATCGTAGCCGTGCTGCTTGGCCAGTTCGAGTAATTTTCCGCCGGACGTGACACACACAATTTTGGCGCCGGTAGCGCGCAGTTGTTCAAACACCTGCACGGTTTCTTCCGTATTGCCGCTGTACGAAGAGCAAATGGCCAGTGTGTGTTTGTTGGCCCAATGTGGTGCATCGTAGCCCTTGTTCACCAGGATAGGCGCTTTGCATTCGGCGCCGACGAGGTCTTGCACGAAGTTGCCGCCGATACCGCTTCCGCCAAGTCCGGAAACAAGTACGGTGCGAATAGGCGACGTATGTTTTTTCAAAGAAACCGCCGAAGCGATTTGCAGCGCTTCGGCTAACTGGTCGGGGAAACGAGCGATCATCTTGTCCATGCCGCGAAGGTATTGAACGCCCGAAGGTTTGCATACCCGGATTTCAGAGAAAATTTGTAACCAACTAACCTGTGGCCCGGAACGGAGTTTCGGGCAAGTAACAGGGCACCCGAAACGGAGTTCCAGGCCACAGGTTCGAAAATTTTATCAAAAAACCTTCCAGGGTTTCCACTGCAAGGGCACCAAACGGTAGTGCTTTTTGGGACCAAGTTCTGGGTTCAGAAAAACCAACCCGAGATCGTAGCAGTCAATGCTGAGCGTAACCCGCTGGTGCTGTTTGATTTTTTCCCAGGCCGCCGTCATTTCTGCTGACCAGTACATATCGTCGAACACCAGGACTGAACCTGCGTGGCAATACGGCAGGCAGCGCTCGAAGTAATCAAGTGTAGCGGCTTCGCGGTGGTGGCCGTCGAAAAAGATGAGGTCAACCTGCCCAAGCGCTTCGAGCGCCGGACCGAGCGTACGTTGAAACGGGCCGCTGACGACCTCGGCCTGGTGGTGCAAATCCAGAATTCCGAGATTGGTGCGGGCTACATGCGCCACCGTCTCGCTGCCTTCCAGCGAAATCAAACGCGCATGCCGGGCGGCGGAGGCCAGATACATGGCCCCGATTCCGACGGAAGAGCCGAGTTCGAGCATGCGGGCTGGGTGCAGCCACTGTGCCGTACGAAACAGCATACGCCCCTGGCTAGGCGAACTGGCAGCCCTGCGGGCAAGAGTGCGTACCGGAATTTGCCTCAAAACCGGAGTTTCCGCACTTGCCGCCGAACCATGATCTTCCACTTCCAGCGTAATCGGGCTTGCCTGCATTTCGCGCCGCACCGCTTCGATGTCCTCGAACGCATAGTACCAGCGCCGGTCTTCCAACACGGCGTTCACCCACTCGAACACGAAGGGAGAATGCACCTGATACCGGGTATCGGCAGCGGCGTAGAAGCGCAGGAAGTGGCTGATTCGATGCAGGATTTTTTGCAAGGGATTGAAACGGGCTATTTTGTAAAAGAATGAACAGCGGCGAAAGTACGGCAACGCCTACTTTTACCGCATGGATTTTGGCAAACTCCCATCCGTGGATGGCGTCCACTTCGATCTGCCGTCCGACCCGCAGCAAAACCTCAACGTGCTCGGCGCCCTCCCTGCGCGAATGGGCACGCCGGCGGTTTACCTTGGCGCCACGGGTTACAACATGAAGCCCTGGGTCGGGCGCTGGTATCCGCCCGGAACGCGGGACAAGGAATTTCTGACGCATTACGGAAAGCAGTTCAACACCATTGAGCACAACACCACACACTACCGAATCCCCGATACGGCCACCGTAGCGCGTTGGCGCGAGGAAGTGCCGCCCGATTTTCGGTATTGCCCCAAAATCCCGCAAACCATCAGCCACGCCCGCAACCTGGGTGTAAACAACGCTGAAATCCGGATTTTTTGCGACGCCATTCGCGGACTCGGCGAGGCGCTGGGCTGCTGTTTCATGCAACTGCCGCCGCAGTTCAGTCCGCAAAACCTGTCTGTGCTTGACCGGTTTTTGAACGTTTGGCCAGACGACGTGCCCCTGGCGGTAGAAGTGCGGCATCCGGCGTTTTTTGACAACAGTAGCGGCGGTGCGGATTTTTTTCAACTGCTGCACGCGCACTATGTTTCCACCGTCATCACCGATGTGGCAGGGCGACGTGATGTGTGCCATTTGCGCCTGACCACCGGCCGCGTACTCGTCCGGTTTGTGGGCAATGGTTTGCACCCTACGGACTATACCCGCGTAGCCGACTGGGCAGATCGGTTGGCGCTATGGTTTTCGATGGGGCTTCGCGAGGCATACTTTTTTTGCCACGAGCCGGATAACCTGCTTGCGCCCGGTCTGGCAGCGCACGCAGCGGCGGTTTTTTCTGAAAAAATACCCGGCGTGCGGCTGCGCGGACCGGCGGAATATGTGCCTCCTGTGCGTCAGGGGACTTTGTTTTGACGAGGTTGGAATTCACCACAGATAGCACAGATTTACACAGATAGTACGCGAAGAGGTATTAGAAAAAATCTGTGTTAATCTGAGTAATCTGTGGTGCGCCTGCCAGGAACCCGGAGAATTAACACAAATTTACCGCACGAAAAATCTGCGATTCCCCACTTTTGTCCCCCAATCGCTCAACTACCCGCTTGCTCCATGACTTTTTTTCACCGCGATATATCCTGGTTGTCGTTCAACTACCGTGTGCTTCAAGAAGCCAAAGACTCTGCTGTGCCCTTGCTGGAACGCCTGAAATTTCTGGCCATCTACTCCTCCAACCTCGATGAGTTTTTCCGTATTCGTGTGGCCAATATCCGGAACCTGAAAAAAGTGGGCA
>CAYMQY010000092.1:0-16059 GCA_964392655.1 uncultured Saprospiraceae bacterium
GGCATTCACAAGGTCGGCCTTTCTCATGTTTTAGGTAGTTGATTTTGAATAAGTTGCAGTAAAAAAGAAGGTGCTTCGGAAAACGAGTCGCAAAGATCGGACAATTTTCGACCTGCACAAATTTTCGTTATACTTTTTCGGCTTGCAGAGGGCGTAAATTATCCTGTTGCCGTCGTGCAAACGCATCTTACTGCACTCCGCCCGGAACAGGTTGCAAACTTACTCTATACCAAGACATTGCAAACCATTTTGGCAAAAATAGTTTCAGAAAGTTGGGGCAGGGGGGATTTTCTCTACCTTTGACGCGGCCCAAATACATTTTTCCAATACATATTTTTCCTGAACATGCTTCTCTCCATGACCGGCTACGGCCGTGCCGCCGGCAGTTACGCCGGCAAAACAATTTCGGTAGAATTGCGGGCTTTGAACTCCAAATTGACCGACCTTAAAATGCGCTTTCCGGGCGACTACAAAGAAAAAGAACTGGAATTGCGCAAAATGGTGGTGGATCACGCAGAACGCGGCAAAATTGACCTGCTCGTTGAAGTTCAGAATGCTGACGGCGCAGCGCTTGTCAGCCTGAACGAGGGCTTGTTCAAAGGGTACTATCGTGAAATTTCACGCCTGACCGAAGAGTTGAACATCCCGCGGCATGATATCCTCCAGGCAATCATGCGCATTCCGAACGTGGTGGCCACTCCCTCGGGCGAACTGGACGAAGACGAATGGGAGGCCGTCTGCAAAGTGGTTGAACAGGCCCTGAACAACTTGCGGGCTTTCCGCCGGCAGGAAGGGCGCGCACTGGAATCGGACCTGCGTTTGCGCGTGGCCAATATCCTGATTTACCTGAGCGACGTAACGCCATACGAACAGGAACGTTTCGCGCGCATGCGCGAGCGCTTGCGCTCCAACATGGAAGATGCGTTTGGCCGAGACAACCTGGACACCAACCGATTTGAGCAGGAAATCCTGTACTACTTGGAAAAAATGGACATCACGGAGGAGAAAGTCCGCCTGGAGCAGCACTGCAAATATTTCATCGAACAAGTGGAGGACAAGAGCAAGTCTGCAGGCCGAACGCTGAACTTCATCAGTCAGGAAATGGGCCGTGAAATCAATACGCTCGGCGCCAAAGCATACGATGCCGACATTCAGCGCCTGGTGGTTCAAATGAAAGATGAACTGGAGAAAATCAAGGAGCAGTTGGCCAACGTGTTGTGAAACGACTGGTCAGCCATTGACTTTTTTCATTTCCGAACTATCCCAGGCATGGTCGTCCGTGAGCAGATTCACGAGCACGTCGTTTTGCAACAGTTGCTCCTGCAACTCAATTTCCTCCTTCACACTTAGCGCATACTCTTTGCGATCGTGCCGGCTTCGGGCCAACTTGCGCAACGATCGCTCGTCGTACTGAATAAATTTTTGCCCTTGTCGGGTAGCGCTGTACCGCCTGTGTCCGAGTTGAACCAACGCATCTACCCCGAGATGTACGGCGGTGTACAGCGTTTCCCGGTAGATATTTTCCACCCCGCGTTCGATAAGGTCGTATGCATCCATCCGGTTGCGGGCACGGGCCAGTATTTTCACTTTTGGATACTTTTTGCGCACCGTTTCGATAATTACTGAATTGGTTTCCGGTGAGTCAATCGCTGCAATGAAAAGTCGTGCCTCTCCGAGTCCTGCGGCTTCGAGCACTTCCGGGCGAGTGGCGTCACCGTAGTACACCTTGAAGCCCATCCGGCGCAAAAGGCTGACCCGGTCCGAATCATGGTCGAGTATCGTAGTGGGAATGCCGTTTGCCTTGAGCAAGCGCCCGATCGTACTGCCAAAATGCCCGAAGCCCGCTATGATTACAGGGCTTTTTTCGTCCATTTCGTCCCCGCTATCCGGCTCTTCCTGTTTAACACCAAAAAAAGGATCAATAAAGCGCTGATTGATTAAAAGCAGAAACGGCGTGAAGAACATACTGATAGCGGTAATTGCCATCATCTGATTAGCCAACTTGCCGGTTACCAAATCAATTTGCACAGCAAAACCCAAAAGCACGAAGGCAAACTCGCCTACCTGACTCAGGCCAAGCGCAAAGAGCATGTTTTGGTCGTTGCTCAACTTGTACACCCGCCCAACCCCGAACAGTATAACAAACTTGACCACAGTCACCACAGCGCCTAAAGCCATGATGAGCCACGGCGATTCCAGGATGAGGGAAAAATTGATTGAAGCGCCCACTCCAATGAAAAAAAGACCCAGCAAAAGTCCTTTGAACGGGGCAAGGTCGCTTTCCAACTCATGCCGGAATTCGCTGTTCGCCAACACCACCCCCGCCAGAAAGGCTCCAAGTGCCGGACTAAGGCCGACTGATTGCATCATAAAAGCCACCACCAGCACCAAAAGCAACGAAGAAGCGGTAAAAAGTTCGTGCAAGCGTGTTTGCGCAACAACGCGCAGCAGCGGCACTACAAGGAATTTACCGGAAAAATACACCAGACCGACGGCACCAAACACAACCAGAGTTTGTAGCCATGCCGGAAAATTATCTATCAGAGAATGCCCCGAATGTTCGTCCACCTGAATATCCGAAACCACCAGCAGCGGAAGCAAGGCAAGAATCGGAATGATGGCAATATCCTGAAAAAGTAACACTGAAAACGCCGATTGCCCCATGGCAGACTTGCTGTTCCCACGCTCCTTCAGGGTTTGTAGCACAATGGCAGTAGATGACATAGCAAATGACAGGGCCACAACTAATGAGGTTTGCCACTGCCAACCTACTGCCTGGAAGACTGCAAAAAGCAACGCCGAAGTCCCGATCAATTGCAGCCCGCCCATCCCCACAATGACTTTACGCAAGCTCCAGAAGTGCGCAGGCTCCAGTTCAAGACCGATCAGAAACAGCATCATCACAACGCCGAATTCGGCGAAGTGCATAATGTCCTCGCCCCTGTGACCAATCAGCCCAAGTACGAAAGGGCCGATCAGCACACCCGCGATCAGGTAACCGAGGATAGAACTCAGCCCCAGCCGCTTGGCTATCGGCACACAAATCACTGCCGCAGCCAGATAAACTACTGCTTGTGCGAGAAAGCCGTCAGCCATGCGTTTGCGTGTTTAAATTTTCAATCCAGTCGTTGGCATATTCGTGCTTACGAAGTGCTTCAAAGTCGAAATCAGGCTGCGATAGTGCGCGTAAAAGCGCTTCGTACGCCCTTCCAAAGTGATGCACCTCATCTTCCGAAACCCGATGTGTGCCGTGGACGACAAAAGGCGGGAGGTATTCCATTTGGCACAAACGAGCCGTTTGAATCATGGGCGCCAGAAAATCCAGAAGGGTGTGCTGATGGTATCCATCGCGCTGATAGGCTGCGTGCCCACCACCGGTAGTGACAACCTGCATCAATTTTTTCCCAACCAATGCGGTGCCGCCCGGTCCATATGCCCAGCCAAACTCCAATACCAGATCAATCCACTGTTTCAGCAGGGGCGGGCAACTGTACCAGTAAACCGGATGGTGCCAGATGATGAGATCGTGCCGATCCAAAAGCGCCTTCTCATGCTCCACGTCCACATTAAACTCCGGGTACGCCTCGTACAAATCATGAAAAGTAATGCCGGACGAACGGGGGATGTAGTTCGTCAGGGCCTTGTTGACAGCCGACTTTTCAAATGATGGATGCGCAAAAAGAATCAGGATTTTGTGTTGCATGAACAGGCGAAGTTACCGAACAAAAATAATTTATCCGGTCAGGTGTTCACGCTTGTCACATTTTTACTTGCTCAAGGCATCCAGCACGCGTTTCAGCAAATCGTAAAATTTTTCCACAGCGGGAATATGTACGCGCTCGTCGGGCGAGTGCGCGCCGGTGATGGTAGGCCCGAATGAAATCATGTCTATGCCCGGGTATTTTCCCCCGAGAATGCCGCATTCCAGCCCGGCGTGAATGGCTTTGATTTCGGGCGCCTTGCCGTAAAGTTCTGTGGCAGCGGTTCTGCAAATTTCGAGCAAAGGCGACTGCATATCGGGTTGCCAGCCCGGATAGCCGTCGGTATGCGTCACCCGTGCGCCGGCAAGTTTCAGCCCCGCGGCTACACTGGCGGCTATGTACCGCTTGGCGCTTTCCACCGAACTGCGCTGATTGGTGCCGATGGTAAGCATTTTTTCGTCGCTCACTACTGTAGCCAGGTTGGTGGAGGTTTCTACCAGGTCTTCAATATCGGTGCTCATGCGTACCACCCCATGCGGAAGGGCAAGCAATGCGCCCAGTATTTTTTTCGCAAACGGCTTCGCATACACCGCGGCAGGCATCGCCACCGGCTCAAGCGTTACCCGCACTCCGCCATCCGCCGTGCGGAATTCATTCTGAAAATCCTGCTCGCAACGCGCCACTATCGCCCGGGCTTTTTCGATAGACGCCTTCGGCAAAACAACAATTGCTTCCGATTCGCGTGGAATAGCGTTGCGTTTGCTGCCGCCTTGCAAATGCGTGAATTGTGGTGCAAGCGGTTGCAGGGCATGCAGGGTTCGGGCCAGAAGTTTGATCGCGTTGGCGCGCCCGACGTGAATTTCGGTGCCGGAGTGCCCGCCTTTCAGCCCCGAAATTCGGAGCGCGAAGGCCGCATGATCATCCGACGACGGCGCTGCCGTGTTTTTTACCGAAAAAACACCTGCGGTATCCATGCCACCGGCGCAGCCAATACAAAACACACCATCCTCCTCCGTATCGAGGTTGAGCAGGTACCGGCCCTTGAGCATTCGGGGAGAAATTTGATTGGCGCCCGTCAGACCAGTCTCTTCGTCCACCGTAATGAGAATTTCCAGCGGGCCATGTACTGCCGTCGGATCAGCAGCAATGGCCAACGCCGCTGCCACACCGATGCCGTTGTCGGCGCCCAGCGTGGTGCCGTCGGCACCGATCCACTCCCCGTGGCGCACCAGGCGAATCGGGTCATGGTCAAAATCGTGCTCGGTGCCCCGGTTTTTTTCGCATACCATATCGCTATGCCCCTGCAACACCACAATCGGGGCTTTTCCGCGCCCGCGGGTGGCAGGTACCCGCGCGACGAGGTTGCCGACTTTGTCCTTGCTGTACTTGAGGCCCATGCTTTGAAAAAGCGCCTCGAAGTGTGCGGTAATCCGCTCTTCTTTTTTTGATGGACGCGGGATTTGGGCGATTTCATAAAATCGCTGCCAGAGCAATTCGGGAGCGAGTCCCTGGATGGCTTGACGAGAAGACATGGCTGTTAGTTGTTGGCTATTGGCCTTTTGCCTTTGGCTATTGGCTTTTCTCTCGTTCGAGAGAAGCCAATAGCCAAAAGTCAACGGCAAACAGCAATTAATCCTTGGGATTGATTTCGAACAATTCCACTTCAAAAATCAGCACCGAATTCGGTTTGATTTTCGGGCTGGGGCTACGGTCGCCGTAAGCCAGTTCGGAAGGAATAACGAACTTGAACTTGTCGCCTACGTGCATGAGTTGTACGCCTTCGGTCCAGCCGGAGATGACCTGGTTGAGACCGAAAGAAATCGGCTCGCCGCGTTCCACGCTGCTATCAAAAACGGAACCGTCAATGTTCATGCCGTGGTAGTGCACCTTTACTTTGTCGGTAGCCTTGGGTGATTCCTTGCCGTCTCCGCGCTTCAGCACTTCGTATTGAAGGCCGCTGGCGGTCGTGGTTACACCTTTCTTTTGTTTGTTGGCAGCCAGGAATTTTTCGCCTTCCATTTTGCCGGCCTCGCCGGCTTTTTTCTGGGCTTCCTGCGAGAAACGACCGAACACGTCGGTGGCTACCTGCTGGTCGAAGGGCATTTTGGCGTCTTTGAGGAAACCGCTCATAGCCTGCATGACCAGATCAATGTTGAGATCGGGAGGCAGTTGGCGTTTCAGGCTGTTGCCGATCAGCATGCCGTAAGCGAAGCTTGCGCTGTCTTGCGTGGTTTTAAGAGTCGCCTGAGCATTCAAGCCGAAACTGATGACAGCGGCGAAGAAAAACAGAATCGTTTTTTTCATGTCGTAATATAAAAAATGATGGTTGTGAAATTAGTAACGAGAACAGTTGGAAACAAGCCGCTTAACGGCGTTTCATCTCGGCGTAGTATTGGTAGAAATACGGTATGGTTTCGATCCCTTTGTAAAAATTAAACAAGCCGTAGTGCTCGTTCGGGGAGTGAATGGCGTCAGAATCCAGGCCGAAGCCCATGAGCACCGAACGCGCGTCCAGCACCTGATCGAACATGGCCACAATCGGAATACTGCCACCGCCGCGTTGCGGGAGGGGTTTTTTCCCGAAAGTGGTTTCCATCGCTTTTTCGGCGGCTTTGTACTCCACCGAATTGGTCGGCACTACCACCGGGTGACCGCCGTGCAAAGCCGTTACTTTGACCTTCACAGACTTCGGTGCAAGGCTCTCGAAGTGCTTCTGGAATAACTTCTCAATCTTCTTCGGGTCCTGATTCGGTACTAATCGCATGGAAATTTTGGCAGATGCTTTGGAGGGCAGTACCGTTTTGGCGCCCTCGCCGGTGTACCCGCCCCAAATTCCGTTCACGTCGAGTGCGGGCCGAATGCCGGTGCGCTCGATGGTTGTGAAGCCTTCTTCGCCCATCAGTGCATCCACAGCCAGGTCTTTCATGTAGGCTTTTTCATCGTAGGGGGCGTCGTTCAGGCGCTTGCGCTCCCTGGCACTCAGTTTTTGCACATCATCGTAGAAGCCCTTTACCGTCACTTTTTTCTTCTTGTCATGCAGCGACGCAATCATCGCGCTCAGCACAATGATCGGGTTTGCCACCGCACCACCGTACACACCCGAGTGCAGGTCTTTGTTGGGGCCGGTCACTTCCACCTCCAAATACGCCAGGCCGCGAAGACCTACGGTCAGGCTGGGCGTGTTGTTGTCAACAATGCTGGTGTCGGAAATGAGCACCACGTCGCAGGCGAGTTTTTTCTTGTTCTTTTTGCAAAAATCCTCCAGGTGCTTCGAGCCGATTTCCTCTTCTCCCTCGATCATAAACTTGACGTTGCAAGGCAGTTTGCCGTGTTGCATCATGGCCTCAAACGCCTTGACATGCATGAAAAACTGGCCTTTGTCGTCGCAGGAACCACGGGCAAAAATGGCGCCTTTGGGGTGAATTTTGGTCTTTTTGACCACCGGCTCAAATGCCGGACTATCCCAAAGGTCAAGCGGGTCAGGCGGCTGTACATCGTAGTGCCCGTACACCAGCACGGTAGGCGCTTTCGGGTCAATCATTTTTTCACCGTACACGATCGGATGGCCCGGCGTGTCCAGTACTTCCACATTGTCCACCCCGACCTTGCGCAAATGTGCAGCCGTGGCGTCGGCCATACGGCGCACATCGTCCTTGTACTTCGGATCGGCACTGACGGACGGGATACGCAGGATTTCGAGCAACTCGTTCAGGAAACGCTCCTGGTTCGTGTCTAAATATTTTTTCAATTCTTTCATGGAAAAGTCAAGAAGCAAAACAGTGGTTATTGTCAAAAAAAGCGCGCAAAGTTCAGGCTTTATCCGCTAATCTGTACCCTGGCGAAAGGATTAGTTTTCTGTTTCTACCGATCGAACAGCAAGCGCTCCCCCATTCTGGAGTCATCAAATTTTCCATCATGCCAGGCAAGATGCCCGCTGACGATTGTCGTGACGACTTTGCCACGGAAAGTTTTCCCCTCGAATGGCGACCAACCGCACTTGTAGTACAGGTTTTCTTTCGCAACCGTCCAGCGCTGATTCACATCCACGAGCGCCAGATCAGCCCAATAGCCTTCCTCGATAAACCCGCGCTCCTGCACCTGAAAGGCGACAGCCGGGGCATGGCACATCTTTTCCGCGATTTTTTCCAATGAAATTTTACCCGCATGGTAAAATTCCAGCATCACATTCAGCGAATGCTGGACCAACGGCACCCCTGATGGTGCCTGCAGGTACGGTTGCGATTTTTCCTCCCAGGTATGCGGCGCGTGGTCGGTGGCCACCACATCCAGTCGGTCATCGAGAAGGGCCGGCAGCAGAGCATCCCGGTGTGCCCGGCTTTTTATCGCCGGGTTACACTTGATCTGATTTCCGAATCGGGCATAGTCACCCGAATGAAACCGGAGGTGGTGTACGCAAACTTCCGATGTAATGCGTTTCTGCGCCAGCGGCACAGAATTATCAAACAAGTCGAGTTCGTTTTTCGTGGAAATATGCAAAATGTGCAGCCGCGTATTGTACTTCCGCGCCAGACCAACGGCAAAGGATGAAGACAACTGGCACGCCTCCACATTCCGGATTCGCGGGTGATACGCGGCGGTTAAACGGTCTCCATACCGGTTTTTGAAACGTTCGAGGTTATGCCGGACAGTGGCTTCATCCTCACAGTGTGTGGCCACAAGCATGGGCGCCTCGGCGAAAATCCGTTCCAGTACATTCGGGGCATCCACCAGCATATTACCCGTGCTGCTTCCCATGAACACCTTGATGCCACACACCCGGCGTGGGTCCGTCCGTAACACCTCGTCCAGATTGTCGTTGGTGGTGCCCATGTAAAAAGAGTAATTGGCGAGGGAGGTCCGGGCACCGATCCGGTATTTTTCCTCCAGCAGGTCTTGCGTCACCGAGGGCGGATTTACATTGGGCATTTCCATGAACGACGTAACACCGCCCGCCACAGCCGCTCGGCTCTCCGTCGCAATGGTGGCCTTGTGGGTCAAACCCGGTTCCCGGAAATGCACCTGATCGTCAATAATACCGGGAATCAAATACTTGCCGGTGGCATCCAGTTGAATGTCGGCAACGGCGTTCAAGTTTGAGCCGATCCGCTCGATACGTCCGGCCTTGATCAATACATCGCCACGGGTAATCGTGCCCCTGTTTACAATTCCGGCATTTCGAATCAGAATGGTACGCATGTTTGGTGAGTAAATAGTGAAGTCAATTTTACCGGCATACCACAAAAAATTGATACGCAGGAATGTTGTTAGGGAAATGTAAACTATTTACATTTGTCGCACCATTTCCCTGAATGAAGTTTAAGTTTTAAAATGAAGCGTGTTTTGATGATGTCCTTCTCCGTTGATGAATGGGGAGGGACTTTTTTTATCTCCACACGCTCAGAAGAGGCATTCTCCGGAAATTTTTCATTGGCAAAAAAAAAATTTAAAAAATGCTTGCACAACAAGTGCTAACAACTTTACCTTTGGCTTAGGTTTTTTGGGGTTATATTTCTGACGGTAGGATGTTAACATCCTGCCGTCTTTTTATTTGTACCCGAAATATTGCAGCGAACGCTCATCATCGCGCCAGTTGTTCCTGACTTTTACAGTCAGTTCCAGAAAGACTTTGGATTGCAAAAACCGCTCAATGGCCATACGTGCTGCGGTACCGAGTTTTTTGATGGCCACGCCACCTTTCCCAAGCAAAATTGCCTTCTGGGTTTCCCGCAATACAAAGATACTGGCTCGTATGCGGGCAATGGGCTCGCCGGCATTGGTTGCCGACTCCTGAAAAGACTCGATACCTACCTCGCAGGAGTACGGCACCTCGTCGTCGTACAGCAGAAAAATTTTTTCCCGTATAATCTCACTCACGAAAAAACGCTCCGGGCGATCCGTCAACTGGTCGGTGGGGTAATACGCCGGACCTTCTGGCAGATAGCCGGTTATTTTTTGAAGCAGTTCCGCCGTGTTTTCGTTTTTTATAGCCGAAATAGCGATATGGTCAGTAATTTTAATCCGCTTGGCCCACCAGTTCAGCACATCCTCCAGCCGCTGTTCCTTGACCAGGTCTTTTTTGTTGAGCACCAGCAGAATGGGCGCTTCCGAGGGGGCAAGCATCGTCAGCAGCGGATTGCTGTCCTCCAGTTCCTCCGTCAGGTCAAAAACCAGGAGTAGCAGGTCGGCATCGTCCAGAGTACCCTCCACGAAACGGTTCATGGCCTTGTGCATTTTGTAGGCAGGGTCGCGCACATAGCCGGGGGTATCGGAAAAAACGATCTGGAAATTTTCGCCGGTCAGGATGCCGATGATCCGGTGGCGCGTGGTTTGCGGTTTGTGCGTGATGATGCTCATCCGCTCGCCCACGAGGGCATTCAGCAAAGTAGACTTCCCGGCATTCGGTCGGCCAATGATATTGACAAACCCGGAACGGAAAGGCTCAGGCGAATTCGGGGTACTCGGCTCGGTAGTCATGCTGTCGTGGATTGCTGCGCCTCAAAGGTCGGAATTTGTGCGAAAAGCGGTATACGTCACCCCGCCAACCGGTGGATGCGTCCGTGAATAAATGCGGAGATCAACTCAAACACCATTTGGGGTTTCAGCACCTGCCAGTGAATATCGTTGTACGGTTCGCCTACATACAGGTAGTGGTGCAAACCCGCGTCGTGCATTTCTTCTTCCACATGTTGCCGGGTGTTCAGGAGGGCGATCCAGCCGCCGTCTTCCTGCACATCCTCGGCCCATTCGGCGTAGTAGTCCTCATCGCCGGCGTGGTAGTTGAGCACATTTTCACAGAAAAAAATGTACTTGTCCACACCTTCGCGCAGCAGGATGTCCGCAATTTCGCGCTTGAGGTACATGATGTCGTTGTGCAGCACATCATTCCATTCGCCGATCAGTTCGATGAGCGTATAGCCCTCGTCGTAGTCGGCAAACAGAATTTTGGCGTACAGCGTGGAGGAACCAAACGCGTCCCATTGCGGGTGCAGGTAAAAGTTGTACAAGCGGTTAGATTCGTAAAACTCGCTGTACCTGCGCCCGAAAAACGGGGAGCGTTTGTCTTCCGAGGCGATGTACTCGTCGCGCCACCGAAAATGCGGTTCAATATCGTGCATGGCAAACGTAAAAAACAGGTTGCAAAGGTAAGAATTCAAGATGACCGGGACGAAACAGCACACATTCAAAATTGTCCTTACCGGCCCGGAATCCAGCGGGAAAACGGCAATGGCGGAAGCGTTGGCTCAGCACATGTCGGCTCCGTGCGTCCCGGAATTCGCCCGCTACTTTGTGGCGCACCTCGGGCGACCTTATGAATATGCCGATCTCCGGACCATTAGCCGGGGGCAACAGGCCTGGGAACAGTGGCATATTTCCACCGCACCGCCAATACTCGTGTGCGATACCGACTGGACCGTCCTGCACATCTGGGAACACTACCGCTTCGGAGCGCCCGCTAACGGCATTTGGGAATGGAAAGAAGGCTACTCCGACCCACAACCTGCCGACCTGTACTTGCTCTGCACCCCCGATTTCGACTGGCAGCCCGACCCGTTGAGGGAACACCCGGAAGAGCGCCACATTCTCTTCGATTGGTACAAACGGCTTTTGCAGGAAACCGAAGCGCCGTATGCCATCCTCGCCGGCTCGCATGAACAACGACTGCGCACAGCCCTTGCAGAAGTGAAAAAACTTTCGTGACCTTTGCGGCCAGTACTCATTGGGGTGCCTTTTCAAAAGGCTGAGATTACACCCATCGAACCTGCCCGGGTAATGCCGGGAAGGGAAGTGAGCGGGTAGTGGCATCACTACGCGTCCGAAACCCCTTCGGAAGCGGATGTTTCACTCAACTTTTTCTCCAACCATGTTCGTTTTCTCCACACCGCTGCGATGCCGGGTACTCGCCGTCGGAAGCTATTTTTCTCTTTTTTCCAATCTGCTGATCGCCCAGCAAACCACTCCCCTACCCGATTCCATCGAACTCCAGCCCGTGGTCATCCAGGCCACCCGCACCGGCGCCAACTCACCCGTGCCGCACACCAACCTCTCAGCCGAAAAACTCGCCAAAGGTTATCACGCCCAGGACGTGCCGTTCCTGCTCTCCGGCACACCCTCGGTAGTGGAAAACTCCGACGCCGGTACCGGCATCGGCTACACCGGCATGCGCATCCGCGGCAGCGACCCCACCCGCATCAACGTAACCATCAACGGCGTACCACTGAACGACGCCGAAAGTCAGGGCGTATTTTGGGTTGATCTGCCCGATCTGGCGGCTTCGGCAGCCGAAATTCAGGTGCAGCGCGGCGTGGGCACGAGCACCAACGGCGCCGGGGCATTCGGCGCCACCGTCAACCTCGACCTGTCCCGGATACAGCCCGAACCCTTCGCCACCGTCACCAACAGCCTCGGCTCCTTCGGCACCCGGAAGCACTCGGCGTACGTCGGAACGGGGCTTTTGAACGGAAAAATCGCCTTCACGGGCCGCCTTTCCCAAATTGCGTCCGACGGTTTTGTGGATCGCGCCGCCGCCGACCTCCGCTCGTACCACCTGACCGGTGCATACGTGGACGAACACCAGTCGCTGCAGGCACACCTGCTCTGGGGCCACACGCTGACCTACCAGGCCTGGTACGGCCTGCCGGCCCAATATCTGGAAAATGAAAACCTGCGCACGTTCAACGTCGCCGGAACCGAACGCCCCGGCGAACCCTACCCCGACGAAGTGGACGACTACACCCAGCGCCACCATCTGCTGCACTACAAACGCCTGCTCGGCAAGGGACTCGATCTGCAACTGAACGGCCATTACACCCGCGGGTTCGGTTTTTACGAACAGTACAAAGCCGGTGAGGTATTTTCCGACTACGGTTTGCCGCCCCTGAACCTCGGAGATACCACCGTGGTGGCTACCGACTTGGTGCGGCGACGTTGGCTCGACAACCATTTTTACGGCGGCACCTTCGCGCTGCGCTGGACGCCCGAGTCGCTTCAAGCCCGGGCTACAATCCTGCTTGGCGGCGCGTTCAATCGCTACGAGGGACGCCACTTCGGCGAAGTCATCTGGGCGGAATACGCCGTGCCCAAGGAATTTGTCTACTACGACAACGACGCCGACAAGCGCGACGCAAATGTGTTTGGGAAAATCGAAATTCCTTTTCAAAACAGCCTGACCGCTCTGCTCGACTTGCAATACCGCACGGTTCGTTATGAATTCCTCGGCTACGACCAGAACCAAAACAACGTCACCCAAACCGCACAACTCCACTTTTTCAACCCCAAAGCCGGCCTGAACTGGCAATTCCGCCCCGGCTGGACGGCTACAGCATTTTTCGGCATAGGCCAACGGGAACCCAACCGGGATGATTACACCCAGTCCACGCCCGCCAGCCGCCCCCGCTCGGAAATACTGCTCGACTGGGAAGCCGGCATCCGGCGCCAGACCGCAGACTGGAGCCTGTCGGCAAACCTGTTTTTCATGGACTACCGCGATCAGTTGGTACTCGACGGCCGCATCAACGACGTGGGCGCTTATATCCGCACCAACGTGCCGCGCAGTTACCGGGCCGGTCTCGAAATCGAGGCTGCTGCCCGGCTTGGCCGGCGCCTCACGCTGAGCGGGAACGCCGCCTTCAGCCGGAACAAGGTGCAGGAATTCACCGAATACCGCGACAACTGGGACAGTGGCGGGCAGGACGCCATTCAGCACAAAAACACCGATCTGGCATTCTCGCCGCCCGTCGTGGCTCGCGCCGAAGCGACTTGGGAAATTTTGCCTGCCGGCCAAACCCACCACCTGTCGGTTTCATTGTCAGGCAAATATGTCGGCGCACAATTTTTGGACAACACCGGAAACGATGCCACTGCGCTACCCGCCTGGTTTTTCTCGGACCTTCGTCTGAACTACGACCTGACAGGCGTTGTCGGCAAACGAATCAGCGCCATCCTGTCCGTAAACAACCTGTTCGACGCCCGGTATTCGGCCAACGGCTGGGCCTACCGGTTCACATCTGCGGGCTACGACGAGCGCCCCGACAACCCGTACACCCGACTGGAAGGCAACGGCGTGTACCACCAGGCGGGTTTTTTCCCGCAAGCGGGGCGGAATGTGATGGGCACGGTAGTGGTGGAGTTTTAAGATTCACTTTCCCGATCGCAAATTCATGCGAACGGATCCACTGGCGAACATGCCACGCCGGGCTTTCAAGGCCAGCAGATCGCGGTCGGACAGGCAGCCTAATCCGGCTGCAACAATCCGATCCAGTTCGGCCAGTATTTTCTCCTTCGGCTGCCAGTACGTGCGGGAGTTGTCGAGCATATCGGCCAGAATCCGGTCTTTCCAGCGCAGGAGTTCGGGTTGGAACAGGTCGCCGGCCTGCAAGGTCGCTGAAATTTCCGTCAGCAGGTTCAGATGAAATCCCGCGCCGAGGTTGCTGCAACTTTCCTCCAGCCCCAACGGAAACACCCAGGCCGGCAGGGCCGACTCCACGCTATCCAAAGGGTACGCCGCGAGGCCAAGGCGGGCAAAATGGTCGTCTTGTTTACCACGGGTACCGGCTGCAGTCCGGGCAATCAAGCGGAAATCGGCAAACAACTGCGGAACGGGGATATGCTGCACAAAGAAATGCCGCATCGGCTCCTCCAGCCAGGTCAGATTGGCGGGCGCCGACGCGGCATCACGACTCACCGCCCGGGCCAACACCTGGTTCATCGTGTCGCGCAGGAGCAGTGTCTCGCGCAGGTGGGCGGCAAAAGCCGTGTCCGTAGCGGGGGATATCCGATCGGCCAGTGCCCAAATCCGCGCAGAAAGCGCCGGGCCAAACAGCGCCTGCGTGCGTTTCTCAAAAACCCAACGCTCTGCTTCGGCTGTTTTCAAGCCCGAAGGCACCACCACGCCGCCGAATATCCAGCCCGTTTGTCCGTCGGCGGTTTGCACACGCAACCAGGGTTCCTGACGCAGGCTGTCTTCCAGCGAGATAGCGGCCAAAAAACGGCTGGTTACATGCAAATCTGCCAGTTTGGAACCTTCCGGCAAGGAGCAAACAACCGGGCTGCCGGCATCCGGCTGTTCGCGCAGTTCGGAGGAAAACCGCACGATGAGATCCGTCCGCACCGGCGAACCACAGGCAACAACCCCAAGCAGCAGAGCAACAATTAACGTACGCATGGGTAAATCGAGTTTTTTCCGCAAACGCCGTAAAGCGTGGCGACGTGCTTTGCCTGGGGAGAAAATTTATGGGGGTCCTCTACGGCCCACAAAAGCGCATTGAAAACCCGGTTCAACTATCCTGTTTTTGCAGTTAAAATGTAAACCTGTGCCTACAACCCTGCGCCTGTTGGGCGTCCGCTTCTTTTTTTACAGCAACGAGGGAAATGAGCCGCCTCATGTGCCCATCGAAAAAGGCGATGCGGAGAGTAAGTACTGGATTGATCCAGTTGAGATAGGCTACATGGAGGGGTTTACCAATGGAGGCGGCCACACCCGTCGAGCGGGCAACCTGACGACTCATCGGAAAGGGAACCGGCATCCATTCGAAGACTTTTCCGTGCGGGCGCTCCTGCAACCGAAGGCGATGCGGGCAACAGATGTCGGAATCGGCAACTGATCTCGTCTTGCTACACAGCTTGTCGCGTAACTCCGTTCCGCGACACGCTGTGTAGCAAGACCTTAACTGCCCTCCTTGCCTCTTATTTGTGCAACTCCAGCAATTGAGTCGTGCCGGGGAAGTGTCGCCAGTGATATTGCCCAACCACGGCTCCGTCTTTCAGCACCACAATACCCGGATTGGAGCGAATGATGGTTTTGAGCAACTTGTCGTCACCGTGGTAGAACGGGTATTTGGCGCCTACACTCGCGCGCAATAATTCGGCTACTTCCATATCCTGAATCGTATTGACGGCAAACACCTTCCAGCCGGCTTTTTTAGCCTCATCAGCCAGAGGATTGATCTGGTTGCGGAACAAATCGCCGTACCAGGCATCGGGGATGTAGATGTCCCGTTTCACTTTTTTCGGGACAATTTCGGCTACCCGAGGCTGAATCTGAATGGAGTCCACGTTTACGCGCAGAGTATCATATGCCCAGGTTGTGTCTTGCACCACGATGGTTTCGGTGGTTTTTTGTCCGTAAAACTTGTAGGCGATCACCATCATGCTGTACCCTTTTTCGTTCAGGATATCCTCCGTCACCGGGCCGTTTTCGCTTTCGATGCCGAAGTCGCTGATTTTCGTCTCCTCAATGAGGATACGTTGCCCGTCTTTTTCTATGAACGGATCGGTTTTGATCTGATCCTTGATTTTCCAGCCCTTGTCTTTCGGGTACTGCGCCACCAACTCCTTGTACCGCGACATGGGAATCATCACT
>CAYMQY010000093.1:0-16014 GCA_964392655.1 uncultured Saprospiraceae bacterium
GGATTTTCCGGGCAGTGGCCCTCCCGAAACAGGAGACTTACCATCCAAGAATATGAGCAAGATCATTACGATTGCCAATCAAAAAGGCGGCGTCGGCAAAACAACGACCGCCATCAACCTCGCCGCATCGCTGGCTATTCTGGAAAAACGCGTACTGCTGATTGACGCCGATCCGCAGTCCAACGCCTCTTCCGGCGTAGGCGTGGTCACCGACGAGGAAACGGTCAGCCTGTACGACTGCCTCGTCAGCGACACCGACCCGCGCAAAGCCATCATTCCCACCGAAACGCCCAACCTCTGGCTGCTGCCTTCCAGCATCAACCTCGTTGGCGCCGACGTGGAACTGGTTGGCAAACCCGAGCGAGAATACATCCTGCGCAAATTGGTGCGCCAGGTGAGCAAGGACTACGATTTCATTTTCATAGACTGCCTGCCTTCGCTGGGCCTCATCACCGTGAACGCCCTCGTAGCCGCCGACACGGTGCTCATCCCCGTACAGTGCGAGATGTTTTCGTTCGAAGGTTTGTCCAAACTAAAAAACACCATCGCGCTGGTGAAGCAGGGCTATAACCCCGACCTTCAGGTGGAAGGACTGCTCATTTCCATGTACGACAGCCGTTTGCGCCTCGCCAACGCCATCGTGGAAGAAGTGCGCAACAGCAGCAACGACTACGTGTTCGAGACCATCATCCACCGCAATTCGCGTGTGGCCGAAGCGCCCATGCAGCACGTTCCGGTAGCCATGTACGATGTGAGCAGCAAGGGCGCCGTGAATTTTTTCAACCTCGCAGAAGAGTTTCTCCGCCGAAACGCCAACTAAACGACAATGGCAAAAAAGTTAGAAAAAGCCGAATTCGGCAAGGGCATCCGCGCCCTGCTGGCCAACCCGAAACAACTGGAACAGGCCGTGCAGGACAACCCGCAGGAAGTGGTGCGCGAACTGACGCACACCGTGGCCATGCTGCCTATTGCCCAGATCGAAGCCAACCCTTTCCAGCCTCGTACCGAGTTTGACCAAACGGCCCTCGACGAACTGACCGACAGCATCCGCGTACACGGACTCATCCAGCCCGTCACGGTGCGCCGCTTGCACGACAAGGCCTACCAACTCATCTCTGGCGAACGCCGCTTCCGGGCCAGCCAGATGGCCGGCCTGCACGAGATACCGGCCTACGTCCGCCTTGCCGACGACCAGCAAATGCTGGAAATGGCGCTTATCGAAAACATTCAGCGCCAGGACCTGAATGCCATCGAGGTGGCCATTTCCTACCAGCGCCTCAAGGAAGAGTGCAGCCTGACCGACGAACTGCTCTCCGAGCGCGTGGGCAAACAGCGCAGCACCATCACCAACTACCTGCGCCTGCTCAAACTGCCCGTGGATGTGCAGCAAGCCATCAAAGACGGCGAACTGAGTATGGGCCACGCCCGCGCGCTGGCCGGCGTGAGCGACATCGCATTCCAGCTCTCCCTGCTGCGCCAGATCCGGCAGGAAGACCTGTCGGTGCGCACCGTGGAGGTGCTCATCGCCCGCCATCAGGAAGAACGCCTCGGCAAAAAAGGCCGTACCGACAAACGTATGCCCGACCACCTGCGCGGCATTCAGGACCAGTTCCGTGCCTACTTCGGCGCCAAAGTGGACCTCAAACGCAGCGACAAGGGCAAAGGCCAGATCGTCATCAAGTTCGAAAACGACGGGGAGTTGAACCGACTGATTGACTTGATCGAATCGAAGTAAGGGTTTAGTTTTTGCCAAGCAAGACCTCCTGAACGATGCGCAATTAGGCATTGAAGTCAATCTGGCGGATATTTTTAAATATACAATTTGCCTCCTTTTTCGAGTTTACGATCCCGCTTCCGCGCCTTGTGGCAGCCCGACATGTACCACGGCTGGGGCCGCTCCCGCCGCTATTTCGAAGGCTGGTACTTCAAACTCGTCGGCGCCGACGAGTCTGCCGCCCTCGCCGTCATCCCGGGTATTTCGATGGATGCGCAGGGCAAACGCCATGCCTTCGTGCAGGTCATGGACGGCAAAGCCTGCACGGCAACGTACCACCGGTTCGACGCCACCGAATTTCGTCCTTCCGCCCGCCGGTTCGAGGTGCAACTCGGCCCGAATTTTTTCTCTGCTGAAAAAATCGCGCTCGACCTGCCCGGGCTTTCCGGCGAGGTTCAGTTTCAAAACCCGACTCCCTGGCCCAAAATGCTCGGCGCGCCGGGCATCATGGGCTGGTATTCCTTTGTGCCGTTCATGGAGTGTTTCCACGGTGTGGTCAGCCTGAACCACGGACTCGAAGGAACGCTCCGCCTCGGAAACCGCACGATAGACCTGAGCGGCGGCAAAGGCTACATCGAAAAAGACTGGGGCCGCTCATTCCCCCGCGCCTACGTGTGGATGCAAACCAATCATTTCGACACGCACGACCGCGCCTCCATGCTCGCCTCCGTGGCGCACATCCCCTGGCTGACCGGGCATTTCATCGGTTTCATCAGCGGCTTTTGGCTCGACGGGCGCCTGTTCCGTTTTGCCACGTACACCGGCGCCCGCAAGCACCTCGAACTCGGCGCCGACTCGGTAACGCTTACGTTCAAAAACCCGCGCACCGAACTGCGCCTGCACGCCCGGCAGGCCGCCGGCGCGGCACTCGTGTCGCCCATATCCGGGGAAATGACCGGCAAAATCAACGAAAGCCTGCAAGCGACTATCCACGCCGAACTGCTCGAAAACGGCAGCCGCATTTTCGAAGGAACCGCCCGGACTGCCGGGCTGGAAGTGGCCGGTGCGGTGGAGCTGCTACTGGAAGGGGCTAAAAGTCAAAATGTAAAAGTCAAAATGTAAAAGTCAAAATGTAAGAGGTGCCATAGCAGCCGTCAATTCAGGCCAACCTGTGTATAGGCCGGCTCAGGTTTTTAAAAAAAGTAAAACTTTGCGCTTCGCTTCAACCCGCGACTGCTCCTGCCATGTTTGATTTTGTCACGTTTGCCGCGCTTTCATGTGCTCGTGCCGGCCATTTGTTGCTGATCCTTTTTGCCGTTTCGTTTGCGCATCCAGCCCTATCCGCCCCTGCCGGCACCTTCGAGTTTTCGCCTCTTGCCCGGGATGCCTACCGGAAAATTTTCAGCCTGCGCCTGAGCGAGGCCACTGCGACATTAGCCGAACTGCGCCGTCGCGAGCCGAACAACCTGATTGCTCCCTTGGTGGAAAATTACCACGATTTTCTGATGGTGCTGGTGAACGACGACCGGGCCGAGTTCAACCGTTTGGCCAAGAACATGGAACCGCGTCTGGCCCGCATTTCCCGCGGCGACCGGAAGTCGCCCTGGTACCTGTTTTCGCAAGCCGAGATTCGGCTCCAGTGGGCGGTGCTGAACGGCAAGTACAACGCGTATCTGTCAAGCCTGAGCGACATCAAACAGGCTTACGCCCTGCTGGAGCAAAACCGCAAGGAACATCCTGATTTTATGCCCAATCTCAAAAGTCTCGGGGTGATTCACGCGCTGGTGGGTGCGGTGCCGGAGGAGTTTCGCTGGACGGTGAAGGCCATGAGCGGCATTCAGGGCACAGTGGAACAAGGCATGCGCGAACTGCGAAGCGTACTGGAACATGCCGGGCGGCACGACTTTGTGTTCGAGGACGAGGTACGTGTCAGCGTAGCATTTTTACAACTGAACCTGGAGAACGAACGCTCCGAAGCATGGAGCATACTGTCGTCCGGCAAACTGGAACCAGCGAAAAACCCGATTGCAGCCCTTGCCATGGCCAGCCTGGCCATGCGCACCGGACGCAACGACGAGGCCGTGCGCCTCCTGGAGTCCTGCCCGGAAGGCGGTGCCTACCACCCGTTTCCGTACCGCTATTTTTTGCTCGGCATTGCCAAACTAAACCGCCTCGACCCGGACGCCGACAAACCCCTGCTGGCATTTTTGAAAAAATTCAAAGGCGAGAGCGGCGTCAAGGAGGTATACCAGAAATTGGCCTGGCATCAGGTGGTGCAAGGCAATGAAAGCGGCTACCGGAACTACATGAAACAGGTAAAAACAGCCGGCAACGACCGCTCGGAGTCGGACAAGGCTGCCTTGCAGGAGGCCCTGCGCGGCGAAGTGCCCGACACACGCCTGCTTCGCGCCCGTTTGCTGTTCGACGGCGGATACTACCAGCGCGCATGGGATTTGCTCCGGGATGCCGGCAGCGCCTATTCCGGCAAGCAATCGCTGGAATACGGCTACCGTCTTGGGCGCATTGCGCACGAACTCGGAAAAACCGAACAAGCCGAGCGGCTGTACGCACAGACTATCGAAAGCGGCTCAAAAGACCCGGCCTACTTCGCCTGCAACGCCGCCCTGCAACTCGGTATCCTGCATGAAGAGCAGGGCAACAAGGCCAAGGCTGCAAATGCCTACCGGAGGTGTCTGGAGTTAAAGCCGGAGGAATACCGCGCCGGCCTGCACGCCAAAGCAAAGGCAGGGCTGGAAAGGATCAAATCATAAGTATTGATCTGCAACTTGCCAGAGATGCTCACAAATTCTGCTGACCAATAAAACCAAGCCCTGAAAGGGCGCCATTCACCAGCCCGGGGCACAGCCCCGGGAAAAAGAGAGGAGGCCACCCGACCCGTTATCGTGCGTACGCCACCGCCCGTTTTTCACGAATTACCGTCACGCGGATTTGCCCCGGGTACTGCATCTCGTCCTGAATTTTTTGCGAGATCATAAACGACAGGTCATCGGCATACTGGTCGGTTACTTTGTCGGCTTCCACGATCACGCGCAGTTCGCGGCCCGCCTGCATGGCGAATGCTTTGGCCACGCCTTCGTAGCTCATGGCGAGGTCTTCGAGTTCGCCGATACGCTTGAGGTAGTTTTCCAGAATCTCGCGGCGGGCGCCGGGGCGGGCGCCCGAGATGGCGTCGCAGGCCTGAATGATGGGTGAGATGAGGTTGTTCATCTCGATTTCGTCGTGGTGGGCGCCTACGGCGTTGATGATGACCGGGTGTTCGCCGTACTGTTCGCAGAGTTTCATGCCCACGAGTGCGTGCGACAGTTCCGTTTCCTCTTCGGCCACTTTTCCGATGTCGTGCAGCAGGCCGGCGCGTTTAGCCATTTTGATCTGCTTGGGATTGAGACCGAGTTCAGCGGCCATGGTGGCACAGAGATTGGCCGTCTCGATGGAGTGCTTGAGCAGGTTCTGGCCGTAGGAGGAGCGGAAACGCATACGACCTACCATGCGCACGAGCGCGGCGTTGAGGCCGTGGATGTTCAGTTCGATGACCGTGCGTTCGCCGATCTCGATGATTTGCTCTTCGAGTTGTTTGCGCACTTTGGCCACAACTTCCTCGATGCGGGCGGGGTGGATACGACCGTCGGCGGTGAGGCGCTGGAGCGACAGGCGCGCCACCTCGCGGCGGATGGGGTCGAACGAAGAGATGACGATGGCTTCCGGAGTGTCGTCTACGATAATCTCGACGCCGGTAGCGGCTTCGAGGGCGCGGATGTTCCGGCCCTCGCGACCAATGATCTGGCCCTTCATGTCGTCGTTTTCCAGGTTGAACACCGACACGGTGTTTTCGATAGTGAACTCGGCGGCAGTGCGCTGGATGGTCTGGATAACGATTTTTTTGGCTTCTTTGCTGGCGTTGAGTTTGGCCTGCGTGACGGCGTCTTTCACGATGGAGAGCACCTCACTCTCGCTCTTGGCGCGTACGGCTTCGAGCAGTTGATCTTTGGCATCCTGCTGGCTGAGTTGCGAGATTTTTTCCAGCATCTTGATGCGCTCCTCATTGGCGGCATCCAGTTCTTCTTTTTTCTTTTGTACGATTTTCAGTTGCTTGTCCAGATTCTCGCGCAGCACTTCAACTTCCAGCTCCTTGTTTTCTACTTCCGATTTTTTGGTATTGAATTCGTTCAGGCGCACCTGAAAAAGGTCCTGTTCCACCTGGAGGTCTTTCTGTTTGCTGACGACCTCCATTTCCATTTCCTTCAGGCTGATCTGATGCTGGGCTTTTTCAGTATCAAACTGGCTGCGCATCTGGGCGTAGCGTTCTTTGGCCTCCTGAATTTTTTGTTGTTTGATGCGCTCGTTTTCGGCTTCAGCCTTGCCGACAATTTTTTCGGCTTGCACTGCGGCTTCATCGGTGATGCGCTTGGCCGTGAGGCGGGCCTCCTGAATGGCAAGGTCGGCCTGACGGTTGCCTTCTTCGATGGCTTTCTGATTCGTGGCTTTATTGGCGCGGCTCGCGATCATGTAGGCCACGATACCGCCAACCACTACTCCTATGACGATTCCTATTGCTATATCCATTGTTGGTTTGCATTAATTGTGAGTAAAAAACTTGGTAACCCTTATTGGTCGGGGTACCGTTTATTTTCGAATACTTGCATTCAATTTTTGCTCGAACGCCTGCTGCAGTTGCTGCATCAGGGCGTCAATTTCCTTGTCTTGCAGGGTCTTTTGCGGGTCTTCAAACAGAAAACTCACCGCATACGATTTTTTCCCGGCGCCTAATTTGGCCTCATCCTCGAATACGTCGAAGAGGTTGACTTCTTTCAGCAGTTTTTTGGCGGTTTTGGCGGCCAGTTGGCGAATTTCCCCAAAGGTCACCGACTGGTTGAGCACCAAGGCCAGGTCGCGGCGCACCACGGGGAATTTGCTCAGTTCCTGGAATAGAATCCGATTCCCGGCCAAAGCCGCCAACACGTTGTCGAAATTGAAATCGGCGAAAAAGACGGCGTTTTTGATGTCCATCTTTTTGGAAATAGCCGGGGCGACCTGTCCGAATGTCACCAATTCCTTCGGCCCGCGGTGGTAACGCAGGGCATAGCGGAAGGGGGGTTCTTGCAGGGTTGTTTCCTGAAAACCGCTGATACCGAGGCGGGTGAGCAGGTTTTGCACATATATTTTCAGGGTAAAAAAGTCGGCTTCTGCTTTTGCCGCAGGCTGCCAACTTTCGGGGCTGTGTGCGCCGGTGAGGAAAATGCAGAGGCGCCCCGTTTCGGAGCCTTCGCCGAGCGGCGCCTGATATGTTTTCCCGAACTCATACAACCGCAGGTCGGCATTTTGCCGGTTCTGGTTGTGGCGAATAGTTTCGAGGCCGCTGAACAGGAGTACGGGGCGCAGGCAGTCGAGGCCCTGGTTGGCGGTATTGTGCACAAAAACCAGCGATTCCTTCGGCAGGGGCAGGAGTGCGTTTTCGCCGACGTAGTAGGCGGAATTTGACAGCGAAAGGCTCATGCACTCGAAAAAGCCGTTGGCCGACAGGAAATCCGCCACAAGGTTTCGCACGGCATCCGGATTGGGCCGTTGCGTGATTTCCATGCTGGTGCGCATGCGCGCGGGCATGGGCACGGAGTCGAGACCGTGTACGCGCAAGATTTCCTCGATGACGTCGGCTTCGCGGGTCACGTCGGGTTTGTTGGTCGGTACAGCCGCCGTGAACCCGGCGTCGGTTTCGTTTTCGATGCCGATTTGCAGGGCCGACAGGATGTTTTTGATTGTGGCTTTGGGCAGGGCCTCGCCGATCAGGGCGTTCACGCGCGCGTAGGCCACATCCACACGGGCGGGCGCTACGGGAGCGGGGTAAATATCGGTCACGGCGGAAGCGACTTCGCCGCCGGCGAGTTCGAGCACGAGGGCAGCGGCACGGTGGAGTGCAGTCAGGCAGCCGTTCGGGTCCACGCCTTTTTCAAAGGTCCAGGCAGCATCGGTGCGCAGGCTATGGCGCAGCATGGAGCGGCGAATCCAGACAGGATTGAAGCGGGCACTTTCGAGAAATACACTGGTAGTGCCGCTGGTGACGCCGCTGGTAGCGCCGCCGAACACGCCGCCGATGCACATCGGGTTGGATTCAGCGTCGCAGATCATCAGATCCTCGTCGGACAGTTTCCGCTCGGCCTCGTCGAGGCTTTTGAAAACGGTGCCCTCGGGCAGGGTTTTGACGACGATTTTGTTGCCGCGGATCTGATCGGCGTCGAAGGCGTGCAGGGGCTGACCAAGTTCGAGGCGAACGAGGTTGGTCACGTCAACCACGTTGTTGATCGGGCGCTGCCCCAGTGCCAGTAGGCGATCCTTGAGCCAGCCGGGACTTTCGCCCACCCGTACGCCCCGGATGAGTACGCCGGTGTAGCGGTGGCAGGCTTCGGAGTTTTCCACCACGACCTCGTACTTCGGGAGTTGGTTTTCGGGTATTGTACCTCGCAAGTCGTGTTTCAGTTCGGCCTGCGGGTTTTCGTGGTGGCGTACCCAGGCCAGCAGGTCGCGGGCAATGCCGAGGTGGTTGGTGGCGTCGGCGCGGTTGGGCGTGAGGCCGATTTCGTAGACGATGTCGGAGTGGAGATTGAGGTACTCGGAGGCCCGGATTCCGAGCGGGGTGTTGTCGGGCAAAACCATGATGCCGGAGTGGTCGTGCCCGATGCCGAGTTCATCTTCGGCGCAGATCATCCCCTGGGAAGGCACGCCGCGTACTTTGCGTTCACCGATCTGGAAAAGTTGTCCGTCTTTGCTGAAAACCGTGGCGCCGGGCAGGGCAACGAGTACATGTTGGCCCACAGCTACGTTGGGCGCGCCGCATACAATGGAGCGCACCGTACCGTCGCCTACATCCACCCGGGTAGCCGAGAGGTGGTCGGTATCGGGAATACGCGTGCATTCGAGCACCCGTCCGGTCAGTACGTTATCCAAATCAACCGGAGAGGGTTTTACCGCGTCCCATCCTTCCACTTCAAGTCCCAGCGAGGTTAGTATGTCGGCGATTTCTTCGGGTGTTTTATTTAAGTCGAGAAATTCTCGAATCCAATTCAGCGAAACCTTCATTTGCTCTGAAAATCAGTCGGATTATTTGCGTTAGTTTTCGGTTAAATAGGGCTTTGTTCAGAGCTAAGGTAGCGAGGTTTCGGAAAAATACAGCCTTTGGTTTTTTCTTTGGGTGTGCGCCGAAGTTGTTGCACTTTTGCAGGCCCTCGCTTGACCCTTTTTCAAACCTTAATCCTGCGTTTGTTTGCCATGAAAATACTGCTGGTACTAAACAGCCGAATTCCGACTTCGAACTATGACGATGCAGAACGTGTGTTATGGTGGCAGGCCCGCCAATTGCATGAAATGGGGCACGAGCCGGTTGTGCTGGTGAAACCGGGTTCCGTGTGCGACTTTGCGCCGGTGCTGGTTCTGGATGAGAAAAAAGCCCTCGCCGGGCAGGTGCCGGAAGACGTGGATGCCGTGCATTTTTTTTATCGGCCGGCAGCGAAAGCCTTCTCCGGGTTTCCCAAGCCCTACCTGATTACCAACTTTGACAACAGCACCAAAGCCGACACATTTGACCCCAACACGGTTTTCCTGTCGGCCAACCACGCCGCCCGGCATGGAGCAGAAGTGTATGTGTACCCCGGCGTGGATTTTCGCGATTACGGGAATGTGCTGCTGGATTTTCCCCGGAACTACTTTCATTTTCTGGGCGATGCCGCCTGGCGTGGCCGAAACGTGCGGGGCGCCATTGATCTGGCTTCACGCACCGGTACCCGGCTGCATGTAATCGGCGGGTCGAGGATCAATTTCCGGAAGGGGCTTCGCATTTCCCTCAGTCCCAGTGCCCGGTTCCACGGAGTACTCAACAACGACGGACGCAACATGATGCTCAACGGTTCCCGCGGGCTGCTTTTTCCGGTGCTCTGGCACGAGCCTTTCGGCCTGCCCGTGATCGAAAGCCTGTATTTCGGTTGTCCGGTGTTCGGCACGCCTTTCGGCGCCCTGCCCGAGTTGCTGTGCCGAAAGGTGAATAACGACGGGCGCAAGTGGACCGGACAGGTGGATGCCTGTTTTTCAGATTTTGGCTGCCTGTCGGTCAAGCGCTCCGAACTGCTGGAGGCTATCCGCCACGCCCACGGCTTCTCGCCCGAACGCTGCACGGAGTACGCGACAGACTGTTTTTCCGCAGCGCGTATGGCCCGCGATTATATGAAGTTGTACGAACAGGTGCTCGGCGGAAAAGCGCTGCATGCTTATTCCCCGACCCTGCAAGAGGCTCCCGGGAATAAATTGTTGAGTATGGAGAATTGAGGAATTTTCAATTTGTTTTCATAAATAACCATAATAATTTCTGGTTACAATCTGAAAAATTCAAATGGAGCCCAACTGCACGCACATCCTTTCCCAGGACTTTTTTGAATGCATACGCCAACGTGCAAACCGCCGTCATTACCCCCGAAAACTACCTTTCCTTCATCGCACCAGCGTGACATCGCCTTGCAAAAGCAACTCGCGCCCGTCGTTGTACAGCAACACCGCGCGCCACAGGTATACGCCCGCCGGGGCTTCGGCGGCTTCGTGCGTGCCGCCCCATCCGGCGGCGGGGTCGTTGACGGCGAAGTTGCGGTTCTCGAACCAGAGCCGCCCGAACCGGTCGTACACCCGCAACGAGGACACCGTTTTGATACCTTTCCCACCATACACCGAGAAGACCTGGTTTTCGGTCAGGTCAGCCATTTCCGGCGCAAACACATTCGGTACGTACACGTCGCGCTCGCGCTTGACCTCCACATGCAGCTCATCCGTGGCCATGCAGCCGTCGGCGTTGATGGCCGTTACCTGATACGTCAGGCTGTATTCCGGTGCGAGCAGGTATGTACTGGGCGAAATCTGTTGCACTCCGTAGGTCGGTTGCCAGATCAGGGTGTCGGCGGGTGGGTTCACCTCCACTAAACGGAACAGGGAATCGCCGGAAAAAATGGTGGTGTCAGGACCCAGATCGAAGATGAGTTCCAGCCCACTGGGCAACAAAACCACTTGTGTGAACTCACACCCGGCGGCGTCTTCCATTTTCACAAAATAAACCCCGGGCTGGAGGTTATCCCAGGTTTTTTTTGCGCTTTGAATACCGCCGTTGAGCGAGAACAGGTAAGGTGGAATGCCGCCGGCAGGAGCACTCAGATCAATACGCCCGCTGTTTTGACCGAAACAGGTCTCGCCCTCGGCATCCACCTGAGCAGAAAGCGGATCCGGAACGGACAGGGTGGTATCCACCACAATGGAACAACCACCGGCATCTGTCACGGTGACGGACAAGGGGCCTGAACTGAGGCTGTCGGCGCGGACGTCCACATCGCCGTTCGACCAGGCAATCTGGTACGGAGGGGTGCCGCCGGCGGGTTCAAATACCGTCACCCCGTTCATGCCATACGAGCACGCCACGGGGAAACCGCCGAAGTTGGTCAGAATAAACAGATCCCCGCCCAGCGGCGCGGGGTTGTTGATTGTTTGTGTCGAAATGGAATCCAGGCCATTTGCGCCCGTGAGCGTAATGCGGTACAAGCCGGGGGCAAGCCCACTCAGCACGTACGGTTGCCCGTATTGGATCAATTCCCCGGCGCCCGAGGCGCCGGAACTCATGTTTACCCAAAGCATGGACACGGGTAGGGCGCCACTCAGAAGGGTCAGTTGGATACGTCCGTCCTGAGCGCCGGTACACGACACGTCAGTGACGGAAAATTGCGCCGATGGTTTGCCGGACTGGGCCCCTAATCCCGTTGCGACCAACCACGCCAGCGCGAACAGCATGGTTTTCATGTTTTCTCAGTATGTTAGCAATCGTAAATCGTACTTCGTAAATCGTACTTCACAGATTCCCTTACGCCCACTCCCGCTGTTTGCGGTAGGCTACTCCTCTGAAAAAAGCTACCGGCGTTCCGTCTTCCCGAATGACCCGAATAGCGTAATTGGACAGGCTGTTTCCAAGGTTCTCCTCGGTTGCCGTTGCCGTCAGCACATCGCCGGCGCGAACCGGCGCTACGTGTTCAATGGTGCAATGGATGGATAAAGCGTGCCGGCCATGCGAGTTGCAGGCAAACGCAAATGCACTGTCGGCCAGCGAAAATGTGATACCGCCGTGCGCAACTCCAAACCCGTTGAGCATTTCGTTCCGCACGGACATTCGCAACGTGCATGTCCCCGCCCCTACCGCAACAAGTTCCATGCCCATCCATTGGCTGAACGGGTCGTTGTCGAACATTCGGTGGAAGATTTCGGTGGGTGTAAGCACGTTCAGGTTCCTGTTTTTTTTGTTAATTCGGGGCACAAATATAGGCGGCAATCTGCTTCCTGTACGCACTTTGATGCGTTTACGTGTCGGAGACCGGCGCAAGGGCAATTCCTGTTTAACAAATCCTTGTCAGTTTTTGTCGGCAGCGTATCAAAACAAAAGCCCCCGCGCCGGCCAGCACATCGAGCACCGAGTGGTTTCCGGTGCTCAGGCAACTCAGCGAGATGAGTACGGCCAATGCGTACCACATCCAGCGCCATTTCGGGAAACTGATGGAAAAGTACTGTGACGCTATCAAGGCCCAAATGACGTGAAAGGAAGGTAGTGCGCAGGTTTCACCGTCCATGGATCGCTCCAGCAACAGCAACTCGCCGGCCCATGTCTGCGGCGCAAAATCCCGCTGGTGTACGGCAAACGGGAATACCAGGTAAAGAAAACCCACGAGTGCGGTGCCAAATGTTGAGTCGAGCAAGAGCCTGCGCAGGGCCTGTTTCGTTTTCAGGACAAAAGGAATCAACAGCACAAACGGATAGGCAAGGTCGTACATGATTTGCGTCCATTCCCAAACCGGCCAGGTCGCCTCAAAAGGAAGGTTGGTATAAACGGCGCGATCCGGCGTGCCTTGCAGGATAAAGTATTCGTACACACCTGCGTAGGGGACAAAAACCAGCAAAAAAACCGCAACTCGTTCCCGCCATGAGGGGGATTCGGCAGTTGAAGCGGGAATCGGGAGGGGTATTTTCATAAGTCAGGCACAAAAAAACTGCGCGAAATTCAGATACATTTTTCATCACGAGTGTTTAAGGGGCTGTTTGAATTTCAGCCGTCAAATTTAGAAGAGGCGGAATTCCGGCAAAACCGACACAGCCACTTCTTGCCGTGGATACCGTACCTTTGCGCCACCGCCTTCCAATTCTTCTCCACATACGATGAGTGACCAGATTCAGCACGAGTGCGGCATCGCCGTTTTGCGACTGCTCAAACCCCTTGATTTTTACCACAAAAAATACGGCACGGCGTTTTACGGCATCCAGAAACTCCAGTTGCTCCTGCAAAAAATGCGCAACCGCGGGCAGGACGGCGCCGGCATCGCCACCATCAAACTAAACCCCGCGCCCGGCGAACGCTACATCAGCCGCAAACGCAGCAACACCCCGAATACCTACCTGACCGACCTGTTCGAGATGGTGTGGTCACGCATCCGCGAAATCCCGCCCGAACGCCTCGGCGACACTGCCTGGCTCAAATCCAACGCCCCCTATGCCGGGGAAGTGCTCATGGGCCACCTGCGCTACGGCACCCACGGCGACAACAGCATCGAGCGCGTCCACCCCTTCCACCGCCAGAATAACTGGATCAACCGGAACCTCCTGCTGGCCGGGAATTTCAACATGACCAACGTGGACGAACTGTTCCAGGAACTCGTGGACCTCGGGCAGTACCCCAAGGAAAAAAGCGACACCGTCACTGTGCTCGAAAAAATGGGCCACTTCCTCGACGACGAAGTGCAGCGGCTCCACACCTGGTACAAACCCGACGGCTACTCCAACCAGGACATCAACAAACTCATTTTCGAAAGCCTCGACATCCAGCGCCTGCTGCGCCGCGCCTGCAAAAAATTCGACGGCGGCTATGTGCTCGGCGGCCTCATCGGCCACGGCGATGCGTTCCTGATCCGCGACCCCAACGGCATACGCCCGGCCTACTGGTATCAGGACGATGAGGTGGTGGTGGCTGCCTCCGAACGCGCCGCCATCCAGACGGTGTTCAACGTGCGTTTCAACACCGTCAGGGAACTCAAACCCGGCCATGCGCTCATCGTCAAGTGCCACGGCGCCGTGAGCGAACAGCCCTACACCGACCCACGCGAAACCCGCGCCTGCTCGTTCGAGCGCATCTACTTCAGCCGCGGAAACGATCGCGAAATTTATCAGGAACGCAAAAAACTTGGCCAAACGCTCGCCCGCCCGGTGCTTGAAGCCGTCAATTTCGACCTCGAACACACGGTGTTTTCCTTTATTCCGAATACCGCCGAGGTGGCGTTTCAGGGCCTCGCCGAAGGCCTCGACCATGAACTCAACCTGTGGAAGCAGGAACAAATCCTGCAACTGCACGAAAACAAGGAATTCAGCCCGGAAAAACTCCAGGCTATCCTCGAACGCCGGCCCCGGGTGGAAAAATTAGTGCACAAAGACGAAAAACAGCGCACCTTCATCGCCGACATCAAAAGCCGCCACAACATGGTGAGCTATGTGTACGACGTCACTTACGGCCTGGTGGAAAACAACAAGGACACGCTCGTGTTGCTCGACGACTCCATCGTGCGCGGCACCACCCTGCGCGACAGCATCGTGACCATCACCGCGCGACTCAACCCAAAGAAAATCATCGTGCTGTCCAGCGCTCCGCAAATCCGGTTCCCCGATTGCTACGGCATTGACATGAGCAAAATGAAGGATTTTGTAGCCTTTCAGGCGCTGGTCGAACTCCTGCACGAAACCGGCCGGGACAAACTCCTCGACGAAGCGTACAAGCGCTGCAAAGCCTCCGAAAACCTGCCGGTGGAGATGATCCAGAACGAGGTGGCGCCGCTGTACAACCACTTCGAATACTGTGAAATCAGCGCCCGCATCGCCAAACTGATTACCCCGCCGGGGATCAAATCGGAAGTGCAGGTCATTTTCCAGACCCTCGACGGCCTGCATACGGCCTGCCCCAAAAACCGGGGCGACTGGTATTTCTCCGGGCGTTACCCCACCCCTGGCGGCAACCGCGTGGTGAACCGGGCGTTTGTGAATTTTATGGAGGACCGGGACGAGCGGGCGTACTGATCACACATCATACGACACCTCCACCACGTCCGTCTCTGGTCGCGCCTGGCAGGTGAGGCAATAGCCGGCCTTTACCTCTTCGTCGTCGAGGGCGTAGCAGGCGTCCATTTTTACCTTGCCGTTCAGCACCTTGGCCATGCAGGTGGAACAGGCTCCTGCAGTACAGGAGTACGGTGCGTCGTGTTTTTCCTTCACCATCACATCCAGAATGGTGGCGCCAACGGGTATGCTGGTCTCAATGCGTTTGCCGTTGAGGTGCACGATCAGTTTGGCGCCCGCACCGCCCGCTGCTGGGCTGAACTCGCCCGGGGTGTGGGATGCGTTGACAAAATGTTCGGTGTGGATTTGTTTTTCGGAAATCCCGCGGGCGAGCAGGGCGGATTTCACGGTATCGGTCATCCCGCCCGGACCGCACACGAAGTAGTGGCAATCGCCTTCCGGCCCGTGCGGCATGTTTTCATCGAGAAAAGTAGTCGCCGCGCGCGCGTCAATCCGGCCTGTTTTTCCGTTCCAGTTGGAACTGTATTTTTTAAACAAACCGAGGAAACTGCCTGTGGCTTCTTTTTTCGGGCGACTCAGGATATGCTCCACGAAAAGTTGGCCGGTATAGCGCTCGGACAAGCGATCCAGTTCGTCGCGGAAAATGATATTCTCCTCGTCGCGGCTGCCGTAAAGCAGGAAAATGGCGCTCATCGGCTCGGCCTCCAGCGTGGTTTTCAGGATGGACATAAGCGGCGTGATCCCGCTGCCGGCGCCAAAAACGTAGTAGGTGCGGCGCTTGTCGGGGTCGAGTTTTACAAAAAAACGCCCGTCGGGCGGGGCCACCTCGAGTGTGTCGCCGGGCTTGAGCGAGTCGTGTAAAAATGCCGACATCCGGCCTCCGGCAACTTTTTTCACCGTGACGGCAAATCGCTCCTCCAGCGGACTGGACGACATGGAGTACGAACGCCGTACCTCGTGCCCGCTGATTTCGTGCCGAACGGTGATGTGCTGCCCCTGCGTGTACGCGAACGCATCGCGCAGGTTCTCCGGGATTTGAAACTCCAGTGTAACGGTGTCGGGTGTTTCCGGGCTAATCTTGCTAATTGTGAGTTTATGAAAATCCATGCTTATGCGGGTTGAGCGGGTTTAGCGGGTTTAGCGGGTTTAGGGGGTTTAGCGGG
>CAYMQY010000094.1:0-15817 GCA_964392655.1 uncultured Saprospiraceae bacterium
TCATTCATCATTCATCATTCATCATTATTTGAATCAATACCGGCAGGTGGTCGGAGGGGTAGCGGCAGTTTTTGGAGTCGCTGAGTACGGCGTATTTCTGCACTTTCAGGTCGGGCGACACGAAGATGTAGTCAATCCTGAGTTCTACCGGATCGTGGAATTTGAAGCCGTTGAAGGTGCCGGGTGGGCCGAACGGCGGCTCGATGGTATGGGCGTAGGCGTCGCGCAGGTTTTGGGAAAACATCCAGACCGGCTCGCTGTTCGGGCTGGAATTCAGGTCGCCCATCACGACAACGGGGTAATTTTTGGTGTTTTTCTCCATTATTTTGCGCAGAATCAAGGCTGCCGACGACTTGCGCGCTTCCTTGCCGATGTGGTCGAAATGGGTGTTGTACACCAAAAACTTCCGTTTGCCGCGCTTTTCGGCCAGCAACGCCCAGGTACAAATCCGGGGCAAGGCGGCATCCCAGCCTTTTGACACGGTATCGGGGCGTTCCGACAACCAGAACGTGCCCGACTCCAGCAGCCGGAACCGGTCTCTTTTGAAAAACAAAGCCGAGTATTCGCCGTCCTCGCGCCCGTCGTCGCGGCCTACCCCCACAAAGTTGTAGGCCGGCAGTTGTTCCAGCAGGTAAACCACCTGGTGTCTCAGGCCTTCCTGAATGCCAAACACATCGGGCGCATGAAACCGCAGTTGCCGGGCAAGAAATTCGCGGCGTTTGGGCCAGGCGTCGCCGCTGTCGGCGGGATTGTCGTAGCGGATGTTGTAGGTCAGAAATGAAACAGGCTGGCTGAAGAGGCCGGTGCTTGCAATTGCCCAAAAAAGCGGAAACAGGAGGTGTTTTTTCATGGTGGGCAAAAGTAAGTAACCCGCACTAACCGTCAGCGACAGGAATGTTTGTCATCCGTTAGCAAACCTCCAAACATAATATTCACATCGAATTAAACGCGGTACGTTGGCGTGGTCAAATGCACCTACAAAAACAATATTCGCAGCCATGACGAAGTACCTCTATTTGCCTTTTGCTTTTTTAGCCGTTTCGGCCCTTATTTTTCCTTTTTGCAAAAAAACCGAAATCACCGACCCGGCTCCCGACAACCATGCCGTCATCTTGAAATACCTGAACCTCGATTTTGACAACCTGCCCAACTACGCCAACCCGACTTTCCCGGTGCATTACGACACCAACGTTCAGGCGCAGGACAATGCTCCCAGTATCAACCGCGTAACCAACTCCGGCGCCGCACTCGGGCGGGTACTTTTCTACGACAAAAACCTGAGTCGAAACAACACCATCTCCTGCGCCAGTTGCCACGTACAGGAAAAAGCCTTTAGCGACGAAAGTACGTTCAGCCGCGGTTTCGAGGGCGGCCTGACCGGCGCACACTCCATGCGGCTGGCCAACGCCAATTTCTACACCAGCGAGCGCATGTTCTGGAACAAACGCGCCCAGGACATTGAAGATCAGGTGACCCAACCCGTAAAAGACCCCACAGAAATGGGCTTCGATGCCGCGCACGGCGGTTTCGGGGCGGTAGTGACCAAAATGCAGGGACTGGAATATTACCCTGCTCTGTTCGAGGAAGTATTCGGCAGCCGGGAAATTACCGAGGAAAAAACCAAACGGGCGCTGGCGCAATTTGTCCGCAGCCTGGTGTCCACCGGCAGCCGCTTCGATCAGGGATTCGCAGCCGTGTACAACCCGGCCGCCCCTGGTGCAGGCAACGGCGCGCCTTTTCCCAATTTCACCCAACAGGAAAACCGGGGCAAACAACTGTTCATTCTCGGACCTCCACAGGGAGTAGCCTGCGCCGCCTGCCACAACCTGCCCACCTTTGCGCTCAACCAGACCAGCCTGAGCAACGGTCTCGACGCCGGCGAAACGATCGTATTCAAGTCGCCTTCACTGAAAAACGTGGCGGTCGCCGGCCCATTTATGCACGACGGGCGCTTTGCCACGCTGGAAGAAGTGGTCGAACACTACAACTCAGGTATTCAGCCCGGCCCGGCCCTCGACCCGCGCTTGCGCATTCCCCCCGGCCAGCCCAACGCCGGCCAACCGCTGCGCCTCAACCTGAGTGCCGACGACAAGGCTGCACTCGTAGCCTTCCTGCGCACGCTGACGGACGATGCCATGCTCACAGACCCGAAGTTCGGCGACCCGTTCCGGTAGTTTTAAATTTAAAATTTAAAATTTTGAAATTAAAATTTAAAAGGGCGGTATGCCTTCTCTATGCCCCTTTCCTAATCCCTTCTTCTCCCAAATCCGGATCAGCCGCATTTCTTCTTCGTTCGGCAAGCGGTTGTGTGCGCCGCGGACCTGCACGATCCGGTGGCGGGAATCGAGTTCGATGGTGATCAGGCGCTCGAATGCCTCCGGTATTTCCCCCTCGCGGCGCAGCGACCAGATGGAACTGTAGCCCAGGGCGCAACGCGATGCGTAGCCCGCCACGCAATGTGACATAGCCCGGCCTTCAGCCCAAAGCGCTTCGGCGGTACAGAGTTGCACGATGCGGTAGCGCGTGCCGTTCTTAGCAGTGTACAAGAGGCCCTTCCCGGGCGCCGGCTTCCAGGATTTGGGTAAATGCGCCAATTGCCGTTGCGCAGCCAACTCGCGGTGCCACTCCTCCATGCGGCGTAGCAAGGCTTCCGGGCTGCGGCCTTTGAGCGTAAAGTGCGGGTTTTGCAAGCGGCAATGCCACAAGTGATCGAGCAGGGGCCGAACCTGTTGCCGTAGAATCTGCGACTCGTGCCGGACGAGAAAATCAATAGCCTGACTCAGAAAGTGATCGTCGTCCCAGCCTTCAAGGTGGCCGGCGTGCGCGTCAAATTCCTGCACCAGCGCGATTGACCCGCCCCGCACAGCCACCCGCGCAAAAAGAAAAGCATTCTCCCAGTTAGTGTTGGCGGGCAACAGGGAAAAATGGTGTGCCGCTTTGGCGTTCAGCGGAAAACGCAATCCCGGCGCCGTGCGCAGTGGTTTCCCGGCACACAAGTGCCGGCATATCTGATGAGGAACCTGTTCAAAGTTGGTGAGCACAATTGCCGGAAGCCAGTGAAAGAGCGGCTGCGTGGGCAGGGGTTGGTATCGCTGTTCGTCGAAACAGCCGGCTTCCTGCAAATGCAGGGCAAAACGCCTGGACCGGTTGTACACCCACTGCTCGAAGAGCGGCAGACCTTGCCGGGCGACAATCAGGAAGGCCGTATCCGGATCGAAACGCCGGAGCAGTACCGGAAAAACATACCCGGCAAATTGAACGGCAGCGAATGCCGCATTGCGCAGGGTGAGCGGATTGATCGCCGCCTTTCCCCGAGTCCGCCAAATTACGGCCCGCACGGAGAGGCTGGTAAAAAAATGCGTTGTCATCCTCGTTTCCGGACAGGAAAATCGCTCGTCTGAAATGGCCGACACGAGAAATTCCACATACAACTTGCGCAATTTCTGGTGCTCGCTTTTTTTGAACCAGCACTTGTTGGCCAGATCGAACAACCAGGTTTGTTCGTACACCGAAGGTCTTTTGTTTCTGAAAGTCTGGTCGAGCCATTGCTTGTATGCCAGCAGGGTGTCCATTCCGCTGCGGTCCTGCACCCGAAACGCCGTGTCAACGATATGGAGCCAATATGCCGGCGTAGCAGCCAGGTTGGGGTCTTTGGGCCACAGGTGTTTTTTTAGAAACTGGTAATACGGCCGGTCGAGGGCGCCCATACCGTACAGGAGGTCGCCCAGCGCTCCTTCCCGAATTTGCCGGTAATACCGGTGACGACCTTTCTCCAGCAACTCGCCCAACTCGGGGCATTCCTGCACAAGCGCAGCCAAGTCCGGATCGGATGCCAGTGCGATACGTTCGCGCTGATCAATATCAATGTGGGCATTGGCTTGCATGGTGCGATTCGTTTGTGGATTTGCATGGCGCCGATGCAGGCGAGTGGCACTGCACCGGGACGTGCGAAAAATATCCGATGGTTCGCATGTTCGATTGGTGTGGTTAAGAAAACGGGTGAATCGGGGCGGTAAAAAATTCCGCCTTACAACATTGATAAGCGGTTTACGGGCGGCATAATGTGAAGAGGTGGGGCAAAAGTTCCGGCAGGCGTACAACATTTCCTACCTTTCGAGCGCAAAAAACAACACCGTTCGTTGATGAAAAAACTGCTCCTCCTGTTCATTGCGCTGCTCGCCGGCGCCCTGCTTCACGCCCAGGTCACCCTCTCCCCCGAAAAACCCGGCCTCGCCGAAGAGGTCGTGCTCACGTTCAACGCCGCCGAAGGCAATGCCGGACTGAAAGGCCACACCGGCGATGTGTACCTGCACACCGGCCTCGTGACCGACCAAACCGGCGGCTGGAACAAGGTGCCCGCTGGCTGGAACGAAAACCTCGACCGCCTCAAACTTCGGCGCACCGGAGCGGATACCTACCAGATCAAATTCCGCATCACCGACCTGTACGGCATTGAGCCGAACACCGACGTGGTGGCGCTGGCTTTCGTGTTTCGCTCCGCCGACGGCGCCAAAACCGGCAAGGCCGCCGGCAACGCCGACATTTATTATTTCCTGAAAGAAATCGCCTTTCGGAAAGCGCCCGAAGTGCGCGACACCTGCCTGGCACCCGAACCCGAATGGACCAAAAATGCCAACATTTACGAAGTGAACCTGCGCCAGTACACACAGGAGGGCACGTTCGACGCCTTCGCCAAGCAACTGCCCCGCCTGCGCGACATGGGGGTGGATATCCTTTGGTTCATGCCCATCCAGCCCATCGGCGTGGAGAGCCGAAAAGGCCCGCTCGGTTCGTACTACGCCATCCGGGATTATACCGCCACCAATCCTGAACACGGTTCGCTCAAGGATTTTAAAAAAATGGTCGAACGCGCCCACGAACTCGGCATGAAAGTCGTGCTCGACTGGGTGGCCAACCACACCGCCCGCGACCACGACTGGGTGAAAAAACACCCCGACTGGTACAACCACGACGCCAAAGGGGAAATCATCGCGCCTTACGACTGGACGGATGTGGCCGATCTCAACTACGACCAGCCCGCCATGCGTGCGGCCATGATTGAGGAAATGCTGTTCTGGATCCGCGAAACCGACCTCGACGGCTTCCGCTGCGACGTGGCCGGCGACGTACCTGCCGATTTCTGGGAAGCCGCCCGCACCGCCATTGAAGCCGTCAAGCCCGTATGGATGCTGGCCGAAAACGCCGATAAACTGCACCTGCTCAACCGCGCGTTCAACGCCAACTACGGCTGGCCGTTCCACCACCTGATGAACGACATCGCCAAAGGCAAAAAGCCCGCAAGCGCGGTGTTCGACCTGCTGCGCGAAGCCGACGCCGCCTATCCCAAGGGCAGTTACCCCATGCAGTTCATCACCAACCACGACGAAAACTCGTGGCAAGGCACCGAGTACGAACGCCTCGGAGCCGCCGGTATCGAAGCCTTTTCGGTGCTGTACTACACGGTGCCGGGCATGCCGCTCATTTACTCCGGTCAGGAGTCGGCGTTCAACCGGCGGCTGAAGTTTTTTGAAAAAGACCCGATTGACTGGGGCACGTACGCGCTGGCGCCGTTTTACACCAAACTGAACGCGCTGAAACACCAACAAGCGGCCCTCTGGAACGGACGCCACGGCGGCATCCTGCGCGAGATCAAACACGAAAAACCCGACCGGGTGCTGGCCTTTTCGCGTACCGCCGGCAACAGCAAAGTTGTGACCGTACTCAACCTGTCGGACCACGTTTCCGAAGTGAGCCTGCAATTGGCCGGCGACGCGGGCATCTACCGCGAATATTTTACCGGCGCCGAAACGACCCTCCCGGCCCGCGCCAAACTCAGCCTCAAGCCCTGGGGCTATCAGGTGTACGTGTTTGAAAAAGAACTGCCGAAGCAAATCCGCACGTTCGAGTCGCTGGAAAAAACCGGCACTGGCTTGCGCATCCGCACCAACGACGGCACCTTCATCATTAACACGTTCACCGAAAACGCCTTTGAAATAGCCTTTGAACCGAAAGGCGAAACCAACCCGCCCTCGAACGCCGCAGCCGGCACGCCGAAAAAGGTACCCGCCGTGGTATCCGACGGCCCCGGCAGCCTGGAGTACATCACGAACGGGCTGGCGGTAATCATTCAGAAATCGCCGTTCTCGGTGGAATTTCGCTACAAGAAAAAACCGCTGTTTGCGGAAGCGGGCGGCTTTTTTGACGACGGTGTCAGCCGCGGATTCCGGTTTCGGCTCGACCCTTCGGAACAACTCTTCGGCGGCGGCGAACGCGCTATGGGCATGAACCGACGCGGCAAACGCCTCAAATTGTACAACCGCGCCAGTTACGGCTACGAGGAGCAAGCCGACCTCATGTACTACTCCATGCCCGTCGCTATTTCTTCCAAAAAATACATGCTCGCGTTCGACAACGGCGCGAGCGGCTGGCTCGACCTCGGCGCCACTCAACCCGACGTGCTTTCCTTCGAGGCCGTAGGCGGGCGTATGAGTTACCTCCTCGTAGTGGCCGACCAGTGGCCGCAGTTGGCCACCGAATTTACCGGCGTTACCGGTCGCCAGCCCATGCCGCCCCGCTGGGCATTGGGCAACATCGCCTCCCGGATGGGCTACCACAGCCAAACCCAGGTGGAGGAAGTGGCGGAAAAATACCTGGAGGACAACATCCCGCTCGACGCGGTAGTGCTCGACCTGTTCTGGTTCGGCCCCGACGTGAAGGGCCATGTCGGCAATCTTGACTGGTACCGCGACTCCTTTCCCGAACCCGAAAAAATGATGGCCGACCTGAAAAAACACGGCGTAAAAACCGTGCTCATCACCGAGCCGTTCATCCTGAAAAACACCAAAACCTTCGAGGAGGTCACCCGCCTTGAATTAGTTGGAAAAACGGCCATCGGAAAGCCCTACCTGTACGATTTTTACTTCGGCCACACGGCCCTGCTCGATATTTTCAAACCAGAGACGAAAAACTGGTTCTGGGAAATTTACAAAAAACACACCCTTTCAGGCGTGGACGGCTGGTGGGGCGACCTCGGCGAACCGGAAGTACACCCCGACGACCTGCTGCACGTAAACGGACGCGCCGATCAGGTGCACAACCTGTACGGCCACGAGTGGGCTAAAACCGTGTTCGAGGGATTCCGCAAGGATTTTCCGCAACGCCGCCCGCTCATTCTGATGCGTTCCGGGTTTGTCGGCTCCCAGCGCTACGGCATGGTGCCCTGGTCGGGCGACGTGAACCGCTCCTGGGGGGGACTGAAACCGCAGGTCGAGATAGCCCTCAGCATGGGCATGCAGGGACTGGCGTATATGCACTCCGACCTCGGCGGTTTTGCGGGCAATTACCGCAGCGCCGAATTGTACACCCGCTGGCTGCAATACGGCGTGTTTCAGCCGGTGTTCCGCACCCACGCGCAGGAGGACGTGCCCGCCGAACCGGTTTTCTGGGACGACAGCACCAAAAACCTCGTCCGGCGCTACATCGAGTTGCGCTACGCCATGCTGCCCTACAACTACACCCTGCTTTGGGAAAACAGTACCACCGGCCTGCCCATGATGCGCCCGCTGTGTTACGCGGACGACGATCCCGCTTTGCTTACGAACACGACCACCTACCTCTGGGGCAACGATTTTCTCGTGAGCCCGGTGGTGGAAAAGGGCGCTACTGTGCAAACCGTGCACTTCCCGAAAGGCGCCGTCTGGCTCGACTACTGGACCGGCAAACCGTACGATGGCGGCCAAACAACGCAGGTGCCGGTGACCATCCGCGACATACCTGTGTTCGTGCGGGCGGGGGCGTTCGTCCCCATGTCGGAAAAACGCCTCGGCAGCACCGAGGACTACGCGCCAAATTCATTAGCCATTCACTACTACCACCACCCAACGGCCACGGCCGGCAAGGGCACGCTGTACGAAGACGACGGCGCCACCTTCGACGCCTTTGCTGCCAACGCGTACTGGCAGGTGCAGTTCACCTCTACGTTTGCCGAGGGCAAACTGACGCTGCGTAACCGCTCGTTCGGGTTCAATTACACCGGCAAACCCAAAGTCCGCTCGCTCCAGTACGTGATCCACGGCCTGACGGCGCCGGTCAAAACCGTGAAATTGCTTCGAAAAGACGGCAAGGAGCGCGCGGTGCAGGTGAACTGGAAGCCGGAGGACGGCAAACCGTTAGCGGTGTTCGTGGTGGAAGGCGAAGACGTGGGGGTCGTGGTGGAGTGAAAAGTTCGTATACATCAAAAAGTTCGAATGGCTACGAACTGGTCCTGGCAGACATCTACCGGATGCTGGATGAGTTGAATGCGTGAACGGTTTTCACTCCGGCACGAATTTTGGCTGCGCGGAGTTCGGGCGTTGCATGGCACGACTACCGAAGAGTTTAACTGTCACAGAGGCTCACAGAGTTTGAGAGAACACAGAGGTCTTCCTTTTCAGAGTGGACAGATTCATTCGGAATGACAAAAAACTCTGTGTTCTCTCAAACTCTGTGTGCCTCTGTGACACCACTACTCTACGGCAGTACAGCAGGCAGCGCCCCAAAACCAACTGCAATATGAAATGCCTCTTCCTCGCACCGCTTCAGTATCCGTTTATTCACTCCATTATTTCCGGGCTTGAAGCCAATGGACTGGAACTGAAATCCGTGGACTACCAGTCCTTTTTTTCCGCCCGCGCCAACGCCCGGTACAACAACTACACCTCCCTGCCCGCCAAACTCCGCCGCTACTGGGAGGAGCCGTACCAGCGCAAAGCCAATACCGAATACCTGCGCATTTTTCGGGAGTTTCAGCCCGATCTGGTGTTCATCTACAACAATCAGTTGGTTCGCCCCGACCTGCTGGACGAGTTTCGGAAAACGTCCAAAATCGCCTTTATGCTGGGCGACAACCCGCTGTACACACCCACCAGCATCTACAACCTGCATATTCTGTTTTCCGCCGACTACGTGATTTGTCCCGACTCCATGTGGCGCGACCAGTTGACGCAGATGGGCGTCAAAAACGCGGTATTCGACTGCTTCGGCTTCAACAGTTCCGCCTATTTCCCGATGGCTGTTTCGGAATCGGACCGGGCGCAGTACGGCTCCGACCTGATCTACGTGGGCAGCGCCAGCAAAACCAACTGGGGGTACAAGCGCATGTTGTTCCTTGATCTGTTCAAAAACCTGGACTTCCGCGCCTACATCAGCGGCAGTATGGAGCGTTGGTACGACTTGTTTCCCGGGGCTGCCGCCAAAATCCTGCCGCACGACCGCTTCGATGCCGGCTTCAACAACCTCGTGTACAATTGCAGCAAAATAGCCCCGGTAGAACTGGTGCCCTCCCTGTTCAAAGGCATCCACGTGCGGGTGTTTGATATTCTCGGTTCAGGCATTTTACCTTTGTGCGAATACAGCGCCGATCTGGACACGGTTTTCGAGGGAATGGAGGTTCCGGTTATCAAAAATTATCCGGAGGCCGAGGAAATGGCGCGGTTTTGGTTAGGCAACGAATCGAAACGCCAAGCCTGCGTGCATGCCATGCGGGAACGCGTTTTGGCGCGCTACACCCCCGAAATGGTGATACGCCGCATGCTGACCGATATCTTCCGTTAATCCACCCGCGTACCTCGTACTTCGCAAGTCGTACTTTGTACTTCGTCACATCTCAAACCGCGATGCTTAGGAAAATTGCCGAGTTTTTTCTGTTGCTGGGCGCGACCATTCTGGCCACGTACTACCTGCCCGAAATAGCAAAAACGCCGTTCTACATCCTGCTGCTGATTGCCTACTTCCGCTCCTCGAACGAGGCAATATGGCTGGCGCTTTTCCTGACTACCGCCGACGGTTTCTGGGGATTTTTCAACCCATACGACGTGGTGGTAAAGGTCATTCCCGGCTTGCCGCCTATTGAGGTGGAGCAAATTTACATTGCGCTAACGGTCATCAAAGCCTCCCGGCAGGAAAGTCCGGGGCCGTATTTCCACCGAAACATGATGTGGATGCTGGGCGGCTATGTAGCTTTTTTAGTGCTTCAAGGTTATTCGTTTGGACTGTCGCCCCAACTTAACGTCCAGTTCCGCTTGGTCAAATTCCTGCTTCCGCTGGCTATGTTTTACTCCATTCCGCGCCTGTTCCGCACGGAGGAAGACTTCCGGGATATTTTCGTGTACGTATTCCCGATGGCGTTTCTGGCTTTGTTTGCTCAGGTATTCACCATTACCACCAGCCTGACGCCTTCGCAGTTTCTGGGGGTGTACAAAAAAGTGTGGTTCACTGTGGATGTAGCCAAAGGCAAAACCTACCGCGGTTTTTACAGCAACAACACTGTCTTGCTGAGTTACTTCGGGGCGTTTTACTGGCTTTCCCGAAAAAAAGTGTTCTTCGATCAGCGCTACCTGTTTGCCGTGATGGCGGCCTGTTTCCTGTGTGTGGTGCTTTCCGCCACAAGGGGCTGGCTCATCGGGTTTTCGATTATGCTCGTGCTGTACCTGGTTTTTGTGCTGAAGATGAGCGTGAAACAAACGGTATCCATCTCATTTGTTTCGGCGGTCATTGTTTCCCTGCTGATGCTGATACCGGTAGTGGAAAAACAGTTTACCAATGCATTTGTGCGATTCACCACCCTCGAAAAACTGGCAAGCGGCGACGCTACCGCAGGCGGCACGCTCTCGCGTATCACCGAACGAAGTCCGCGTGTAATGGACAAATGGAGCGAGGCGCCGGTGTCCGGCTGGGGGTTCTCGGACGAGTTTTTCAAACATGGTGACTTCCACGTCGGAAACCAGAATATTCTCCTCCATTCCGGCATCATCGGGGCTATCCTGCTGCTGGTATTCATTTTGTTTTTTCACGGCAAACTTTTGGCCCGAAGCTTGCAATTACTCAGCGGCAACCCGTACAAGGATACCCTGCTCCTGTGGCCTACCTTCTTTCCGGGCTGGTTCAGTATTCACTCCTCTTCCGGCCAGCACTTTGCGTACTACGCAGACCCTGTCGGCGGAATCGTAATCGGCGTTTACCTCACCATGGGAGCCATGCTGTACAAACTTTCCTTTAATCCGATTCGAAAAACCGAAGAATCGCCCCCCGACATTGGATAAACATGAGTCCTCCCGCTCAAGGCACAGCCGATTCGTCGGCCGATGCATTGACTTTGCACTTGCGTAATCAACTGTTTCAAATGGGAAAACAAGTACTTCCACTCCTTATTCCACCACCGGTGCATTACGTTGTCTGGGAATCCCTTCCGGGCGGCATGGAGTCGTATGTCAGTCAGTATTCCAACCGATTCTATGACCGGCGCGAGATATTCCTTTTCAGTTTGCGACCAACCGGTAATGGTTTGACTAATTGTTCAGAAGAATATTACCAGCAAGGTTCCCATAACAACTGGACGTGTTACACCCGCTTTTTCAAGTATGCCCGGCAGCATAGACACGACCTTTTTCACCTGCTCAACAGCGGCCCGATTATCCTGCTGCTCCTGCTACTTGCCGGCGCCCGCAACCCGGTTTACCACATACACGGCACCAAATACTGGAAAACCTGGAAAGACAAGCTCTACCTGATGACAGCCTGGCGTATCGCCTCGTGGTTTCGGGTGCGCTTCGTGGCCAACTCCGGATACAGCGCAGGCATCTTCGAGCGCGACGTGCTGCCCATCCGGCCCAAAGTGGTGTACAACGGCTTCGAGTTGTCGCGGTTTCTCGAGAAACGCTGGCTACGCGCGCGCCTGCGCCGCATGGCCTACATTGGGCGGCTCGACAAGGGCAAAAACGTACACCTGGTCATCCGCCTTTTTGAAGAGGCAGCCGCCAACGACCCTGATCTGGAACTGCATATCGCCGGCATCGGACATCTCGATACGGAATTGCGGCTACAGGCAAGTCGGGGGCCGTTCGCCGACCGGATTGTTTTTCACGGCTGGATTGCCGATGTGGCCGGTTTTTACCAGTCTGTAGACCTGTTTGTCTTCCTGAGTGCCTACGAATCCTTCGGCAATGTGTTGCCCGAAGCCCTGCTCACCGGCCTGCCCATCCTGACCAGCAACATCCCCGTATTCGAAGAAATCCACGGCGGCGAAAAAGCCTTTTGCCTTGGAAACCCCGACAACTACGCCGAAATAAGCCGAAATTTCCACAAAGCCATCGCCGATTACCCGGCATTGGCTCAAAAGGCTTACGCCGCAGCCGAACGCCTCAAGAGCCTTTTCGACATCGAAACACACTTGACTGCAATCGAACAAACCTATGAAACAGCTTAGTCCGCCCGTCCTGTATTTCCACTCCGTGGCGCCCCGCAAGTTCAACAACTGGGTGCTCAACTTCCTCACGATGGACTCGAAACGCTTCGAGGATCAAATGCACTATTTCCAGACCAACGGGTACCGGGGTGTTTTTTTGGACGAATGGCACGCCATACGAAACGGCGCCCGCCCCAACGACCCGAATGCCTTGTGCATCACCTTCGACGACGGCCTGCTGGACAACTGGGTGTACGCCTTTCCGATTGCCAAAAAATACGGCATGAAGATCACCTTGTTTGTATGCCCCGAATTGGTGGACCCGCGCGACATCGTGCGGCCCAACCTCGACGACGTGTGGGCCGGCCGCTGCGCCGCCTCCGACCTGACGGGACTTGGAAATCTCTCCTGGGCCGAACTTCGGCTGATGCAGGAATCGGGCTTTGCCGATGTGCAATCCCACACGATGAGCCACGCCAAGTACACCGTTTCCGACCGGCTGCGCGGGTTTTACTACAGCGGGTTCTCGGGTTTTTACCCGATTCTTAATTCCTACAACCTGCAGGAAAAACCGCACTACATTCACGACGAAAATTTTGAGCACCGGATTCCGATGGGCACACCGCTGTTCGAGGAAACATCCGCCGTGATAGCCAAGAAGCACCGCATTTCGCCAGCATTTTATCAGGAAGTCAATCAACTGGCCGACAAATACGACCTGGCTATTCCGGAGCACCGGCCGGTTTTCGAGGGCAATGCGCGAAAGATTTATGAGCGGTATCAAAAGTCGGGCGAACTCGTAGTGGCTGTCGAATCCGATACCGAGTTCGGTTCCCGGCTCCAGTATGAAATAGCCGGCTCGAAAAAAATTATCGAGGAAAACCTGCGCAAACCCGTGCGTTTCCTCTGCTGGCCACACGGCGACAACAGCCACATTGCCCATCTCGTAGCCCGCGAAACAGGCTACCTCGCCACTACCGTCGGTAAAATGACCACCGAAACCGGGCGCCCCGACCGCATCCCCCGCATTGGCACCGACTGGGATATCAGCCGCTGGTGGATGCACCGAAAATTAGACTACAAACTTTCCAGCCACCACCGCAAGCAACCGTACTACGCGCTTTGGCTGGCCAACGAATACAAAAACCGCTTACTCAAGCGCAGCTGATATGTTTTTTTATCTCAATCACCGATCCTCCCCCAATGCGCCCACCGTACAGGTCCGGGTGCTGGAGTCGGCTGCCCTGCCGAACCCGGAACCACAAACCCTGTACGTATTCCCCGGCGTTCAGAATCTCGAAACACTGGATTTGTCCGACGGCAGCCGCCTGATTCTGTTAGGCGATCCCGTGTTCGGCGATCGGGAGCGCGCCGCCGGTCGTGTGACGAACTGGCACGACGGCGAACTCAACCTGACGGCGCTGTTCAACGAGGTACGCGGGCACTACTACTGGTTTTTGCTGAAAACAAATTCTGTTCTTTGCGGGTCGTCGTTCGGCGCTATTTACCCGATTTACTACCAAAACAAAGACAACTGCACGCGACTGAGTTCCGCCTCGTTTTTCCTCGCGGGCCAAACCGACCCCGGGCGGCTCGACCGCCGCAACTTGCTGGAGCGGCTGCTTTTTAACTATCCGCTGTTCGGTACGACCTGGTGGACCGGTATCCGCCTGCTCGGTACGCACCGCCGGCTGACGCTTTCCGCCGAAGGCGCCAAAGAAGAGCGGGCTTTCGGGCTGGAAAACTACTTCGGGCACGGTTTCCACAGCAGCCGCGAAGTGCTGGACGAACTGGCCGAAATCTTTGAAAACGAGTGCCGCCTCTTCCTGCCCGACGAGCCGTTTGCCGTATCGTTTACCGGCGGCTTCGACGGGCGAACCCTTGTGGCCGCCGCACGCAAAACAGGCCGTGTGGATTTTTTGACTTACAGTTTCGGTATGCCGGGCGAGTCGGACGTAACCTTCCCGGCTGCGCAGGCCGAAGAACTCGGAATCCGTTATTGGCCTATCAATCTGGACGAAAACTACGTGCACGACCACGCCCTGAAATCGGCGCTGTCATTTGTGCAACTCTCGGAATACAACGGCAATTTCGGGCGCGCCCACTACCACTACGCTGCCCAGCAACTTGCCCAAAAGAAAAAGTACATCCTGACCGGCAACTTCGGTAGCGAACTCTTTCGAGCTATGCACCAGCCGGGTGTGATGATGACCGAGGCGCTCATCCGGGTGTTCGAAGCGCACGACGCCTCCTGGAAAGACTACCTGCGGCAAGCAGCCGGGCGGCAGGCTTCGGCTTTTTTCCGCACCGAAATGGATGCGCTGATCGCCGATCTGGAGCGATTTCTGCACGCCCGCTCCGACCTTGACATGAACCAGCAATTTTACTGCTTTGTCCTGGAGGAGATATTTCGCAAATATTTTGGCCCGGAATTGGTAATGCAAAGTCATCTGCTTCGCAATCGCACGCCCTACCTGTCACTGCGTTTTTTTGAAGCACTGAACAAAACGATGTGGTCGGGCCTGCACGCGCGCCTTTTTGACAAGCAGAAAAACCGACGCATGAAAGGGCAGGTGTTTTACTCGGCTTTTCTGCGCCGCACCGACGAGCAACTGTACCGGATGCCCACCAACAAAGGTTACAGCCCGGCCGATGTGCTCGAAGCCTGGCGCCATCCGTTGCTGCTGGCGCGGGTGGCACGCCAAAAATTCCTCCGCCGCGAAACCGGCGACTCCAATGCCGTGGAAACCTATTTCCGGAAGTATCAGCGCGATTTGGCCCAGCGTATCCGGGCCAATGAGCACCAGGTGCTGATGCAGTCCGGCATTGCCCAGTACATCGAAACAAGCGCCCCATTGTCCATCTCCCTCGAAAAAACCATCCACCTTTTCTCGGTGGCTGCCGGATGGTCGGCTGCCGCCAAATCCGTCAAACCGCTTGCACCATTCCAAACCGCATGAATTTTACAATTTTCTACACACAACCCGACGCCGCATTCTGGGAGCGGTACACTCGGCTCTGGCAAAACAGCCGACACCGGTCGCCGTTTCAGTCGCCGAGTATCCTCCGATACTACGCCGACCGGAACAAAGACAATGTGGCCGTTTTTCAGTGCGAACGCGGCACCGAATTACTTGGCGCCGTCCTGTTCAAACGCGACACCGACCACTACTCCTTCCTCAGCGACCTGAAAACCGACGCCAATTTTTTCATCGTCCACCGCGACTGCACTGCTGACGAAACGCGCCTGTTTTTTAAAAAACTGCTCGAAACCATACACCGGGAAAACTGGGCGCTCATGCTCAACCACAAACCAGCCTGGGCCGGTTACATGGACGAACTGGAGTCGGTCATCCAACAAAGCCCGTTGTACGCCATGAGTCTCGATTACTCGGTGTGCCCCATCGTAGAAGCGGATACCCCCGAGGCCTTGTTCAAAGAGGTGAGCGCTTCGCGCAATACCCGATACAAACTGAACAAGTTCGTCAAGCAGGAAAACGGCTCCTTCGAGGTACTGACCGACGACACCGATCTCGACCAATGGGCCGAGGATTTTTGCAGCGCGCACGTGCTGCGCTGGGCGCCCACCCCTACCCC
>CAYMQY010000095.1:0-2093 GCA_964392655.1 uncultured Saprospiraceae bacterium
TCATCCCGGATTCCCGAATAACAAAGCAGGAACCCGAGTTTTTCCTGCGCCAGATACGAATCGGGCAGGATTTGCAGAGCACGGCGAATCCAGGTTTCACTTTTGTCAAATTGGCCTTGAGCGTTCACCCATTCATCCGAAATTTTCAACAGTGGTGTCACCCAGTTTGGCGACATTTCAGACGCGCGGCTGCACCATAGCACCACAGAATCGGTTTGATACGGGTTGTCCGAGAAGTACATGTCGCCAATGGCATAGTACAGGTATGCTGCGTCGGGGTCGAAGCCGATGGCTTCCTGATAGAGTCGTTTTGCTGCTTCCCGGAGCGAGTCCCGACGTAAGGGCTCTTTTTCCTGGGCAGCCAGTGTTTTGGCTATGGCGTACCCTTCGAAGTATCGTTTTTTGCTCATTAGCGATCCATACAGAGCATGTTTTTCACCGAGCAATTCAATCGCACGCTGCAAATACTCCGGGTATCGGGCATATATTTCGGGGCGGTACAACCAATTGTTCCCCTCGTAAGGGTCATTATCGAGCAGCGCGTTCAGGGCCTGCTGAACTTCGTCCATGATGGCGGCGGCGTAATTGCGGCGCATCAGGCCCTGCATTTGACGCAACGCAGGGCGTTCGATGAGTTGGCGGTAGTAAAATTCGGCGCAGGCGCCCTCCGGATCGAGAAAATCTCGGCGGTCGAGTGCGGCTTCAAACGCCCGGTAAAGTAACGAATCCGGACCGGACAGGAAGCCCCGCATGTCGGTACGTTTGAAGGCTTGTCGGTTTGTGGACTTGTTTTTTTGCCATTCGGCCAAAAAGGCGGCATCTGCCCGGGCCAGCGGAAAGTTCAGGTCGCCGCGTACCACGGGGGTCTGCGGGTGCGGGGCGGCATCAGTCGTCACATGATCTTCCAGATAGCGGTTGAGTTCGCGCAGGCTGATGGTGCCGTCGGCGTTGTTGTCGGCCGTGCCCGAAAGTCCGTTGAGCAGGTGAAAACTGAACAGGCCGCGCCCGTCGCCCCACTGCTCGCCTTCGAGGGCATATTCATTTTCCTGGCAGGACATGATCTTCACTTCACGTGCAAACTGCTGCGCGAGTGCGGCATTGGTGGTTTGGGTGCCGTTGATGGCCGACCCGGCGAGTTTGCCGGCGTGGCAGGCGTCGGTGACCAGCACGACGCGGCTGTGGTTGCGCTCGCCGAGCGTTTCCACAATATCGTGCAAGAAACCCAGCGCAAGGGTGCCGCCCGCCGGATACCCATTGGCCGGAGAGTCCCAGCACAACAGGAAGCCGTTTTGGCGCATGGTCACTTTTTCGATGTCGCCGTGGCCGCTGAAATACAACAGGGCAAGGTCGCCTTCGCTGCAATTTTCGGTCAGTCCTTCCAGAGCGGCCCACACTTTTCCGGCGGTTGCCTGCTCATTCACCAACAGGGTGATGTGCTCCTCCGGCACACTTCCGCCGGCCGGGCTGCGCAACCAGTCGGCAAAGGCTTTTGCATCGCGGTCGGCGAATTTCAGGTCGGTAATGGCCTTGTGCTGGTAGTCGGAAATGCCGACGACAACGGCGCGGGTCTGGTTGACCGGTGGATTGGTTGACGGGTTGATTGGTTGATTAGTGGACTGGTTAACTGGTTGGGCACCCTTCTGCGTTTGGGCAGAGAGCAGTTGTCCGAGGAGCAGGGCGAGGAATAGACATCTTGTTTTCATACGTGAGCGTGTTTGCGAGAAAAGGGTTGTTGCCACATTGATCAATCTTTCGAAACGCCCGGGGCATACTGTTTCACAAGTGCCTGCACCTCCGGTATTTCTCCGAAAGGCGTAAGCCCCGGCTCGCGGAGCAGCCAGTCAAGGGTATTGGATTTGTCGCGCAGAGCCTGCTCCAGGTCGTGATAGAATTCTGCACAGGGTACACATTCCAGGCCGGGTGTTTCTGCCCGACGCTGATGCCGGAGCACGGCGCTGAGCGCGGGGTCGGTGCAGGACAGCACGCTTTTGCGGTTGCCAATAACTATGGGGGTTTGTTGTGCCGGGGCGGCATCGTTCTGCACGGTACGCTCCAGATACTCTTCGATTTCAAAGGCAGTGATCAGCCCGTCC
>CAYMQY010000095.1:2193-12791 GCA_964392655.1 uncultured Saprospiraceae bacterium
CCGCAAACGCTTCGGCATCGCGGTGGGCGTAGCGCAGATCGGGGATGTCGGGGGATTGGTAGTCGGAAATGCCGATGAGGACGGCGTAGGTGGAGTGATGAGCGATGAGCGATGAGTGATGAGCTTCAAGTGGTGTGGCGCTTTTTTCCGTTTGGGCGGAAAGCAAAAGTGTGTGCAGCAGCAGGCTTGCAAGAATGACGTATCGCATGGTATGTAGTTTACTGTTTTGAAGTTTCCGGAAAATGTTTGGCCAGCAGGTCGTGGAAACGTTTGGTCTTGCGGAGTTTGGCGAAAAGGGGTTCCTCGGTCGCCAGTTCCGGCGTGGGCAGCCAGCAATCGAGGGCTTTTTCCAGCCAGTTGAGGGCTTCTGTTTTGTGGCCCTGCCCGGCCTGGAGGACGGCCATGCACAAATAGCCGCGCCAGGAGTTTGGTTCTTCTTCCTGCAGTTTTTGGATTTGCCCGATGGCTTCGTCCGCTCGATTTTGGCGGAGGAGGAAGCGGGCGTAGTCTTCCCGGAGCGTTGCGGTGTAGTCGGCCAATCTGTTATCCAGGGAGAGGCTGTAAAGCCGGTACCCGAAAGCCGCGCGAAAAAGGCTGTCGGCGCGGGCAGTCTGGCCTTCTTTTTCGGCAACAATGGCTTCATATTGGCGCAGCCTCAGCAGCGAAGCCTCGAACGCAGGAGCCGTTTTATATGCTTTTTGTATCCATGATCTGCCTTCCGGATAATTCCCTTTCATAATTCGGGCGATGCCCAGCGTCGCTTCCGCATCCGACTGGTGCGTATCAATGGGGTTAATTTTCAACTCTTTTTCTGCCACTTGTGCTGCGGCTTCGTATTGCCGGTTGGCCAACAGACTTACCCTCAAATAATCAAGGCTGTTTTCCCGCTCTGAAATGTACAATGGGCTGTTGAAAATAAAATCCGACAAGGCGAAGGCCGCCGGCTGCCGGCGGGTTTTGGCTAACAGAAAAATGCTGAACTGTCGGGCAAAATTGCTGGTACCTGGCTCGAGGGCTATGGCTTTTTCAAAATACCGTTCGGAGCGGTCAAATTCTTTCCGCAGCAGGCAGGTGACCCCCGCCGTCGAGTAGGCGTTGAACAGATCGGGCCTTTTTGAGATCATGTTTTCGGACAAGGCCAGCGACTCGTCCGTGCGGTTCATCCATTGATAAAGCCACGAAAGCCGTTCCTGCACATTGTAAGAATTGGGGTTGATGGCTTCTGCCTTTTTCAGCCAGGGTTCTGCTTTTTCGGGTTCGTTGCGGGTGACATTGTATTCATAACCCACCTCCAAATAAGGCAACAGCCACTGCGGCGCGCGCTCGATGGCCTGCTCGCACCACCACACCAGCGAATCGGTTCGCGCCGGAGTATTGTACCAGTATAAGTTTCCGATGAAATAGTAGAGCCAGGCCGACTGCGGGTCCAGTGCAATAGCCGCCAGCATTTTTTCCTTGGCGCGTTCGCGCACCGAATCCTGCATATCGGCGGTCGCGATTTCCGTGCGGAGGGACTTGGCGATCGTGAAGCCTTCAAAGAAGAGCTCTTTCGCCCGGAGGGTTGGGTACATGTAGTGCTGTTCGCCCAGCAGTTCGATGGTGCGGTGGAGGTATCGGGGGTAATCGGCGTATTTCGCAGGGTTGTAAATAAAGTTGTTCGTTTCGTAGGGGTCGTCGGCGAGCAAGGCGTTGAGGGCCAACTGAACTTCATCCTGCAAGGCCGCTGCGAAATTGCGCCGCATGGCGGCGTGCAGGGGTTTGAGCGCGGATACTGTTATCAACTGTCGGTACAGGGTGTCGGCAGATGCGTCCGGGTCATCGAAGAAGTTTTTCGCGGCAAGAGCATTTTTGAAGTCGGCATATTTCAGACGAGTCAGCGAATCGGTTTTCGCCAGCACGTCATCTTCCAGGCCACGCACATCTACTTTGGACAAGGCGCTTCCATGCGTTGACTTTTCTTTTTTATACTCCTCCAGTACTGCTTGGTCCACCAGAGCGAGTTTTTCCGCCGAATTGCCGACCACCATGGGGATTTGGCTTACCGGTGCTACTTCCGGGGTGACATGGTCCTCGAGGTAGCGCCGCACTTCGGACAGACTGACTGCCAGATCGGTATTGCCATCCGCCAGGCCGTAGAGCCCGTCCACGAGGTGATAACTGAATACGCCGCGCCCGCCACCCCATTGCGTACCTTCGATGCTGTATTCGTTGGACTGGCAGGAAAGTATCTTGATTTCGTTGGCGACTTGTTGGGCCAGGTTGGCGGCGGTGCGTTGAGCGCCGCCGATGCTGTTGCCCGCCAGTTTGCCGGACCGGCAGGCATCGGTGATGACGATTGTTTTCACATTGGCTTCCGAGAGGGTGGAAATAACATCCTGCAGGAACGTGAGGGAGTACGCGCCCGCCGGGTAGTTGGTCGGCGGCGAGTCATAGCAAAGCAGAAAACCGCGATTGAACTTGGTGGTGGTTTCCACGTCGCCATGCCCGGAAAAGTAAATAAGCGCCTGATCGCCTGCTTTACTTTCCTCAATCAGCCAACTCAGCGCCGTGTTGAACTGACCTCCCGTGGCTTTCGCATTGGTGAGCAACTTGACATTGTCTGCCGGCACGCGCCCGCCGGCGGGGTTTTGGAGCCAGGCGGCAAAAGCCTCGGCATCGCGGTCGGCAAATTGCAGGTCCTGGATAGCCGGGGACAGGTAGTCGGAAATACCGACGACAACGGCGCGGGTCTGGTTGACTGGTTGATTGGTTGACGGGTTGAGTGGTTGAGCGCCCTTGGTATTCTGGGCGGAGAGCGTGGCGGCGGCCAGCAGGAGGATGGCCAGCAGGAAGGCTGCGTTTTTCATAGCGGGCGGGTTTAGTCTTTGACCTGTTCGGGGAAGTGTTTTTTCATCAGGGCCTTGAAGGCGGTGGATTGGCGGATGTTGTCCAGATCAGAGTCGGCACCAATTAATGTAATATCGGCAAACCCATTTTCAAAGGCCTTTTCCAGCCATTCGAGGGCACGCTTTTCGTCCTTCGCCAGCGAGTAAAGGCAGGCTGCCTGATAGTACACCCACATATCGTTGGGGAATCTTTTCAAGCCTTCGTCAATCGTCCGCTGCATGGCAGCCCGGTCGCTCAGCCCGAGGTGGGAACGGCTTTTCATGTTCATTTCGTAGGGGCTGGAAAAATCGGGCAGCATGTCGAGTATTTTTCTGAAAAGAAGGCTCGCTTCTTCCTGTCGGCCAAGCGCCTGGAGTGTTTCGCCCAGTAATGCCATGATGTAAACATCTGTTTGCCCGGTAGCTGTGTTAAGCCACTCGAGAAGTTCAACTATTTCCTGTTTGTTGTTCTCTTTGTCCAGACAAGCGATTACATTTATAATAGTTCCTGTGTTGTGTGGCGCCAGTTCCACCTGCCGTTTGAAATAAGCCTTGGCCTTCTCGCATTCGCCCAGAGCGGAATAGACCTGGGCCAGATAGCTGCAGGCTCCCCAATCTGTGCCTTTCGACAGGCTGTCCGCGGTTAGCAACACCCGCTCCGCCTCCCTGTGCCTGCCGGCGTAATACAACATCCCGCCCAAAAAATTCCAGTAGACGACTGGGACGTGTATCGGGTCGGCGGCAATCTGTTCCTGTGCTTTTTGGATGAACTTGTCCCGGTAATAATTGGACGAAGTAGGCTTGCCTCTATACAGGTAGTGGAAGAATAGTTCTTCATAGGGCGGCAAAAATGTGGAATCCATTTCCAGGCATTTCATCAGAAGCCCCAGACCTTCGTCACTGCTTTCGTTCCGGCGGGTGGTGCTGGCGAGGTAGTTAGCGTACAGCCAATCGGGCACAAGTTCGAGCGCCTGATCGGCATGGGACCTGGCCCGAGGCCAGTCAACAAGTTTGTAAAAACACAGGAACCCAAGCTCCACGTGGACGTAGGCCGCCTGCGGGTCGTACTCCAGCGCCTGCTCATATTTTCGGGCTGCGAGTCGGGCCACCGAATCAGCGGACAGGCCCGGGTGATGTTCGGGCAGGATGGTCTTGGCTTCGAAAAACAGCTGCTTGGCCTTCAAATTTTTGTAAATGAAATGCCCTTCGCCGAGAATCTCCGCCGCCCGCTCCAGATAGCCCGGGATGTGCTCAAAAACGGTGGTACGGGAGAACATGTCACCCACTACCATCGGATCGGTTTTAAGCAGCCTGTTCATCACCTGCTGGCTTTCGTCCACCAATGCCGCCACGAAATGTCGCTTCAAAAAGCCGTGCATGGTCCCGATGCCCGGTTCGTGGATCAAAATCTCGTAGCACGCGTTGGCCGACAATTTGCCGCTGTCGGCCCGCATCAGATCGCCCGCGCTTGCGGCGGCGAGGTAGGTTTGGTAGATACTCTGGATGCTGGAATCCGCCTGGGCGATGACCAAAGCCTCCATACCCCGCATATCGCCGGTGGAAAAATTAGTCTGCCGCCGGGTTTTCCCGGTCTCCCGTTGCGCCAGTATTTGTTTGTCCACCGAGGCGATCCATGCCTCGCGGTCGCCCATAACGACGGGGTTTTGCACCTGCGGGTCGGTCTGGGCGGGCACCTGGTCTTCGAGGTACCTGCCGAGTTCCTTCAGTTTGATTTGGGCGTCCTTGTCCCGGTCGGCCAGTCCGTACAGCGCGTCTTCGAGTACGTAACTGAACGCTCCCCTGCCGCCGCCCCATTGCTCGCCCTCGATGCTGAACTCGTTGGCCTGGCAGGAGAGGATTTTTACCTCGTTGGCGAACTGCTGCTGCAGGCTGGCGGTTGTCTGCTGCGGGCCTCCCGTCGGCGCCCCGGTCAGCGCCCCGGCCCGGCAAGCATCGGTGACGACGAGCACCTCGGCCTTGTTGGCTAAGGAAAGCGTAGCGATCACTTCCTGAAGTTCGCTGACGGAAAGTGTGCCGCCGCTCATGTAGACCACCGGCGGGGCATCCCGGCAAAGGAGGTAGCCTGGCTGGCTGAAGAGTTTTTTTTCCACGTCGCCGTGCCCGCTGAAATAGATGATGGCGCGGTCGCCCTGTTTGCTCTGTTCGTACAGCCAGGTGAGCGCCATGCTTACTTTCCCCTTGGTCGCCTGAGCGTTGAGCAGGAGTTGTATGTTGTCCTCCGACACACTGCCGCCCGCCGGGCTTTGCAGCCATTGGGCAAAGGCCTCCGCATCGCGATGAGCAAATTGCAGGTCGGGAATGGCCGGGTCTTGATAATCGGAAATGCCGACCACAACGGCGCGGGTCTGGTTGACTGGTTGAGTGGTTGACGGGTTGAGTGGTTGAGCGCCCTTGGTATCTTGGGCGGAGAGCGTGGCGGCGGCCAGCAGGAGGATGGCAAGCAGGAAGGCTGCGTTTTTCATAGCGGACGGGTTTAGTCTTTGAACTGCTCGGGGAAGTATTTTTTCATCAGGGCCTTGAAGGCGGTGGATTGGCGGACGTTGTCCAGATCGGTGTCTTCCACAATCAAATCAAAATCGGTAAAACCATTTTGGAAGGCCTTTCCCAGCCATTCGAGAGCACGTTTTTCATCCTTCGCCAGCGAGTAGAGGCAACCTGCCTGATAGTAAACCCACATATCATTGGGGAATCGCTTTAACCCTTCGTCAATCGTCCGTTGCATGGCTGCCTGGTCGTCCAGTCTGAGATAGGCACGACCTATCGTGTTCATCTCGTAGTGGTCGGAAAAATCGGGCAACAATTCGAGGACTTTTTTGAATGCGGGTCTTGCTGCGTCCCGACGACCTAACTCCTCGTAACTTTCTCCCAGCCTTAGATACAGGTAAAGATCGTATGTCGTTGGCCGGTTTTTAAAAGAAATGACTCTTTCCAGGAATTCAACTACTTTGGCATGCTGCCTCAACATATAATAACTTGAAGCCGCTTGCATGTATCCTTCACTACTCATAGGCGCCAATTCGATCTGTTTTTCCGCGGCAACCAATGCTTTTTCGTACTGTTCAAGGCCAATATAGACAACACCGAGGTATTGATAAACCGCGAGGTCCTGCCCCTTTGAAAGTTTTTCGGCGATCAATAATACTGCTTCAGCCTCGTTCAACCTGCCCGCTGCCCAGAGTTCAGCCCCTAATTGGGTCCGGTAATACACGGGCACTGTCTCCGGTATGGAGTCAATCAATGCCTGTACTTTTTGGATGTACCTATCCCGATAGTATAGGCAAAGTTCAGTTGCACCATGCCGTTGGGCCAGTTTAGACAATTCCTGGTAAGACAATAAAAAAGTGGAATCCAGCTCAATTGCTCTTTGAAGATGGTGCACACCATCCGAAAAACTGGCCCCCCGGTAACAAACCCCTGCGAGATAATGCGCATAAGCCCAGTTGGGAGAAATAGCCAGTGCTTTTTTGGCGTACGCCAACGCCGCATCAAAATTGCTGAATCTATAAAATTGCATTACCCCGAGTTCCGCATATACATAAGCGGCAAGGGAGTCGAAATGGAGGGCGTTTTCCAATTTGTTTACAGCCATGCCGGGCAAGGAGTCGCGCATCAGGTTCGGGAAATTCTCCTTTCGGAGTGTCTTTGCTTCGAAGAATAACATTTTTGTTTTCAAATGCTTGTACATGAAATGCTGCTCCCCCAACAGTTCAATGGCGCGGCCGATATAGCCGGGAACATGGTCAAATGTGAACGGCTTCGACCACATGTCGCTTACAATTTGCGGGTCGGTCTTGAGCAGTTTGTTCGTCACTTGCTGGCTTTCGTCCACCAGGGCAGCGGCGAAGTTTCGGGTCATCAGGCCGTGCAGGGGGGCTACCTCGGCTCTGGCGATCAGTTGACGGTAATAATCATCTGCCGAGCGGCCGGCCGGAGCGAGTAGTTCGCCGCGTTCAAGCGCGGTGTTGAATGCGGCGTATAGTGCCGCAATACTGGAATCCCCCAGCGCCAACAGCCACGACTCCAGACCTCGTTGGCCGGCCATTTCCAGCTGTGGCTGCCGATTGGCCTTGCCGGCTTTGGCCTGTTCGAGCAAACGGGCATCCACCCGCGCCAGTTGGGTCATTTTGTCGCCCACCACGAAGGGCAGTTGGGGGTGGGGGGCCGTTTCGGCGGGCACCCGGTCTTCGAGGTAGTTTTCCACTTCCAGCAGGTTGAGCAGCGCGTCGCCATTGCGGTCGGCGAGGCCGTACAGCGCGTCGGTGAGGTGGTAGGAAAACACGCCCCGCCCTTCGCCCCACTGGGTTCCCTCCACGCTGAATTCATTGGGTTGGCAAGACAGAATTTTAACTTCGTTGGTGCAGTGTCTCGCAAAGTTGGCAGCAGTGATCTGGGTGCCGCCCGCCTCGCTTCCAGCGAGTTTGCCGGCATGGCAGGCATCGCTGATAACCAGCACGCGAACATTGTTGGTTTGAGAAAGGGTGTTGATAATGTCCTGCAAATCGCGCACATTGAAGCAACCGCCACTCATGTACGCGTACGGCGGGGCGTCCCAGCACAACCAGTAACCCGGTTGGGCCATGATTTTGGTTTCCACATCACCGTGTCCGCTGAAGTAAATGACGGCCTGGTCGCCTGCGGCACATTTGTCAAGCAAGTTCCATATCTCCATGGCGACTTTTCCCAGCGTGGCTTTTTTATTAATCAACAAGGTGATGTTGTCCTCCGACACGCTGCCGCCCGCCGGGCTTTTCAGCCATTCGGCAAACGCCTCCGCATCCCGATGGGCAAATTGCAGGTCGGGGATGGCCGGGTCTTGATAGTCGGAAATACCGACGACGACGGCTCTTGTCGAGTATTGAGTTTCAGGTTTTGAGTTTTGAGTGAGCGGTGTGGCGCCTTTTTCTGTTTGGGCGGAAAGTGTAATTGCCAGTAACAGCAGCACGGATAATGTCGTGATTTTCATATTCCGTTTGAGTGTTAGTTCAATCTGTATTTGCCTGAGTGCATATCAAAAAGTACCGTTATCGCTGTTATCAAGGGCCCCACCCTGTTTGTCGTTCCGAAGGAACCCGTCCGCTCTACGGCGGGTTTTTTTCCCGGCTCGCCCACAGTAGAGTGGACGGGTTCCTTCGGAACGACAAACGGAGCGGACCCGCGAATCCTTCCAACATCCTACTGCACATCCCACCATACCCGCGTAAACAGGCGGTCCGGCCCGTCGAGCAGGCCCACGCCCTGCTGGTAGCCTGTGCGGTTTTGTGATTGCTCGTCGGAAGGATAACTGAGACGCACAGGGGCTACCTTGTTGCCCACATCCTGAATGACGCCGTCCACCGGCAACCGGAGTTTCTGGAAATCGAGCCGCCGCCACTCGCACCAGCCCTGAATGCCCTGGGTAAACAGGGCGATCCACTTCTGCACCCCGATTTTTTGCTTCCAGTCGCCCGTTGCCGTCGCGTAGTTCACAGACGGTTGTGCCAGATATGCTGCCGCTACAGCAGGATCCGTCACACCCCACTCTTCGAGCGAGGCCGTAATGCCTGCATGGTACCATTCGGCAGCGGTACCGGGTACGCTCCAGTTGCGTTCTTTTGCCTCGGCAAGGATGAAGCACACCTCGGCGTAGCTCATGAACCGGGACAGGGCATCCGGAGCCAGCACATCGTGCGGCTTGAAGTTGCTCGCGCCGTTTCGGACCACCACCGCACCGCTGGGCTGGGAATACAGGTCGGGCGATTCCGAAGCGGCATTGCCGCTGTTTTGGCCGTAAGGGCGCCCTTTGTAGCCGCCGCCCGCCACTTTTTCGTCGGCAAAAACGGGTAGCCGCGGGTCGTTGAGCGGCAACAGGGTACTGTCAATGAACACATCGCTCATGCCCCAGTCGGCATCGCCTCGCTCCGAGCGGGACTGGTTGAGCGGGTGGTTGTTGGGTTGCCCGCTGCGATACCGGAAGGCGGCGTTGTCGGCATTGCTCGCAAACGCACCCGCTGCCCAGGCGGCTTCCAGTTCGGCGCGGGCGGTCGTTTCGTCCACATCGGCCATGCGCAGGGCGATGCGCATGCGGAGTGCCTGGCCGAATTTGCGCCAGCGCCCCATGTCGCCGCCGTAGATGATGTCGCCCGGGCCAAAACCCTCGGCAGTTTCATCTATCAGGAGAAGGGCCGCTTTCAGGTCGCGCAGCAAGGCGGTGTACACAGCCTGCTGGCTCTCGTATTGCGGCGTGCGGTTTTGGTCGGCCAGAAATGCCTCGGTGTAGGGGATGGGGCCGAAGATGTCGGTGAGTTCGTGCAGGACCGCCACTTCGAGGATTTTGGCCACAGCGATCCGGTTTTGGGATCGGGGTTCCGCAGCAATGGCGCTTTCAGACACGAGGCGCTGGATTTCGCGCAGGTTCGCTCCGACTGCGGAATAATACAAGGACCACATGCCATTCACGGTAGGCGGCCGGTACTGGTAGCGACTTTCATCGGTGTAGTTGTTTTGCGACCAGTATTGCGCCCAAAGGCCTGAAAAGTACGTGTTTGCGTAGCCGCTGATTTGAAAGGCAAACACATACTGGGCATTGGTCATCAGATACTCAACCGGTACCTGGTCGGGGTTGTTGGGGTCGGAATTGAGGTCGCCGAAGTTTTTGCCGCAGGAAACTGCCGCGAAAAGGGCGAGCGTGGTGAGCAGATATTTGACTTGTTTCATATTGCCGTGTTGTTTTTAAAATTTGAAACTGAGGTTTACGCCGTAGCTGCGCACCGCCGGCACCTGTCCGCCTTCGGAGCCTTGAATATTGGCGGTGCTGATGGCGTTATCGGGGTCGAGGTACGGGATGTTTTTGTGCAGGATGAACAGGTTGCGGCCAACGAGCGCCAGGGTGAGGTCTTGCATGCCCACCCGCTTCAGCCACTGCTTTGGGAAGGTGTAGGCGATGCTCAGTTCGCGCAGTTTGATGAAGGAGCCGTCGTACACATCGGCGGCGGTGATGATGTAGCCGCCGCTGAAAAAGCGATTGGCCTGGTCGTTCACCGTGATGTTGTTGGCGGTGCCGGAGGAGGCGTACACATTGTCGAGCGGGGTGTTCGGGTTGCCGGCATTTTCCAGGATAGGCAGCCCGTCGGCATCCACCATGGCAAGTATGCCTGGGTTGACCACGCCGTTTTCGCGGTTGTCGCCTTCGGCAGTTTCGGCAAAAAGGCCGGAATAACGCCCCCACAGGTTGGTCGTGGACACGATGTCGCCGCCTTTTCGGAAGTCGAAAAAAGCGGTCAGGCTCAGCCCTTTCCAGCGCCAGGTGTTGGTGAGGCCGCCGGTGAAATCGGGCGTAATGTTGCCCACCGGCATCAGTTCGGGGCTGGTGAGGTAGAAACCCGAGTTGGGATCAATGAGCCGGTTCCCGTTTTTGTCGTACAGGTAGTTGGTGCCGATGATGGTGCCGTAGGGTTGCCCCTCGTCGGCCCGCAAGGCGCCGGTAAAGACCAGGCCGGCAATGGGCAGGCTGGTCAGGTCGGGGTCGTCGGCGTTCAGGTCCACAATCTCGTTCACGTTTTTGCCGAAGTTGAACCCGATTTCCCAGGAGAAATCACGGGTTTGAACCGGCGTAGCGCTGATTGCGATTTCGATGCCTTTGTTCGAGATTTCACCGGCGTTGATGAATTGGAAGTTGTACCCGGTAGCCGGCGTGGTGTTGAGCGGGATGATCTGGTTCACCGTTTTGCCCGAATA
>CAYMQY010000095.1:12801-15812 GCA_964392655.1 uncultured Saprospiraceae bacterium
CACCGTGAAGTCAAGGCCGAGCCGGTTTTTAAAAAACCGCAGGTCGAGGCCGGCCTCAATGGTGGAGGTTTGTTCCGGCAGGAGCTTGGCGTTGTTCAGCGTATTGGGCACGGTAAACACGGGCAGGTTGCCGAAATTGTCTTTGGGGGTGTAGGTGGTGTAAATGTTGTACGGGTCGGTGTCGTTGCCCACCCTGGCCCAGCCGAGGCGGAGTTTGCCGAAAGACAAACCCGGCAGGCTCAGCATTTCGGAAAAAACATAGCTCAGGGAAGCCGACGGGTAGAAGTAGCCGTTGTTGGCGTCGGGCAGGGTACTGGACCAGTCCTGCCGGCCCGTCAGGTCGAGGTACAGCATGTTGCGCCAGCCGAGGGAAAGGCCGCCGAACACGCTTTCGATTTGTTTTTCAGAAACGATGGTTTGTACCAGTGGGCGTTCGCGGGAGTTTTGCAGAGTATAAATGCCGGGCACGCTCAGACCGCCCCGCGTCACGCCCCGGTGTCGCATGGTCTTGCGCCAGAGTTTGTTGCCTCCCACAAAAGCGGTCAGCGACAGGTTTTCTCCCACATTGCGTTCTGCGCGCAGGATGAGGTCGGTGTTGGTTTCGCCGACATTGTACTCGTCGAGGCTGTACTTCGAGGGGCTTACGCTGCCCACCGCGATGCGTTCTTCGCGGAACTCGTCGTAGTAGTCCTGCAGCACTCGTCCGGTAACACTCAGCCAGGAGTTGATTTTCCAGTTGAGCGCCAAATTGCCGAAAAAGCGGTCGCGCCCGTCGTTCTGGTAGTTTTTGTAGCGCGACCAGTAGGGGTTGTCCCAGTATTGCGGGTTGGGATCGTCGGGGCCGCGGCGGTTCCAGGTGCGCTGGGTGCCGTCGGGGTTTTCGTACTGCATCAGTTCGGAGAAGCGCAACTGCGTATGCCACCACTGGTTGAAATTCTGGGCCGGGTTGAAACCGCCGCGGGCGTCGTACCCTACGGCGCTGCGGCCCAGTGTGCGGGTGTTGACATAGTTGACGCCTACCGAGGCGGACAACCTGTCGTTCATCTGCAGGGAGCCGTTGAACCCAAGCGAATTGCGCTCCTGGTGCGAGTTGGGGTAAATGCCCCGCTGGTCGTAGCGGTTGTAGGAGAGCCGGAAGGCTGCCCGGTCGCCGCCGCCGTCGAGGGCGATATTCTGGTTGCTGGTGACGCCGGTCTGAAAATAGTCGCCGGGATCGTCGCCGGCTTGCCAGAGGACGGACTTGTTGAAATTCTGAGTGTTCCAGGCGTCCCAGGAGTTCCAGTTGCGGTAGTACAGGTTGGACTGGTTGGGACCGGTGCCATTCGGGAAGCCGAATTGCAGCTGTCCGTTTTCGTAGGCATAACCAGCCAGGTTTTGAAAATGCTGGTCGGTGGAAGTAGCAAACCGCACGCCGTTGCTCTCGTCCACGCCATACACCGGCACGAGGTCGAACGACTGGTACGAAGCGCTCACGGAGCCGTCGTCGTTGTAAAAAACAATCGGAAACTGGTAAAAGCCGGAATTGTCGGAACGGCCGTAGGGCAACAGGTCCACGCCTCCGCCGTAGCGGTTCTGGTATCTGGGCAACACGGATATTTCCTCGAAGGTGAGGCTGCTGCCCACCGTCACACCGATGCCTTTGCGGGTTTTGCCGCCTTTTTTGGTGCTGATCATAATGACGCCATTGGACCCGCGCGAACCGTAGAGCGCGGCGGCTGCCTGGCCTTTGAGCACGCTGACGGTTTCGATGTCGGAAGGATTGAGGTCCTGAATGGCGTTGCCGTAGTCGTACTGGCTGTCTTCCAATGCCCCGTAAGCGCCAACGGTTTGCGCAACATTGGTAAAATTGGAATTGTCCATCGGTACGCCGTCCACCACAAAAAGTGGTTGGTTGTTGCCGCTGATGGAGCGCAGGCCCCGGATGGTCACCCGTGCCGAGGAGCCGAGGTTGCCGCTGGAACCGATAACCGTGACCCCGGCCGCGCGCCCGGCCAACTGGTTGACGATGTTGGCGTCGCTCACCCTGGTCAGGTCTTCACCATCCACCTGCGCTACCGCATAGCCCAGCGATTTCTCCGAACGGGTGATGCCGAGGGCCGTCACGACGGCTTCGCGCAGGATGACGCCTTCTTCCAGGGTGATTTCAATAGGCCCTGTCATGCCCGCACGCACCGGCACCTCCCGGGTGCCGAAGCCGGTGTAGGTGACGATCAGCACCTGGTCGCCGGGCGGCAGGTCGAAAGTGAAGGCGCCCGTGTTGTCGGTGGTAGCACCGGTGGTGGTGCCCCTGACCAACACCGTGGCGCCGACCAAAGGCGCGCCGTCGGGGCCAAGTACCGTACCCCGGAGGGCATTTTGCCCCCATAGCGCCAGGCTATGGAGCAGTAACAGGATGAACAGGATTCCGTTTTTTTTCATGACGTAAGCAAGTTTGGTGAAAAGAGAAGGATGTCGAAGGGATCGTGAAGGCAAACTTTCCCGGGAATAAATCCCCGACTTTGGCGGGCGGTTATCAGATTCGAACCGGCAGGTGTATACCGTTCAAGTGCCGATAGTCTCGCCGAAGCGCAGGACAAAAGCGTGTCGTATTAGTACCGGAAGGGCGCAAAATCCTGACACCCGTGTGGGCGGTCATGACGCGCGGAACCGGACGGCGCCGAAGGAAGCGTGTCGGGCGCCGTTGATAAAACAGGAGAGCGTCGCAAGCAAAGGGCTTGCAGCAGTTTGGTTGTGCGTACTTGCCTGGAGCAGGCTGAATGGTAGTAGTACTTGTCGGGATAAGGGGCTAAAACTACGGGGTATTGTTTTTGGGTGTATGCGTTTTTATGTTGATTTATTTTGTCGGACAGGTGTGCCGGCGATCAACTATTCGGACCACTTTCCGTGTTCCGGGAAATGCTTCGCCAGCAGTTCACGGAAGCGGTTGGTTTTGCGGAGTTTGGCGAAAAGGGGTTCTTTCAGAATTGGCTCGGGAATCGGCAGGTATTGGTCCAGCGCCTTCTCCAGAAAGT
>CAYMQY010000096.1:0-3137 GCA_964392655.1 uncultured Saprospiraceae bacterium
CGCTGAAAACCAAGGCCATGGACTACAAAAACTGGGATGCCTTTGTGAATGCCGGCACCCGAACCGAAATCACCCGAACCGAGTACGATCGCACCACCAACGCCTACGCCGCCCGTTTTCCCGGCAGCAAGCAGGAAAACCTGCGCGGCCGCGTCGTGTGCGTCACCTGGCAGCCCAACACCAGCCCTGCCACCGGAACCATCTCGCAGGTACTGTACAGCTACGACATCCACGGCAACGTGAAAACGCTGGTACAAAAATCCTTCCTGCTCGACGACAAAACCGTGGAGTATGACTACGACCTCGTGAGCGGCAAGGTCAAAAGCCTGGCGTACCAGCGCTACAAAGGCGACCAGTTTCTGCACCGCTACACCTACGATGCCGACAACCGCCTTACCGAAGTGCGCACCAGTCCCGACGGCATTTTCTGGGACAAAGACGCGGCCTACCAGTACTACAAACACGGCCCCCTCGCCCGCACCGAACTTGGCGACGCCCGCGTGCAGGGCCTCGACTACGCCTATACCCTGCACGGCTGGATCAAGGGCGTGAACTCCGGCAGCCTGCGGACCGATCAGGACATGGGCAGAGACGGCCAAAGTACCACCGCCGGCAACTTCGCCCGCGATGCCTTCGGCTACCTGCTCAGTTACTACGACGGCGACTACAAAGCTATCGGCACGGGCACCACGAACATGAACATTCCGGCCACGGCGCCCGGCCTGTTCAACGGCAACATCCGCCAAATGACTACCGCCATCGAGCCGTTCTTAATCAGCACCGGCCTGCCCCTCGTGAGCGACTACGCCTACGACCAACTCAACCGCCTCCTCAAGGCCACGTACAACCAGCCGTCCTACAACAAAATAAGCAACCTGTGGACATCGGGCGTGGCCGACAAGCGCTGGGAAAACGTCTTCGAATACGATCCCAACGGCAACATCCTCCGGCAAAAACGCAACGGCGACAAGGTCGCTTCGACAGCCACCGCGTACGACATGGACGACCTGAAATACAATTACTATTCCGGCACAAACCAACTCCGCCAGGTGACGGAACAAACCACCGGATTGAGTGGAAATTATACCGTAGACATTGACGACCAAACCACCGCCAACAATTACACTTACGACCCCATCGGCAACCTCATCGCCGATGCTGCCGAAAAACTGGCTATCCAGTGGAACCTGCAAGGCAAGGTATCCAAAATCGTAGATGCCGCGCCCGCACAAACCATTGACTTCGGCTACAACCCCATGGGCAACCGCGTGCTGAAAACCGTGAACGGGGTCAGCACCTACCACGCCCTTGATGCCTCCGGCAATGTGCTGGCCACCTATCGCCGACTGGCAAATGGTAGTGTCATTCTGGAATCATCCTGGCTATTCGGCAGCAGCCGCTTAGGCGAGTACCGGGCGGAAAAATGCATAGCCGGACCTTGCCTGCCGCCGATTGGGAACCGGACCGACCATACCTACCACATCACCGGCAAACGCCGCTACGAAGAGAGCAACCACCTTGGCAACGTGCTGGCGGTGATAAGCGACCGTAAAGTGCCGATACCTTCAGGCGCCACGGTGACGGCATTCAGGGCGGATACGGTGGGGGCGCAGGATTATTACGCATTCGGGATGCTGATGGTGGGGCGGACGACGACGAGCGGAGCGGGGAGGTTTGGGTTTAATGGGCAGGAGAGGGATGACGAGGTTTCTGGCAATGGAAACCTATACTCTGCTGAAAACTGGGAATACGATGCCCGGTTGGGAAAACGCTGGAACGTTGATCCCATCATTAAACCATATGAAAGCCCATTTACAGCTTTTGCAAATAACCCAATATCCTTTATCGATCCTTTTGGTTTAGATAAAAAAGATCCTAATAATAAACATGATGACAATGGAGATGGTGTTTCTACTGCTAATGAAGGCTGTGGCAATACCACGGGAACTTGGGAAACTAATGACGGGACTGGTTATACTGGGAAAACTGCACCTCCGTTTACTTTCCCTGAAGTAGAAATTAAACCAGAACCGGAAGGACATACCCCAAAGGGATGGTTAGATGAAGTATTTTGGATGGGGGGAAAAGGTAAATGGGAATTTGATCAAACAGGAGGTAATATTTGGAAAAATAGCCCAAACTATAAAAGAACAAATTTTCAAACAGCAGCCTATGCTTTTGCCGATAAAGCACCTATCGGCGGAGTAGTTGCAATTGCAACACCTTTTGTTCTCGGCGGAGCCGCCGTTGCAGCTCCAGTTGCTTTGACTGCTATTGGAGATGGGGCATTAACACTTTCTGCCAATGTAATTGTTCGCTATCAGTATTACACAGGGACGTTATCTGGAATTGGTTCTTCCGGTTTATTGCTGGGCCGAAGTATGCCATTGGTTAGAGAGACCGCTGATAAGTATAAATTAGCAACTATTCAGATGCCAGCAATTTTGCAATGGGGTAATAGAATAGCACCTCAACTAGCATATAATAGGCTTTGGTTACAATACAATCTTAGATCAGGAACTCCTATCAATTTTATGACTAATTCGCTTGGAACGCCAACCTGGTATTCGCCTATATTGCGTCCAAGTATTTTCATGGATATGGAGATTAAGATGGTCAATGACTGGCTTAGTAAATAACCGCTGGCGCGAAGTGCCCTGCTGGGCGCAAGTGTTCGGCTCCCGCTCGTGAGGGCCTTTTCCCGCTGGGCGCAAGTGTTCGGCTCCCGCCCCGCTCGTGAGGGCCTTTGGCCCGATACGGGCTGTCTGCCGGTCTCTGACCGGTGAAACGGGATACGCAGGTAAAAAAATGAAAGTCAGAGACTTGCAAATGAAGCGTATCCGATCGAAGACCCTCGCGACCATGGGGAGGACCATCCCGATTTTTTTCATCAAAATAAAAAAAGCAAAAGGAATTCCCCTGCCCGTCATCTGCTCAAGGCCCTACTACATCTGGAAGCGGACATACCACAACCTCTACGCCGACTGCTTGCTGGATTGCGACTATGTATACCGGTATCTGTTTAAAAAATAGAGGTTTCCAGGAAGGGTAACAATCCTGCCGGCCACTTGATCTCCCCCCATACATGCACACTTAAAAACTTGAATCACCATGTCAAAAACAACCTGTCCATCCAC
>CAYMQY010000096.1:3237-15599 GCA_964392655.1 uncultured Saprospiraceae bacterium
CCTGTTTTCCGGCGACTGCAGCGACGAGCAGGCTGTTTTCCCCACCCTTTTCCACTCCGGCACATGGCCCTTTGGCGACAGTCAGGGCAAGGTGGTAGTTTCCTGGTTCGACGGCGCCGACTTGTGGTCGTCTGCAGGCGGCACGCAGGCGGGCGATGCTGTTTTCAACGTATCGGGCACCGAACTTTTGAGCACGCCATTCGGGGTGTACATGACCGTACGCGGCACGGTATCCTGCACCCTGTACCACGATTCTGGCGCCTCGAAAAAACTGGAAGCCGGCAGTTTTTCCATGAGTTTCCGGCGGTACTTCTGATTCCGGAAAACGAGTACATTTGCCAACCGCCTCGCCAGAGTTTAATTTTTTCACCTGTACATTTTTCAACCAAAGCATTTCGAAAACACCATGCCTTGCTCTTTTTTTCGTTTGATTTTTTCCGCATTTGCCATACTGGCCGGTTTTCAAACGGCTCATGCCCAATGGGACTCGTACGACTTGCCTTGCCGACCCAATATCACCAATATCCAGGTATGGAACAGCGATTTGTTTGCCACCTCCGGCGCCGGAGTAGTTTATCGCAGCACCAACGGAGGGGCAAACTGGAATAGATTAATTGACGGACTCGGCTTGACGATAAACCCCAAAAACGGCGACCTCTACACGTACATCAATGACGTGAACGGTGTTTCGCTTTTTCGCAGATACAATCAAGGTTCGAACGGCGCTTACTATCAGGTGCCTTTCGCATTTAATTACTACTACTCGCGGATGAACGTTTGGAGCGACACCCTCTACTTTTCCAACGGGCCGAACCTCCAGTTTTTTACCCCGCAAACCGGCTGGGTACCTGTACCCACACCGGCCGATTTTTATTTCCACGAAAGCATCGTTCAGGGCGGACACATCTGGGCCGACAATTACGCGTACGTCATCCACTCGCCCGACCGCGGCGTCACCTGGGACACGGTGGCGTATGGCCTCAACAACAACATCGGCCTTGGCTCGGCAGGCGACACCATCCTGATTGCCTGCTACGATTCCGTGCAACAGGCCAACGTGTTTCGCCGAACCTCTGACGGCGGGAAAACCTGGGTCACGACGCCGAACCTGCTGAACATCACCGGGCTTACCGGCGGACGGCCGTTTTTCGGCAAAGACCAGTCCGGGCAAAGTGCCTGGTATTCGTGGAACGGCCTGACGGACTGGCAAAAAATCGTTTCCGACTTTGTCCCCAACGGCATTGCGTTTTCCGGCGGAGCAACCTTGCTGGCACAGTTGGGCGGCATCGAAATTGAAAAAAACGGCCAGCGAACCTGGGGCGACTTCGGCAAGGGCATACCCGGCGAAATGGCCGGACAGGTGTTTCTGCGAACTGCCGACGACTGGATGCTCTTCGGAGGCCAAAACGGGCAGGGACTTTTCAAACGCAAACTCAACAACAGCGACTGGACGCAAAACGTCGACCTGTATTTTGCCGATCAAACCGTGAAAATCGGCAACCACTTGATCGGTTCCGGACGCTTCGGAATCTACCGCGCAGCGCTCGGCGGCCCGGATTTTCAGTGGACGCTCGTCAGTCCCAAAACCGGCTTGCTGTACGAGTCCGCCGGGAAACTGTACCTGGCCAACCCAACCGACGGAAAACTCTACCGCTCCAACGACCTCGGCCAGACCTGGAACCAGACCGGCGCCGCGCCGGGCAACGATTTGATTCTCTCCTTTGCCCTCGACGACGGGCGGTTTTACTACCGCCAGGGCAATGCCATTCTGGTTTCTGAAGATGAGGGCGCCAACTGGACCACACGCTACACCTTCGCACCGCCGATCAGCCTGAGCGGCAATTCCCGTTTGTTTGCCCTCGATGGACAAGTATTTTTGAGTTATCTTCCAGAGAAAAAAATCTTCAAATCGTCGGACAACGGATTTACATTCAACGTCTTGTCAGGCAATCCTCAGGTACCGGGCGGAGGTTTTTTCCGGCTGAGGGTCTATGGCGGCCAATTGTTTTTGTTTATCCGTGAAGACATATTGTACCGCTCCGCCGACTTTGGCCAGACCTGGCTGACCGTCAAGCCGCCGTACGAGGGTTTTAATTTTGAACCCGGCATTGGGAACAACGCCATGACGGTGGACGGCGGGAAAATTTACCTGTTCGATCCGGTTTTCGGGGTAGCGTGGGTAGCCGATCTGGCCCAGACAGCCCCGTCGCCCTGCGACAATGTGTATGTCAACTTTCCTGAATTTTCCTGCTACGACATAGAAGTTGATGTGGCTGCGCCGACTGGCTTTCAGCACACCTGGCTACGCGACAGCATGGTGATTTACCAGGGTAATAATCTTGTAAACTCATACCCGGAATATCCTTTCCTGAACGGCAGCACCTACACCCTGACCGTGTACGACCCCGTCAGCGGTTGCTCGGTTTCGGATGAAACAACGATAAACAGGCCGATTGCCGACATCGGTTATTCGCCTGTTTTGCCCTGTACCGAGGAGTTTGCCGTGCTTGATTTGAGCGGCAGCTCGCAAGGACCGGGCTATACGTACCAGATTTACGGATACGACGGCTTCCAGAACTACCAGTATGTCAATGTGTTTGACGCTGCGGGCAACCCCTCCAACTCCACACCGCCGAAAGTACGACCGGGTGGTACCTATGTGTTTAGCGTTAGCAACAATGTCGGCTGCTACGCCGCCGATACGGCGTACATCAAACACGAAATCCCCTACCCCATCGCCGCACTGAACACCACACCAACCGGATGCGGGCTAAACAACGGAACGGCTACTGTGCAAATCGCCACCGACCCGGGCAAAACCCAAATCGGCTGGAGCACAGGAGCCGGCGGCACCTCCATCGGCGGCCTCGCGCCGGGTTGGTATTCGGTGACGGTTACGGAAGATTACTGCCGGGAAAGTCAAAACTTCGAGATCATCGAGGACACGGCTTGCCTCGTCCGAATCCGGGGAAGCGTGTGGAACGGCACGAATTGCACCCCCGCCTACTACGCTCAATCCGTACTGCTGCACCTCACGCCCGACGACTTATACACCTTCACCAACAAGTTTGGCGCATACGAATTTGCCCGAAAACCGGGCAGTCACACCGTGGAATTTGTGGACCCGGTGCGGTTCGATTTGCTCTGCCCCTCCTCCGGCTCCATTCCGCTGAATTTGCCCGCTTTCGGGTCGGTTTCGGCAGGCAACGATTTTTTTGTCACCGCCAAACCGGTGAAAAACCTGACCATAGCCGTCAGTACAAACGGTGCGGTGCCGGGTTTCCCGCAAAAATTCAGCGCCTGGGTCTGCAACCACGGCGACCAGTTGGTATCCGATGTGGAGGTAGTCTTCCTGCACGACCCCGCGCTGGGTTCCCCGAGCAGCAATTACAATTTCAACTACGACGCGGCTACGCATGCCATGACCTGGCTGCTGACGCTGTACCCGGGGCAATGCACGCAACTTGAATTTACCCTGGGCGTACCTGCGAGTACGCCGCTCGGCTCACTGCTCCATTTTTCAGCCGACGTGCTGCCGGATGCAGGGGATTTCACACCTGCCGACAACCACCAGACCTGGGCGACAACCGTGCAAAGTTCCTTCGATCCGAACGACAAGCAGGTCAGCCCCGGCGATACCGAATATGGCGGGCGAATTTTTGAACAAGACTCCGTGCTGCGCTACACCATCCGGTTCCAGAACACCGGCAACCACCCGGCCACCACCGTTGAAATCCGCGACACACTGGACGACGCCACGCTTGATGTACGCTCGATTCTGCTCGGCGCAACGAGCCACCCGTACTACCTCGACCTGCGCTTCGAGGGCCGTAACATCCTGATTTTCCGCTTTGACAACATCAACCTGCCCGACAGCATGGCGAGTCAGGAAATGAGCCAGGGCTTCGTCGGCTTTTCGATCAAACGAAAACCAGGCTTGCCCATCGGCACGGTCATCCGCAACCGTGCGGGTATTTATTTCGACTTCAACGCGCCGGTCATCACCAACTGGGCGGAAAGCGTGCTGAGCGCGCCCGTCGGCACGTCGAGCGCGCCGGATCAAACGCCGGAAATCAATATTTTTCCAAACCCGAACACCGGAGTGTTCACGGTGGAACTGCCCGCCGAAGCATCGGCTGGTGCGCTGTTGCGCATCATCGGCCTGACCGGGTGTGTGATGTCGGAAACCCGAATCGAGTCGGGAAGCCGGCGGTTGGCGCTCGATGCTGGTTTCCTGCCGGCAGGTTTGTACACCGTGCAAGCGATTTCCGAGGGCAGGGTTTGGGCGGTGGAGAAATTTGTGAAGCAGTAATCAACCAGCAGAAAGTCCATTTATCCAGCATTCAAATCAGCCGGTTCAAATGAATAAAGCACTTGTATTTGCCCTTATGCTGTGCGTCCATCCGTTCGCCGCACATGCACAAACCTGCCCCTGGGGCGGCATTGATTTTAACTCGCAGGAGGAAGTCAATAATTTCAAAACAAACTATCCCGGCTGCACCTGGATCGAAGGCAGCGTCCGGATTATTGGTTCAACGGTTAACAATCTGGACAGCCTGCATGAAATCACGACCATCACCGGCGATTTGATTCTGCACGCCAATATTTGGCTTCAACATTTGAACGGACTAAGCAATCTTGATTCCCTGGGCGGCACGCTCTCCATAAACGGCAACGAACAACTGTACAACATCAGCGGTCTGGCCAATCTTGCCACGCTCGGTGGGGGGCTGGGAGTCGGTTCCAACCAATCGCTTACCTCGCTGGATGGGCTGCAAAACATCACCACCCTCGGTGGCGGCTTTGAGTTGTCGTGGCAGGGCAATGTGACCGATTTTTCACCACTGAGCAACCTGACCAGTATTGGCGGAGGGTTCAGGATTGAAGCGCTGCCGCATTTGACCGACCTGTCGGCGTTTTCCAGTTTACAGTCAATCGAGGGTGAATTGCTCCTCCTCAACCTCAACAAACTGCAATCGCTTGACGGCCTGCAAGGCCTGGACTCCTTGCCGCAGGGCTGTAAAATCGAGTGGTGCTCCAGCCTGACCAACCTGCAGGGATTGAACAACGTGACACGCTGCGGGTACGATTTTACCATCGAAAACTGTGAAAAACTGACTTCGCTCCAGGGGCTCAACATGCTGAATACCGTCGGGGGCCGTCTTTTTCTCATACAAAATGCCGCCTTGGCCGACATTTCCGCCCTGACTAATCTGATGTCAATCGGCGGCAGCCTTCAGGTGGCACAATGTCCGTCGCTGACAAGCCTGGCCGGGCTGGAGAACCTGAGCAACATCGGGAGCGATCTGGATATCACGCTGAATCCGGCGCTCACCGACCTGTCGGCGCTAAGCCAACTCACGAAGATTGCCGGCTCGGTTACCCTTTTTTCCAACGTGTCGCTCGGCAGCCTGGCCGGATTGCACCACCTTGATTCAATAGGCGCATATTTGTCTGTTGTCGGAAACCCCGGCCTGCCTTCCCTTGCCGGCCTCGAGCAACTCCAATGGATCGGACAAACGCTGCAAATCTTCCAAAACGATGCCTTGTCCGACATTTCCGCCTTGGGCAACCTGCGCCGGATCGGATATTCTATCGAAATGTACCAAAATCCCGTCCTGTCAGATTGTGCCCTGGCCGCCATCTGCCGACATCTGATTGTTACTCCCAATACCGTCAACATTCAGTCCAATGCCGCCGGCTGCAACGATCCGTCGGAGGTGTTCGGCCTGTGCGCCCTGACGCCCGTTGCCGTACAGGTACTGACCGACCCCGACGGCGATTGCCAGTCTGGCGACCCGGCAGCAAGGCCGGTTACCGACGCCACGGTACTGCTTTCCGGCACGGTACAAACCGAATTGCGGCCTTGTGCCGGTAATGCACCCGTCCGTTTTGAGGCGATAGACCAAACGCCGATCACCCTCTCCGTGCAGCAGTTTCCCGCTGAAAACTGGGAAGTTTGCGCCAACAATCAAACATTCGACCCCGGTGCAGTTTCGCCCGGCGATACGATTCGCGCTACTTTTCTGCTAAAGCCGCTTCGCTCCTGCGCCGAACTGGAAGTTCGATCAGGCTTGCCGTCCGTGTTCCGGGAAGATTGTCTGGTGCCATCGGAAGTGTCGGTTTTCATCAAAAATATCGGCGCCGCCGAGGCTCAAGCCGCCACCTCGGCAGTTGTTTTGCCGCTGGATGTGGAGTTGCTGCAATCCGATCCTGCACCCCAGGCCCAGGCAGGCGATACGCTCTTTTTTGCGCTTGGCGACTTGCCGCCATTTGCAACTGCGACAGTGAAAATGAGCGTCCGCACCAAGTGCGGCGCGGTACAAGCCGGCCGGTCGCTTTGCTGGGAAACGTACGCCATTGCTGCCAATACATGTCCGGTGGCTCCGCCGTCGGGTTCGGAAGTCAGCGTGTCGGCCACCTGTGAAGGCGATTCCGTGGCTTTTGTACTGAAAAACACCGGTGGGGCAAGCACCCAAAACCTGCATACCCTCAAAATCATCAAAAACAAATATGTACAGCGTACCGACACGTTCAGCCTTGCTCCGCAGGAAATACTGACCGTGCGCGCGCCGGCCGACGGCTCGACCTGGCGGCTTGAAGCCACCAAACGCGACGACGGCAGCCGCACGGCTGCTTTCTCCGAAGGCTGTGGCGGCCTGACGCCCGGACTGGTTTCGGCATTCTGGCTGGAGAAGGGTGGCGTGAGTTACGATTTCGATTGCCGGCAGGTGGTGGCGGCGCCGACCACGTCGGATTTTGCCAGCATGACCGCAGCGCCTGGAGGCGTCGGGGCCACACATCTTCTGGCGCCCGGGCAGCCGGTTCAGTACACTTTCGAATTTCAAAATCCGGGCAGTGACACCGCGCGTAGCGTGGTACTGCGCACGACTATTTTGCCGGAACTGAACCCGGCCACCTTTCGGCCTGTTGCTGCGTCGCACCCGTTCGAGTGGGTCATGCGCTCCGGCAATGAACTCGAGATCAGTTTTCCCGGCATAGAACTGCCCGCCGGCCAGACGAACCCGGACAGCTCCCGCGGTTTTTTCATTTTCTCCATAGACCAAACCCCGGGCCTTGCACCAGGCACTGCCGTGTATTCCGGTTTCGAAGCGCGCTTTGACAACACCAATTTCCTGCAAAGCACCTACGCGCACACGATCGGCGAACCGCTACCGAAGGGGCTTTCCTGCGCCCCGGACGGCATTCAGTTTTATGGTCAGACGCAAGTTGACGGTTTTCAGATTGAATATCCCGGATGTGTTCGGATCGAAGGCCCGGTCGTATTGCAAAATACCAATACGGTGAATCTGGAGGCGCTGAACGAAGTAGAGTACATGGGCGCATTTATCACCTTTAACAACCCGCTACTCAGCGACCTGAACGGGCTACGAAACCTCGATTCCTGCGGCGGGCTGAGTTTTTCCAACAATGCATCGCTCAAAAATCTGACAGGTCTGGAAAACCTGAAAAAAGTGACCGGCGATGTCTGGATCAACAACAGCCTTGCGCTGGAAAGTCTCACCGGACTGGAAAATCTGACTTCCATCAGCGGGCACTTCCAGCACTACGGGAGTAGTGTGCCGGATTTGATTCCGTTACATAACCTGATCTACGTGGGCGGCAACTTTGAACCGGGCGGAAGTCTGCAGATGCAAAACCTGCACGGGATGGAAAGCCTGACGGAAGTGGGCGGTTCGTTCCGGCTGGCGTATTCGACGCTGCAGAGTCTGGACGGTCTGGAAAACCTGCAAAGTATCGGCGGCGATGTCTGGCTTAGCGAAAACAATCAATTAACCAGTTTATCCGGGTTTGAAAAACTGAAAACCATTGGCGGGGGCTTTACGGTAGAAACCTCTGCCTTGCAGGACATAAACAGCCTAGACAGTCTGGAGTCCATTGGCGGCGAAATATTTGTCCTGCAAAATCCGAATTTGAATGCGATAAACGGCTTGAACAACTTGAGTACGCTCGGCACGAATATTCGCATACGAGAAAATCCAGCCCTGGCGCTCCTCAATGGTCTGAACAACCTGGACACCCTGCCGGGCGATCTGGAAGTTTATTTAAATCCGGTGCTGGAAGAAATGTTCGGCCTGAACCGCCTCCAATCCATTGGTGGAAACTTTACGTTCGGGTACAACGACAGGATTGTGCGATTCGGCAGCATGGACAGCCTGTTGCACGTCGGCGGGTATTTCAATGTTTCAAACAACGCCATACTCAATTATTTCAACGGGTTTCACCACTTGCGCTCTACAGGCGGCTCCTTTCTCATCTACGAGAACCCGAAATTGATTGATTTGTACGGATTCGAACGACTTGACTCAGTGGGCGGTTCGGCGTCCTTTTCCGGGCTACCCATGCTCTCCCAGTTGGATCGCCTGGGGCGTTTGCGGCATGTGGGTGGCAGTTTTACGATTTTTAAAAACCCGACCCTGGTTAGTCTCGACAGCCTTGTAAACCTGAAAACCGTCGGAGAAAACTTGCATATTGAGGAAAACGCTGCTTTGGATGACCTGCGGGGTTTTGCCGGTCTCGATTCCATCGGCGGGGGTGTGACCATCAGATTTACCAACCTGCTTTCGTTGAACGGGCTTCATCAGATTCGGAAAATACCGCTGGGGCTTTTCATTGACGGGAACTCGGCTTTGGTGAATTTCGAAGGTTTAAACAACCTCGAAAGTATTGGAACAGAGTTGTATGTGTACAACAACCCGGCTCTGGAAAGTGTAAATGGAATGGGCCGCCTGAAAACCATCGGCTCGGATATGACCTTCCGGTACAACGCCAAACTGAAAGATTTTACCGGTATGGACAAACTGGAATCCGTGGGCAGGAACTTCTGGATCGGCAACCACGATGCACTGGAGTCCTATGCCGGTCTGGACAGCCTGAAAACGATAGGGGGATTTTTCCTTTCCGACTACAACTTCAACCTCCAATCCTTTTCCGGATTAAACAACCTGGAGACAATCGGCGATTTTTTTTCCATCTACGTCACAAATGCGCTGAGCCTGAATGGGCTGGAACGCCTGCATTCGATCGGCACGACCTTGTCCATCCAGAATTGCCACGCGTTGAAAACCACGAAAGGACTGGAAGGGCTTGTCGCCGTGCCGGGAGGCATCATTATTCAGGCCAACACGGCGCTGGAAAGCCTCGAAGGTTTGAAAAATATAACTTCGACCGCGATTCTGGGAATCGAATCGAATACGGCGCTGACTACCCTGAACGGCCTGGAGAACCTCGTTTCCATAGACGGGACGATTTGGCTGGCAGGCAACGCCGTGTTGTCCAACATAGACGGCCTGCGAAATCTTGCCTCCTTTGGCGACGGGGATAATGTGCTGGATATTCACGGCAATTACCTGCTTTCCGAGTGCGCGATTTTGCCGGTTTGCAACATCCTGTTCAACGCCCCCGGGTCGGTGTACATCTACGATAATGCGCCGGACTGCAACGCGAACGGGGAAGTGGAGGCGTATTGCAACCGCACGCCCGTCCGTGTGGAGGTTTTGCTGGACAGCAATGCGGATTGCACGCCGGACGCATCCAGCGCGCCGGTCGCCGGTATACAAATTCACCTTGACGGTGCGATTCAAATGAGCACCCGGCCGTCGGACTCCGCCGGAGTGGCGTATTTCAATTATTTGGAAAAAGGTGCCTTGTCCTTGTCGCTTCCACAATTCCCGACCGGATACTGGGAGGCTTGCGCGCCCCAAATTAGCCTGACTCCCGGCCCGTCGCCGCAGGATACCTTGCTGGCTACATTTTTGCTTCGTCCAAAAATTCAATGCCCGGAACTGACCACACGGCTGGAAATGCCGGCCAACTTCCGGGGCTGTTTCGTGCAATCCGAAGTTTCCATTTCTACCCAGAACGCCGGCAGCATTCCGGCTGAAGGCGTGCAAATCGAGGTAGTTATCCCGCCGGTTCTCGAGGTGTTGTCCACTGAGCCGCCGGTATCCGGATCGGCAGGCGACACCTTGTTCTTTGATCCGGGCGATCTTGGTCCCTTTGAAAAATCTGTCCTGAAAATTCAGGTCAAAACCCGGTGTGACACGTTTCTTTTCGGCCACACGCTTTGCTGGGAAGCCTTTGCCACGGCGCAGAACCTGTGTCCGGTTACGCTCCCGGCATTTTCCGAAATCAAACTTTCGGCAACCTGTCTGGCCGACACCTCCGTTCAGTTTACGATTGCAAACATCGGCGACGCGCCGACCCAGATGCCGCACGAGTTCCGGATCATCCGGAATGCCGATACATTCCAAACCGACAGTTTCAGCCTTGCTGCGCACGAAAATATGACCCTGAATGTGCCCGCCGACGGCGCTACCTGGCGCATGGAAGCCACCAAACGCGACGATGGCACCCGCACCGCCGTGGCTCTGGAAAACTGCAAGGGGCTGACTCCCGGCTACATCAATGCGTTCTGGCTGGAAAAAGGGCCGCCCGAGTATGATTTTGCCTGCCGCGAAGTCATCGGCGCCTTCGACCCCAACCAAAAAACTGCCCTACCAACCGGCGCCGGCAGCAATGGCTTGTTGGAACAAAATATTCCGTTGCAGTACACCATAGATTTTCAGAATACCGGCACCGATACGGCCTATCGGGTATTGCTGCGCGACGTGCTGCATGCCGGACTGGATGTGGCCTCGTTCCGACCCACAGGCGCTTCCCACCCGCATACCTGGCAAATCCGCGGCGCCGACACCCTCGAAGTCCTGTTTTTCCCCATCATGTTGCCCGACAGCAACGTGAACGAACCGGCCTCGCACGGCTTTTTCTCCTTTGAAATCAATCAACTGCAGGATTTGCCTTTGGGAACAGTACTCGACAATACGGCTTCCATCATTTTCGATTACAACCCGCCGATCATCACGAACACGGTGCGCCATACGATCGGGCGCTTGCTGGTGCAGGTGGACGAACCGGCGGACAAACCCACGCTCTGGCGCGTACTCGGCAACCCCACCCGCGACGCCGCCACTTTCCAGTCCCTGGAAGATATCTCCGGCGAAAAGCGTTTCGACCTGTTCGATGCCTTGGGTCGCCCCGCGCGAACGGCACAGTTCACAGGCCAAACCTTCGAATTCCGCCGCGAGGGGCTGCCGGCGGGCTGGTATGTGTTCCGGATCAGCGATGCGCAGGGGCGGGTGTTTGCGGGGAAAATTGTGGTGGTGGAGTAACTGGTTGCCGAACTGAACCGCCAATTCCCTACTAAAATTACCCAAAACCGTGGCCAAGGTTCGATTCCTCGTTGATGTGCATGTACACCGAGCGGACAGTTAGCAGGTTGGAAAATTTCAGGTTTGAGGGTAACAAACATGCCGGGCACTTGATTTCCCCGCATACGTTCACACTTAAAACTTGAGATGCCATGGCAAAAGAAATCAGTAAATCCACCGAAGAAAGACCGGAAGGCCCGAGCAGTTATGCCGCCTACTTTTCCAACTTTTCCGAACTGGCTGTCCAGTTTGGCGCCGGCTACAGCCGCCAACTGGGCGAAGACAACCCCGACGAGGTCGAACTGCTCAATGTCTTTACCGGGGTGTTGGTTGACTCGACCAGAAGCGTGGAAAAAGAAATGATGAGCATCTACGCCGAACTTGACAACGACTCCCGGAGCCTGCTTAACCGCCATCTCGACAATTCCGGCATCCTCAAAATGCAACGCTCGGCAATCGGCATTTTGGCGAGCAACAAGAAGAAATCCAAACTCGAACTCATCCTTGAGATCATCAAAAAAGTAGGCACGCAACTGATTGAACTTCTACAGTCCATTTTCAATTTCCCTGACTGGTTGAACAAAATTATCAAGATCATTTTAGATCTCTTTCAAATCATTGATAATGTTATACAAATGATCATGGAGTTGCTCGGTATCAATTGGAAGTTCATGCAAGAAGCAGAACGGAATCTTTTGGAAACTTTTCCGCTATGGCAAAACCTCAGAACCAGGTTGACGACCATCGCTTCCTAATCTTCATCGTTTACCAGCAGGAACACAAGCCGGCCTCAAGCAGCATTGAGGCCGGCTTTTTTTCAATCGTCCGGATTTCAATGGAAAAGGAGGTTTTGAAGAAATCGGGCAACTATTTAGCACCTGTCTGCGACAAAGCATTTTTCACCACAGATTACTCAGATTAACACAGATTAACCGTGGAAAATCTGTGTTAATCTGAGTAATCTGTGGTGAATCACATCTAATGGGGGCGTAGCAGGTGGATGCTAAATAATTGCGAAATCGGAATTTTCAAGTAATCTCCCCTCACAAACAGGAGTATTCACAGCATTAGCAACTTAAACTTTACTTTCCCGCACATCCGCGTATTTTTGTGCCTCGGGAAACGCTCCGG
>CAYMQY010000097.1:0-12517 GCA_964392655.1 uncultured Saprospiraceae bacterium
TATTTTTCATTGGCGCAGACAAAAGTAAGTTTATTAAAACACCAAATGATAGTATGCAGAAATTTTTTTTGTCAAAATCATTCAAGACCAGACATTTTATGCGGATAAAATAGCCTGAGGCAGATTTTGAAAAGGAGTGGAGGGCAACCCACAGCGGGAGGGGCTATAAGATTTGCACGGATTTTTCTTTTTGAAATTTTTACCGTGTAAATCCGTGTCCGATCCTTGGCATCCGTGTCCAATCCAACTCGCAAGTGGGAAAATCCGTGTCCGATCCCTGGCATCCGTGTCCAGTCCCGCCACAAACCGGGAAATAGCACCACCTTTGCCGCCATTCTCATGCACACCGCTACCGATCAGATTGGCCGCACCGTTCGCCTGCCCGTGTTCCCGCCCCGGCGCATCGTGTCGCTGGTGCCTTCGCAAACGGAACTCCTGCACGCCCTTGGCCTGGAGCGCGAAGTGCTGGGCATCACCAAGTTTTGCGTGCATCCGCCGGCGTGGTTTCAGGAAAAAAAACGGGTGGGCGGCACCAAAACGGTGTCGTTCGAAAAAGTGGCAGCCCTGCAGCCCGACCTCGTCCTTGCCAACAAGGAGGAAAACGAACGCGACCAGATCGAAGCGCTTTCGGAGCATTTCCCGGTGTGGGTGAGCGACGTGCGCGACCTGCCCACGGCGCTGGATATGATCGAAGGCGTGGGCGCCGTTACTGGCAAATTCGAGGCCGCACAGGCGTTGGTTGCAGGCATCCGCGCGGCTTTTTTCGCACATCGTCCCGAGCCGGGCGCATACCGCCCCCGGGTGGCGTACTTCATCTGGCGCAAGCCGTACATGGTGGCGGGCGGCGGCACATTTATCCACGCCATGCTCGAAGCGGCGGGTTTCGACAACGTATTCGCTGCCGAAACCCGCTACCCGGAAATATCTGGGGAAACGCTGCGCGCACTTGCGCCGGAGGTACTCCTGCTGTCGTCGGAGCCGTATCCGTTTGCAGAAAAACATCTGGCGGAGTTTCGGGAACTGTGCCCGGCGGCACACGCGGCAGTCATCGTGGACGGCGAGTTGTTTTCCTGGTATGGCAGCCGGCTGCTTCAGGCGCCGGCGTATTTCCGGCAGTTGCGCGAAAAAATCGGTTCGGACATATTCAGGCAAAAGTTCGCCCCCGGCAAACAGGGTTTGGCACGGGATTAAACCTTTATTTTGCCGACGTTTCCAAAAGACTTTTCCCGACTGTAAAAAAGCACACACCCATGTCTGTGAAATTTTGCTCCGCAATCCTGTTCTCGCTGTTCGTTTTGACTGCTGTACAAGCGCAAAAAGCCGAACGCCGGAACGGCGAACTGATCGTCCAACTCCTCCCGGAGGCTTCCCCCGCTACCGTGTTGTTTCAACTGAAACAAGCCCTGCCCGGCGCGCCCGACCTTTTCTGGAAAGAGCCCCTGGCGCCGGGCTGGCATATCTGGCTGCTCGGCTTTGACGAAAACGCCGTTTCTCCCGAAGCGCTGCGAACTGCCGCCCAAAGGTTGCCCGACGTGCGCAATGCCCAGTGGAACCACCGCGTCGAAGAACGCGCCACATTTCCCAACGACCCCGACTGGTTCAAGCAGGACGACATGGACCTCATCGGTATGCCCGATGCCTGGGATGTGAGCACCGGCGGCCTGACGCCCACAGGCGACACTATCGTGGTGGCCGTACTTGAAAAAGGCGCCTTGCTTGCACACCCCGATCTGGCGCCCAACATCTGGTACAACCGGGGCGAAGTACCCGGCAACGATGTGGACGACGATGGCAACGGCTACGTGGACGACTACCGCGGCTGGAACCCGCGCACCAAGGACGACAACCCGGGAACAATCGGTTTCCACGGTACCGCCGTCAATGCCATCATCGGCGCCAAAGGCAACAACAGCACCGGCGTGACCGGCGTGAACTGGAATGTCAAATTGCTCAACCTTGCGAATGTGGAGTTTGAAAGCGAGATCATCAACGCTTACAAATACACCGCCGATATGCGCCGGCTGTACAACAAGACCAACGGTGCAAAGGGTGCTTTTGTCGTGGCAAGCAATGCTTCCTTCGGTATTGATTTCGAACGCGCTGCCGACCACCCGGTGTGGTGTGCCGTGTACGATTCGCTCGGGGCTGTGGGCATCGTAAGCATAGGCGCTACCTCCAACGACGACATCAACGTGGACATTCAGGGCGATATGCCCAGCACCTGCCCCAGCAACTACCTGATTGCGGTGAACAACGTGACCAGCCTTTCGGGCATCAAGGTCACCAATACCGGATTCGGGGCCGTGCATGTGGACCTCGGAGCGCCAGGCGAAGGCACCTACACGGCGCGTAGTCAGGATCAAAATCCCACCTACGGCGCCTTCAACGGCACCTCGGCGTCTACGCCGCACGTGACCGGCGCCGTGGCGCTGCTGTACAGCCTGCAATGCGCAAGCCTGACCTCGGACGCATTCACCGATCCGGCAGCCTGTGCTACACGTATGCGGCAACTGATTCTGGAAAACGTATCGCCTGAGTCCACCCTGAAAGATATCACCACCACGGGCGGCCGGCTCGATGTGTCCCGTGCCGTGAAAGCCGTACAGGAAAATTGCGACGGCGCCCCGACGGGTATGCTCGACATTATGTGGATTCGCCCGAACCCCGTGTACGACGAGATGCAGGTACGGTTCCAGATGCCGTCGTATTCAACGTACCAGATCCTGGTGTTCAACATGCTCGGACAGCAACTGCATGAGGAGTCGTTCCCGAAAAATCCCGGGCCGTTTTCCAGCAACATCTGGAAGTACAACGCCTCCAACCTGCCCCGCGGGGTGTACATGCTGGCATTCGGGCGAAATGACGCCTGGCGTTCGGAGTTGTTTGTGAAAAAATAAGTTCTCAGCGCACCATCAACTCCCGCAACTTCGCCACGGCGGTGGTGCGGCTCGTCACATCAAGTTTGAAGTACGCATTGTTGATGTGCTTTTTCAGGGTGTTGATCGCGATGTACAAGTCGGCGGCAATCTGCTGGTTGGTTTTTCCGGCATATAGCAGCCGGAGCACCTCGAACTCCCGATCGGTCAGGGGGGCAAGCAAGTCGGCGTTCAGGCGGTCGAGGACAAGTTCGGGCACGTGGCGGTTGGCATTGGCGGCGTGGTTTGCCAGCGCAATTTCGATGGTGGCGTACAGGGTTTTTTCGTTAAAAGGTTTCACGATAAATCCGTGCGGAGAGGTTTGTTTGGCCCGTTCAAGGGTACTCTTGTCGGAGTATGACGTGAGGAAAACAAACGGGATGAAGCAGTTCCGGTGGATATATTCCCCTATCTGGATGCCGTCCTGTTCGGCTTCCAGATTGATGTCCAGAATGGCAAAATCAGGCGGATTCCATTTCAGTTGGTACAGCGCTTCGTCGGGATCGTGTGCGATTCCGCTCACCTCGTAATCGTGGTTGCGCAGGTACATGGCTATGTTGCGCGCGATCAGCGGCTCGTCTTCCACGATCAGAATTTTTATGGCGCTCATACGGTTTCGGCTGTTTTGAATTTTGAAACAAGTACCTGCACATCGGTTCCGCCGGTTCCGTCCACCTGCACGGTAGCCTTCAGTTTCTGGGCAAAGGCGCGAATCAGTTCAAACCCGAACGACGCGCTGCGTTCGGGATTAAAGTCTTTGGGAACACCAACACCGTCGTCGGCTACGCGGAGCAGCAAGTGATTTTCGCGGCGTTGCAGAACGACCCGGAGGGTACCCGTCTCGCGCCCTTTGAACGCATATTTCAGGGCATTGCTGACCAGTTCGTTCAGAATCATACCCAAGGGTACGGCGGTATCGGTGTGCAGCCGCAGGGGTTCAATTTGCATGAACAACCGGATTCTGTCGGGGTGAATGTTGTAGGTGTTGAACAGGTGGTCGGACAAGGTGGCGATGTAGTCGGGCATATCCACGATGTTGGAAGCGTCGTCGTGGTACAGGTTCTGGTGGATGAATGCCATGGCTTGTACCCGCAGGATAGCCTCCCGAATAACCGTTTTGGCGCGCGTATCGTGCAAAACCTGCGATTGCAGGTCGAGCATACTCGAAATAACCTGCAGGTTGTTTTTGACGCGGTGGTGGACTTCCCTGTTCAGCATGGTCAGTTCGTCAGACTGGCGGCGGATGACGGCGTTGTTGCGTTGCTGCTTCCGGTACTGGTAAAAAATGATGGCGCCGAGCACGGCAAAGAGCGCCAGCCCGAGCCAGAGCAGGCGTTGGATCCGGCGTTCCTGATTAAGGTTTTGCTGCTTGAGTTCGTTTTCCCGGTTGAGCGCAGCATTGAGCGTTTTTTCGCGGTCGAGTTGTTCCTGTCGCAGTTTCGATTCGGTAGCCAGAGCGGCGAGCAGCAGAGCCTGGTTGGTGAGGGCGGAATCCTGGTACAGGTTTTCCCGCAACAGGGCTGTGCGCGCGGTTTGTTCCTGCTTCAGGGCTGTGGCTTTGAGTTGGTTGTTCAGGTGGAGGTACTCGATTTCTTTTTCCCGGAGGGCGGTGGCGGCGGCATCGTTGATTTCGGCACTGATGCGCTCGATGTTTTCCGTTCTGAAAATATCCTTGTACCGGTTGAGCCAGACCATCGCCTCAAAAGCCGCCCGGTAATCGCCGTTTTTTTGGTGAATCAGCGCCATCTGGTCCAGGCCCTCAATAGCGAGTTCGGGGTTTTGGGAGCCTTGAATCAGCATTTTGGCCGAGTCGAGGTACACTTTGGCGTGGTCGCGGTCTTGCCGGCTGAGGTACCAGTTGGATGTAGCGGCGTGGAGTTTGATCCTGGCAGAAGGGTCGTTTTGGCGGGATACCAGATCGCGCGCTTTTTGGAGGCTTTGTTCTGCCTCTCCGGGGCGCTCGAGAAAGGTCAGAATGACGGCTTCCTGAATGGTTGCATCCGTTTCGGTGGCCCAGTCCGACCCTGCCAGGCGCAGGGTTTCCCGGTTGTGTGCCAGCGCCTCCTCGTAGTTTTTTTCGGTGAAATACAAGCGCGACAGGCGGGCATGGCAATACGCGACGCCCTCGGGATCGTCACCCAGTGCGGTTTTGATCTTCAACGCCCGGTTATAGTGCTGGATCGCCGGTTCGGAATATCCAAACTGCGCCTGAATGCCTGCCATTTTTTCCAGGCATTCGCCCTGCAGGCGGGCTTGTTCGGTTTTGCGAAGCAAAGGCAAGGCTTCGCGGTAGTGGTCTATGGATTGGCGGAAATAGTTGCGACAGGCATACACGTCGCCGATGGACTTGAGTAAACGCCCCAGCGCAGCCTCATCGCCCGATTCCCGAACCAGTGGCAGAGCCTGTTCAAAAAGGCGCTGGGCCGCCACGAAGTCTTTCTTTTGTACCTGTCGCTGCCCGGCGGCAATCCAGTCCTGAGCCTGTTTGGTCGCAGGATCGTCGGATTGGCCCGACATACTGCCAATGCCGCAGAAGTACACCCAGAAAAGAAGCCGGAGGATTCGCATGGAACACAACACTTTGACGGACAAATCTACAAATGTCCGGCAGGAGATCTGTGGTACCAAGGGGCCATATTGTAGCATGAAATTTGATCAGGAAAAATTTGCCCCTTGGTCATGGAATGGTTTTTTGGGCGGGGTTTTACAGAATACCTTTGCCGACTCAAATTTGCTTTTTTGATAATCTCACAATCTTTCTCTTCGTCTATGTCAAAAACATCTGTCATTCAAAAAATCCGGCAACAGGAGCCGGACGCCCGCCGGAGCTTCATCATCAAGTCTTTTGAAGACAACTATGCTGATCTGCTGGAAAAAGAACCCGCTGCCTGGCGCGGCAAGTTTCGCAAGATGGCCGAAACGCCCTTTGCATTTTACCGGGGCAGCGCGCCCTTGTTCTACGCCGATGTTAGCCGCGATTTTGACCCGTTTTTAAATGAAAAAACAAGTCGCGTGTGGATTCAGGGCGACTTGCACGCCCAGAATTTCGGCACTTACATGAACAGCAAGGGCGTGCTGGTTTTCGACGTGAACGATTACGACGAGTCCTATCCGGCGCCTTTTACCTGGGATGTCAAGCGGCTTTGTGCCAGTCTGGCGCTTATCGGCTACCAAAAAGCCATGAGCGATGCCGACATCCGCGAAATTGTGGCCCAGGCAGCCCGCGCTTATGCCGGACAGGTGGCGCGTTTTGCCTCCGGGGCAAGCGACAAAAACTTTGCGCTTACCCTCGACAATACCGAAGGGCCACTGCTTCAGGTTTTATGGAATGCCCGGGCCAAAACGCGGCATGGACTTTTGGACATGGAAACCGAGATCCGGGATGGCGACCGGCGATTTAAGAACAACAAAGTCATCTTGCCCGTGGATGACGTGACCCGGAAAAAAGTGGAAGCGGCTCTGGCGGAATATTTCACCACCATCCCGCAACGCAAACGCCGTTCGGCCATGAGTTATCAGGTCAAGGATATTGCCAACCGAAAAGGTCTGGGCATCGGCAGCGCCGGTCTTACCATTTACAGTATTTTGCTGGAAGGAGAAACACAGGCACTGGAGAACGACCTGATCATTTCGATGAAAATTGCCCGACCGGCAGCGCCGGCCCGCTATGTGGATGATCCCGAAGCGGCATCCTATTTTATACATGAAGGCCAGCGTACCACTATTTCACAGCGGGCACTGCAGGCCGCTTCCGATCCATTTCTCGGGTATGCCTCGTTTGAAGGACATGGCATGTTTGTTACGGAAATATCACCATACACCGCCGATCTGGAATGGGATGATATCAACGACATGGACGATATTTTGCAAACGGTGACCTGCCTGGGGCAATGCGTCGCCAAAATCCATTGCTGCTCCGATGACGACAGCGACCAAAGCCTGATTACCTATTCCATCGAACAGGCCATCAATGAAGTGCTGGACGGGCGCGAATCCGAATTTGTGCAATACATTTCCGACTTTGCCGAGCAGTATGCCTCCGTGGTGCGCGAAGATCACCGGCTGTTTATTGATGCCTTCAGAAATCACATGTTTGTTGGGATTTAAACCTGTAGAGGTCGCCTTGCAAGTCATTGTACATTGACTTTTGAGGCGACCTCATGTCTGCCTTCGCTCGAATCACCTATTTATTCGGACCCATGCTTGCACCCGCCGAATACTACCGCCACGTACGCGACACCTTCCACGCCAACGGCAACCCCGACATCGCGCAGTTCCAAATGGCCTACATGCGCCACCAGTTCGAGTATTTCGGGCTTAAAATGCCCGTCTGGAAAGCGCTGACCAAAGATATCCACCGCACGCAGGGCCTGCCCGACGATGGCGACCTGCAGGCTATCGTCCGGCTGTGTTTTGATGATGAACACCGCGAGATGCAGTATTTCGCCATCGAAACCATGCAAAAAATGCTGAAAAAGCAGCCGCCGGGGTTTATCCACTTTCTGGAAGAAATAATTCTGGAAAAGTCGTGGTGGGATACGGTGGACTGGATGGCGACCAAACTCGTCGGCGCACATTTTAGCCGCTACCCCGAACTGATTCTTCCCGTCACCGAAGGCTGGATGGCTTCCGGCCAACTCTGGCTGCAGCGTGTGTGTCTGATCTTTCAATTGATGTACAAGGAAAAAACCGACACCGACCTGCTGTTTCGCTACATCCGGCAAGTGGCGGATTCCAAAGAATTTTTCCTGCAAAAAGGCGCCGGCTGGGCGCTCCGGCAATACTCAAAAACCGACCCGCAGGCGGTGCGGCATTTTTTGGACACCACCCGCCTGTCGCCCCTGACGCGGCGCGAAGGCGGCAAGTATTGCTGACATTGGGGCGCTTGCCCGAACTTCCCTACTTTTGGGGCGTTTTAGCAAAACACACATGAAACGACCCGAAATTTTACTGTTTTTTCTATTCGTTCTGGCGGGTGTTTCGGCCTGCCGGAACGACAATCCACCGACCGATACGCCAACCATGACCCGCGAAAAACCAGTGCCTTCGGCCGCCGCCGATCGCCCGGCGCCGAGGTCGGGTGCAGGCAACTTCGAAGCGTTGGTGGCCGATTATGAAAGTAAAGACCGGGTGATCTGGCAAAAACCGGGCATGGTCATCGCCATGCTGGGCGACCTGAATGGAAAAACCATAGCCGATATCGGTGCCGGTACCGGATACTTCACCTTTCGGATGGTGCCCCTGGCCGAGAAAGTCATCGGCGTGGACATTGACCCCCGGTTCATTGCGTTCATGGACAGCATCAAGGTGCGCTTGCCTGCGCAGTACCGCGACCGCTTCGAAAGCCGCCTGGCAAAACCCGATAACCCCATGCTGGCGCCTGCGGAAGCCGATGCAGTAGTCATTGTAAATACCTACGGATACATCGAAAACCGCATCAAATACCTGCAAACCCTGGCCAATGGCCTCAAGCCCGGCGGCAACTTGCTGATCATTGATTTCAAAAAAAACAACCTGCCTATCGGTCCGCCCGACGAGTATAAAGTAGCGCTCGGTCAGGTGGAACGCGAATTGATTGCCAGTGGATTTGAAGTCGAAAAAGTGGACGAGGAAAGTCTGGACTATCAGTACATCATTTTAGCCAAGAAAAAATAACCGGCGCCCTCGGGTGCTCAACTTCTGCCCATGCGCGGATCACTCAAATTGTTTACCTGGTTCGGAATCCCGGTGTACCTGCACTGGAGTTTCGGACTTATTTTCCTGTACGCACTCTGGATTGGTTATGCCAACAATCAGGGTGTCCTGGGTACCGCCTGGCTTATGGGGTACTTCGTTGCCCTGTTCGGCTGCGTGCTGTTGCACGAATACGGCCACGCCCTCACTGCCCGTCGTTACGGTGTGCGCACGCAAGACATCATTCTCACGCCCATCGGCGGCATTGCCCGCCTGGAGCGGATGCCGGAAAAACCGGTACAGGAATTTCTCGTAGCCATAGCCGGCCCGATGGTGAATGTCGTGCTGGCGGCGTTATTGTTTTTTCTGGGGAAACTGCTTTTTGAGGGCGACCGCTGGACCTTGTTCAACTGGGTGCTGGAACAAAACATGATGTTTGGCGGCGAAAGCGAAGACATGGACGTGCTGGAAGAAACGGGCATCACTCCCTCGGGTCTGCTGTACTACCTTCCTGTGCTGGTGCTCACGAACATCGCGCTGGTGGTGTTCAACCTGATTCCGGCGTTCCCGATGGACGGCGGGCGTATTTTCCGTGCCTTGCTGGCCATGCGCCTGGGCCGCGTCCGGGCAACGCAATTAGCCTCCTGGATCGGACAGGCCATAGCCGTGCTGTTTGTGGTGGTCGGCTTGTGGAAAAATGCGTTTTCACTCGCGCTGATCGGGGTTTTTGTGTTCACCACCGCCCGTGCCGAAAACAACATGGTGCGGCTCGACGCGCTGCTCCGCCGGTTCAAAGCCCGCGACCTGATGCGGCCGAATTTTACCCGCCTGGCGGTGAATGACTGGATGCAAACGCCCATCGGCCTGCTTCAACAAGGACTTGAGCGACACTTTCTGGTATTCGACCTGCAAGACCAACTCGTGGGGGTACTGGAGGAAGCGCGGATCGTGGAAGCCATGAAAAAACGGGACCTCTCCGCCGAAATCGGGCAGTACGTCCGGCCCGATGTCGGTGTGGTCAGTCAGGAGGAGAGTATGGAATACATTTTTCATTTACTCCAGCAGCGGGGTATCGGCCTGCTGGCGGTAGCCGACCGCGGCGAACTGGTAGGGGTTATTGACCAGGCCGGTCTTCAGAATTTTTTGCGGCTCAATTCCAGGTGATCGGTTCCCCGGCGCCGCAACAACCGGAGTATTTGTATGTTTGAGTTGCTTTCCAAACCATTATTGCTCATGAAGTCATTCTACACTGCTCTTCTTTTGTTTTTTGCCGCAAGTGGCGCGTTTTCCCAAGCCAATTCCAGCGGCAGCTCCGTTCGTGAAACCGTTTTTTTCGCTAAAACCGGCAATCCGGACTGGTTAACCATGCGCTCTGGCATACGAATCACCGCCACCGATCTTGTGCGGCTGCACAAAACCGATCTGGGTCTGACCGACCGGGACGAGTTGTTGCTCTACCGCTCGGATGCCGACGCGCTCGGCTTTGTCCACCACCGATACCAACAGTACCATCAGGGCGTACCGGTAGACGGCGCCGAGTTGCTTGTGCATGAGAAAGACGGCCATGTGCGCAGCCTGAACGGCAAGTTGGTGCGCGGCCTGAATGTGGCGAACGTACGACCCGCATTAGCCGCCACCGGTGCGCTGGACATTGCTCTTCGGTACCTACCTGCCGACCGATACCTTTGGGAGTTGCCCGAGGCCGAGGCCATGTTGCGCCGGGTAAAAAATGACCCGACGGCTACGTTTTTACCCAAACCCGAACTCGTGCTGGTGGCGCCGGGCTTCACACACAATCCTGCCGACTTCAGACCAGCCTGGCGCCTTGTGGTGCATACCCTGCAGCCGGAAGAACACCGCGCCGAGCTGTTCATCAGTGCCGACGACGGCGCTATTCTCGAAAAAGTGGAACAATTGTGCACCCAAAACACACCCGGTACCGCCGAAACCAAATACAGCGGTACGCGCGACATTATCACGGAACTTATGCCCGACGGCCAGTACCGCCTGGTGGAAACCACCCGCGGCAACGGCATCGAAACTTACAACATGCGGCGGGGAACCAACTATGACTTGTCCGTCAACTTCACCGACGCAGACAACCACTGGAACAACGTGAACAGCCTCAAAGACGAGGTGGCCACCGATACGCACTGGGGCGCTGAAATGACCTACGACTACTATCAGAATTACCACGGCCTTGCCGGACTGGACGGCAATGACATGCCGCTTATCAGTTTTGTGCATTACAGCTCGGCGTACGAAAATGCATTCTGGAACGGTTCATGGGCCAGTTTTGGTGACGGAACAGGCTCCAGTCAGCCCTTTGTATCGCTCGATGTGGTGGCGCATGAATTTACCCATGGCGTTACGGAGTTTTCCGCCCGCCTGCGCTACCGCAATGAGAGTGGCGCTCTGAACGAATCGTTCAGCGATGTCTTTGGCACTGCTGTGGAATTTAAAGCCCGCCCCGAAAAGGCCAACTGGCTTGTCGGTGAGGATATTTTTACCTCCGGCAACCCTTTCCGGAATATGGCCGACCCCAAAGCAGAAAACCACCCCGATACCTACAATGGCCAGAACTGGGCTGTGGGCAGCGGCGACAACGGTGGCGTTCATACCAACAGCGGGGTGCAAAACCACTGGTATTACCTGCTTTCCGACGGCGGTACAGGCACCAACGACAACGGTGATGCCTACACGGTCACCGGCCTCGGGCTGGATGTCGCTTCCGACATTGCTTTTCGGAATCTGCAGTACTACCTGTCTGTGTTGTCCAATTATACCGATGCACGCGAAGGCTCCCTGCAGGCCGCGGAAGACCTGTTCGGTACCTGCTCGGCGGAGTTTCTGGAGGTGGCCAATGCCTGGTATGCCGTGGGCGTAGGCCGTCCGTATTACCCCAACGACCTCGGCGCCGTGCAGGTGCTGGAACCAGCCCCTGTGGTGTGCGGCCTCACCGGCTCGGAGCCGGTCAGCGTACGGTTTCGCTACACCGGCTGCAATGCCGACCTGCTTCCGGGCGATAAAATTCCGGTGGCCTACTCGGTCAGCAACGGGCCTGCGGTGTGGGACACCCTGGTGCTTTCAGCCCCGCTTACGTTCGGCGATGCAGTCAGTTTTACCTTTTCCACATTCCCTGCCGAACTGGCGGCACCCGGTTTTCATACGTTGCGCTGCTGGGCGGCACTCGGCTCCGATGCCAACGCCGAAAACGATGCCACAGAACTGATCATGGAAAGTATTGCCGGACAAAACACCGACGTGCGGATGCGTAGTGCCAACCACCCCGCATCCGGCTGTTTCCTTCAGGCCGAAAATCCGCAGGTGGAGGTCGGTTTCTGGGGCTGCGACTCGCTGCCGGCGGGCACGGAAATCACCCTGTTTTACAGCGTAAACGGCGAAACGCCAGTGAGTGAAACCGTGCCGGTACCGTACACGCTTCGCACCGGCGATACGTTCAAATTCACATTTTTCGAAGCGACAGACCTGTCTCAAATCGGCTCCTACTCCATTAATTTCTGGGCAAAATACGCCCCGGACAACATCGCCGAAAATGACAGTCTGGACAACCTGATTGTGGTGCATCCGGCGCCCTTGTACCGGGAAAAAGTGCTGACGTTCGAAACGTTGCTCAATGCCCCGCTCGACAGCCTGCTCCTGAAAAAAGGCGCTGAGAACACCATTGACATTTCTGCCGCCGCCGCTCGCACCGGTGTTGCCGGTCTGCGTATTACCGGCGGCGACTTCGAATCGGCCATCGCTTCGGGTACGGCCATCGCGCCGACCGAGAGCAATGTCTGGAATTCCAACCCGGATTTCCGATCCCAAACCTGCATCTGTGCCGACCTGAGCGGAATGGCGTCTGCCGACCTGCAATTCGACCTGAAGCAGACCTTTTCGTTTTTCTACCTGAAAAAACTCGGCGC
>CAYMQY010000097.1:12617-15503 GCA_964392655.1 uncultured Saprospiraceae bacterium
ACCGTGTCGGTGGTTTCCGACAAGTCGCAGGAACTGACCCTGACGGCTACGGATGCCCTCGGACGGGTTATGCGCACGCAAACGTTGACTGTCGGTGCAGGCAAAACGATGATTCCGCTGAATCTTCAGGGCGCCGCAGCCGGTGTGTACACGGTGCAACTGGGTTTGGAACGAGAGCGGTATGCGCAAAAAGTAGTGGTTCATTAATCAACTCAGCATGAACACACTGCTCGCCAAAGAATTTATCGCGCAAGCCTGCTACCGCATGGACGAGAGCACCCGCATGCTGCGAACGGCCCTCGACGAACTGGACGAGGCCGACCTCTGGAAACGCCCGAATCCGGCGTCCAACAGTGTGGGCAATCTCATGCTGCACCTGTGCGGAAATATTCGCCAGTACGCCATTTCCGCGCTCGGGGGTGCCGAAGACTTGCGCGAACGGGACGCGGAATTTGCCGCGCGAAACGGGGCGGATAAAGCGGCTTTGCTGGAAAAACTGTTGGCTACGGTGGATGAAGCCCAGGTAACGATCCGGAATGCCGACGCCGACAACCTGCTGCGGGTGCGTTCGGTACAGGGATTCCGCTTGTCGGGTTTAGGGATTGTTTTGCATGTGGTGGAGCACTACTCGTACCATACAGGGCAGATCGCGTTCTGGACGAAATTGCTAAAAGACAAAGACCTGGGCTTTTATGCCGGGATAGATTTGACGGTGCGGTAACCCTTCGGGCGGATCATTTTGGCCTTTCGCCAAACTTCAGCCGCGGATGGTACAGGTAAATCGTCTCCTTGAGGTACTCGGTGTCGAGGTGGGTATATATTTCGGTGGTCGTGATGCTTTCGTGGCCGAGCATGTCCTGAACGGCTTTGAGGTCGGCGCCGCCTTCCACAAGGTGGGTAGCGAACGAATGCCGGAAGGTATGCGGGCTTATCGTTTTTTGAATTCCCGCTTTCAGGGCCAGGTCTTTGATGATGTAAAAAACCATGACCCGGGTGAGTTTGCTGCCCAGGCGGTTCAAAAACACGTAACCCTCCTGCCCGGGTTTGGCGTTGCCTTGCACATCCACTACTTGTGTCAGGTATTGTACGAGGTATTTGGACGCTTCGGCACCGATGGGCACGAGGCGTTCCTTGTTATTTTTGCCCAGAATTTTCACAAACCCCGCTTCGAGAAAAAGGTTGTTGCGCCGCATATTGACCAACTCGCTGACCCGTAGGCCACAGGCGTAGAGCGTTTCGAGGATGGCACGATTGCGCAAACCGAGCGGGTCGCTCAGGTCAATAGCCGCCAGCATCTGCTGAATTTCCGACACAGTGAGCACCACGGGTATTTTGCGCTGCAAACGCGGACTTTCGAGCAGATCGGTCGGGTCGTCGTCGAGCAAGTCTTCCACCAACAGGAATTTGTAAAACGCGCGGATGCCCGAAATCAGGCGCGCCTGCGAGGTGGCTTCCAGGCCGAGGTCGTTTACCCAGTGGATGAATTTTTCGAGATCATCCCGCTGCACCTCCAGCGGCCCACGCTCGCTGCCCGTAATTTCGAGGTATTGGACAAACTTTTGCACGTCGGCCAGATACGCCTCCCAGGTGTTCCGGCTCAGGGAACGCTCAAGTTGCAGGTAAGCGCGGAATTGCTGAAGGGCGGCAGGCCAGGTCATGTGCTGGTTGGCTGGTTAACTGGTGATTGGTTGACTGGTTCAGAGGGGGATGAAACGTTCGTTGGCGATGACGCTCAGTACAGTCAGGGATTTGCCGTTCCATTCGCCGAAAACAGTGATCGGGCCCCCTCCGCCAAGAGCCAGCAGCGACCAGCAGACGGATTCCGGATTCGCGAGAAGCACCTGTTTTCCCGTCTGGTCAGCGATGCCGAATTGCTTTTTTTGGAAAAAAGGCACGACATGCCGAAGCGTGGCAGGAAACGCCTGAAGCCAGGGTTGTTGGCCCAATGCGGCGGCACAAGATCGCGCCATGTCTTCAATTTTTTCATAACCCGGCAAGTCTTCCACAACCTGGGATGACGTTTTGACGGACTCCGACGCCAAAGCGCGGTGCGGCCAGGCAGATGGGTAAAAGATCAGTTCGCCCTCCAGAATATTGCCTGGTTTGAAACCCGGGAGGAATTCCGGGCCGCCGTACGCGTAATCGAGGAGGAGTGCATACCGCTCGCGGCCGGCGCCCAGCAACCAGGTTCGTCGCTGCCGAAGCGGCGGCTCCACGATTTCTTCGACAACGCCGAGCACCGCCCAGGCATCGCGCAGGGATTCGCCTTCGGAACGCACCGTTTCTTTTTTGGGCGCAATTCCGACGACGGCTTCGAGGTCGCGAAGCAAGGCCGGCGACAAATGCTCCCTCCGCCGAAATGCGTGCAGGGCCAAGGCTGCTTCCGCCAAAACAGCGGCAGTTTGTTCCGGCCAGTCTGCCTTATCGGCAGGCAGGTTTTCCAGCAAACGCATGCTCCTGCTCAGGCCGCGCATCGAACTATCTGCCAGGCGCGCGGCGATGTTTTTGTAAAAATCCGGGTCTTCCGAAACAGCTGTGGCTACACCCCGGCGCAAGGTATCGAGTAGCCAGATTTCCAGATCGTCGAAGCCCGGATGTGCGCGTTCGAGGGGAGAGGATACCGCATCTTCTCCCACGGGTGAACCCGTGGGCTGAAAATCATCAGGTTCTCCGCCCACGGGTTTACCTGTGGAAAGTAAGTTGGGGGGCAGCCAATCGGGTGGAGTTTTTTCTTCTTCGAACATAATCGCACCCGCACGCGAGCAGAGTAGCCGAAGCGCTTCGGTATGCACACAGGGCTTGGGCTGGAACGGGCAGGAGCAGTACGACCAGCCCGCCGACATATCGCAGGCTACGCGGTGAGCGGTATGGGTCGAAACGGATATT
>CAYMQY010000098.1:0-5725 GCA_964392655.1 uncultured Saprospiraceae bacterium
AGGTGGTTGGCATGCTTGCACAGGAGCAATCCGATGCTCGGTTTGTCTTCGGGGAGTTTGAGTTGTTTGTCCACCGTGGTGAGGTAAAAATTCATTTTTCCGGCGAATTCGGGCTTGAATTTTTTCATTTTCAAATCAATGACCAAATAGCAGCGCAGGGGGATATGGTAAAAAATGAGGTCGGGAAAGAACTCGTCGCCGCCGACTTCGAGCAGTTTTTGCTTGCCCACGAAGGCGAACCCGGTGCCGAGTTCGAGCAGGAAATGGGTTATTTTTTGGATGAGAGCAGCCTCCAAATCGCGCTCGTGCATTTTGCCTTCGATGGAAAGAAAGCCGAAAGCGTACGGGTTTTTGAGGGTCTGGCGGGCGAGGTCGGAATATTCGGGCGGCAGCGTCGTCTCGAAATTGGTGATGGCCTTGCCGACGCGGTGGATGAGGCCGGATTCGATTTGGGCTTCGAGCATGGCCCTCGACCAGCCGCCTTCGATTGCTTTCGCAGCATAGAATTGCCGCTCCGATTCTGTTTTTACGCGGTTCAGAAGGGTACAAAAATGAAACCACGGCAATTTGGCAGCAGGCTGCTGCCAAATTGAGTCGTCTGGATATGACTTCGCAAAATCACGCATGTACCGCAGATTTCTGGGCGAAAGCCCTTTGAAATCGGGAAATTCGCGGCGCAGGTCTTTTGAAAGTTCGTCAATGACTTTCGCGCCCCAGCCGCGCAGTTTTTGTTCCCGGACGATGGTCTGCCCGATTTCCCAGTACAAGCGCAGGACGTGGTTGTTGAGCATCACCGCCGCCTGCATTCGGGCGGTGTGGATTTGGGCTTTCAGGTTTTCCAAAACCTTGAAAAATTTGCGCCCTCCGCGCTTTCCCGACCGCTGCACCGTACTTTTGCCGGCTGAAAAACAAGACGCATCCATCCCTGATGAAAAAACGATACCTCGTCACCGCCGCCCTGCCCTACGCCAACGGCCCGCTGCACATCGGTCACCTCGCCGGCGCGTACCTGCCCGCCGACATCTATGTGCGCTACCTGCGCCTGATGGGCAAAAACGTGGTGTTCGTGTGCGGTTCCGACGAACACGGCGCCGCCATCACCGTGCGCGCCCGAAAGGAGGGCGTCACCCCGCGCGAAATCGTGGACAAATACCACGCAAGCCTCCGCGACACCTTCGAAAAAATCGGCATCGCTTTCGATATTTACCACCGCACCACCGAACCGCTGCACCACCAGACCTCGCAGGATTTTTTCCGCAAACTGCTCGAAAACGGCCAGTTTGAAGAAAAAGAAAGCGACCAGTACTACGACGAGGTGGCCGGCCAGTTTCTCGCCGACCGCTACATCATCGGCACCTGCCCCGTGTGCGCCAACCCCGACGCCTACGGCGACCAGTGCGAAAAATGCGGCTCCACCCTCAGCCCCACCCAACTCATCAACCCCCGCTCCACGCTCAGCGGCGCCGCTCCGGTGATGCGCCCCACCACCCACTGGTACCTCAAACTGAACGAACACGAAGCCTGGCTGCGCGAGTGGATCAACACCGGCGTGGCCGACGGAAAAAAACTGCACGACCCCGCCGCCTGGAAAAACCACGTCATCGGGCAGTGCAATTCTTGGCTCGATCAGGGCCTCCAGCCCCGCGCCATGACCCGCGACCTCGACTGGGGCGTGGACGTGCCGCATGAAATTCCGCACTCGGAGGGCAAAAAACTGTACGTCTGGCTCGATGCCCCCATCGGCTACATCTCGGCCACCAAACAGTGGGCGCTCGACCACCACACCAACTGGGAACCCTACTGGAAAGACAAAGACACCTCGCTCATTCACTTCATCGGCAAGGACAACATTGTGTTCCACTGCCTCATTTTCCCGGCCATCCTGAAAGCGCACGGCGATTTTATCCTGCCGGTAAACGTGCCCGCCAACCAGTTTCTCAACCTCGAAGGCAACAAACTGTCCACCTCCCGGAACTGGGCGGTGTGGGTGCACGAATACGTGGACGAACTGCCCGGCCGCGAAGACGACCTGCGCTACAACATGATCAAAAACATGCCGGAGCAGCGCGACAGCGAGTTCACCTGGAAGGGTTTTCAGGACAGCACGAACACCGAATTAGTGGGCAATCTCGCCGGATTTGTACACCGCGTGCTGGTGTTGCTGCACAAAAACTACTCGGGCGTGGTGCCGGGTATTGACGCCAGCCGGGAGTTCCGAAGCGGCTGGGATGCCGAGCAGGTCGGCACCTACGATTCCGAACTGCACCGCCTGTACCTGAAATTAGTGGAAATGGGCCGCGAGGTGGAGCAGTTCAACTTCCGCGAGGCCCTGCGCATCCTGATGGAAATTTCCAGCGCCGGCAATGCCCTGCTCCAGTTCAACGAACCCTGGAAAGCCATCAAGGACGACCCCGAATTGGTGAAAGTGGTGCTTAATCTGGCCTTGCAGTACGTGGCCGCTTTGTCGGTGGCGTTGCGCCCGTTCCTGCCGTTTGCCGCGCAGCGACTCCGCCAGATGCTCAACCTGCCGCTGCTGAACGACGACAGCGCCCTGCTCGACATCCACAACGAACTGGCAGAGGGCAATCCGGTCATCCGGCCCAACCACGCCCTCAACGCCGCCGAGCACCTGTTCACCCGCATCCCCGACGAGGTGATCGCCGCCCAGGTGGCCAAACTGCAAACCGCCGCACCAGCCAACCAGCCGGCTGCCGAAAAACCTGCACCCGCTGCACATCCGCCCATGAAAGAAGAAATTCAGTACGACGACTTTGCCAAACTCGACATCCGCACCGGCACCATCCTGGAGGCCTCCAAAGTGGAAAAAGCCGACAAACTCCTGAAACTGACCGTAGACCTCGGCTTCGAAAAACGCACCATCGTGTCGGGTATCGCCCTGCATTTTCAGCCGGAAGAAATCATCGGCAAACAGGTGCTGGTGCTGGCCAACCTGGCGCCCCGCACGATGCGCGGCATCGAGTCGCAAGGCATGATCCTCATGGCCGAAGATGCCGAAGGACGACTGAGTTTTGTCAGCCCGGAAACGGCGTGGCCGAACGGGTGGGGAGTGAAATAGCGATGAGTGATGAGTGATGAGTGATGCGTGATTTTTTTCCTGTGTCGGCGGCTACACTTGAGTGTTGAAAACTCATGCTTCAAAACTCAAAACCCCGGAGGGGTTGCATGTTTATAGCATTGAAACATCGTAGATTCAAGAACCCCGAAGGGGTTTTATGTTCGAGTAACATTCTGACATACAACCCTTTCAGGGTTGTTACATGTGTCATTTCTCATCTATAAACATGCAACCCCTCCGGGGTTTTGGGGTATGAGTAATCAACGGTCGAGTGTACACGCCGGCAACGACCCTGAAAAACCATTTTACTCCGAAACACACGAAATGCGCGCTTTCACTACTTTTGCGGCTCTTTTCGCCAAAATCCTCCAATCGAATCAATATCCATCATTACCCCACGGATGAATCCGTGGGCTGAAAATCGAAACAATCGAATCAATCAGTTCACCTATATCAAGACAAAATGAGTTCCTTGGTTTACCTACTTCCTTTGTTCGGCGTTGTCGGACTGTTGTACATGACTGTGTTGCAGGCATGGGTCAAAAAGCAAGATGCGGGCGACGACAAGATGCGTTCCATTGCCACCCACATTGCCGACGGCGCCATGGCCTTTTTGAAGGCTGAATACCGCGTACTGGCCATCTATGTGGTGGTCGCCGGCCTGCTGCTGGGTTGGCAAAGTATGGTGGTCACCACCAGCCACCCCCTCATCGTGGTGGCTTTCGTTATCGGCGCCGCGTTTTCGGTGCTGGCCGGCTATTCCGGTATGCGCATCGCCACCAAAGCCAACGTGCGCACCACACAGGCCGCACGCACCAGTCTGGCCAAAGCCCTGAAGGTGTCGTTCAACGGCGGTTCGGTCATGGGCCTCGGCGTGGCCGGTTTGGCTGTACTTGGCCTGAGCGCGCTGTTTGCCATTTTCTTCAACTATTTCATGAGCGGCACCTACGGGGTGGATGGCCCCGCTGCCATGTCGCGCGTGCTGGAAGTGCTGGCCGGTTTCTCGCTCGGTGCGGAGTCCATCGCGTTGTTTGCCCGTGTGGGCGGCGGTATTTACACCAAAGCCGCCGATGTGGGCGCCGACTTGGTGGGCAAGGTGGAAGCCGGTATTCCGGAAGATGACCCCCGCAACCCCGCTACCATCGCCGACAACGTGGGCGACAACGTGGGCGACGTGGCCGGCATGGGCGCCGACCTGTTCGGTTCCTACGTGGCCACTATGCTGGCGGCTATGGTGCTCGGCAACTCCGTGATCCGCGACTCCGGCGGCATCTCCGACGAGTTTGGCGGCATCGGCCCGATCCTCCTGCCCATCCTGATCGCCGGCCTCGGCATCATTTTTTCCATGATCGGCATGAACCTCGTGCGGGTGAAAGACAACGCTGCGGCGAATTCCGACACCGTTCAGGGCGCCCTCAACTTTGGCAACTGGGCCAGCATCATCCTCACCGGCATCGCTTGCTACCCGGTCATCCACTGGATGCTGCCCGACACCATGACGATGAATTTCTTCGGCTCCGGCTCGCGTATCGTCACCAACACGAGTGTGTTTTACGCCGTGGTGGTGGGTCTTGCCGTTGGCGCACTCATATCCGCCATTACCGAATACTACACCGGGCTGGGCAAAAAGCCGGTGATGAGCATCGTTCGCCAATCAGGCACGGGCCATGCCACCAACGTGATCGCCGGCCTCGCCACGGGCATGATGTCCACCTGGATGCCGATCGTGCTGTTTGCCGGCGCCATCTGGGGCGCTTACGCACTGGCCGGATTTTACGGGGTGGCTATTGCTGCCTCCGCCATGATGGCCACCACGGCCATGCAATTGGCCATTGACGCCTTCGGCCCCATCGCCGACAACGCCGGCGGTATCGCAGAGATGAGCGAACTGCCGAAAGACGTACGTGAAAAAACCGACGTGCTCGACTCCGTGGGCAACACCACCGCCGCCATCGGCAAAGGTTTTGCCATTGCCTCGGCGGCTCTGACGGCCCTCGGCCTGTTTGCCGCCTATGTGGACTTCACGGGCATCGAGGGCATCAATATTTTTAAAGCCGACGTGCTGGCTGCCTTGTTCATCGGCGGCATGATCCCCGTTGTGTTTTCGGCTCTGGCCATGCAAAGCGTGGGAAAAGCCGCCATGGATATGGTGAACGAGGTGCGCCGCCAGTTCCGCGAAATTCCGGGCCTGCTCGAAGGCACCGGCAAAGCCGAATACGGCAAGTGTGTGGAAATTTCCACCAAAGCAGCCCTCCGCGAAATGATGCCTCCGGGCCTCATCACGATCATCACCCCCATCGTCATCGGTTTCGCTATGGGACCCGAAGCGCTCGGCGGCTACATGGCCGGCGTGACGGTGAGCGGCGTGCTGTGGGCCATCTTCCAGTCCAACGCCGGCGGCGCCTGGGATAACGCCAAGAAGTCGTTTGAAAAAGGCGTGGACATCAACGGAACCATGTTCTACAAAGGCTCCGACCCGCACAAGGCCGCCGTTACCGGCGACACCGTGGGCGACCCGTTCAAGGACACTTCCGGCCCTTCGATGAACATTCTCATCAAACTCACCTGCCTGATGGGCCTGGCCATCGCGCCTATCCTCGGTGGCCACACGGCTTCCGAAACCGGCAGTACGGCGCCTGAAAAACAGGA
>CAYMQY010000098.1:5825-11204 GCA_964392655.1 uncultured Saprospiraceae bacterium
CACCCATGGACAAAATCTACGAAAAACGCTACCACCAACTCGAAGACATCCACTGGTGGTTCGTGTCGAGGCGCCGAAAAATTCTGGACATGCTGGAGGTCAGCCCGCAGAAGCGGTACCTGGACATTGGGTGCTCTTCCGGAAAACTGCTGGAAGGCCTCATCGAAAAAGGCGCCGACCCGAAGCAGGTTTTCGGTATTGATATCAGCCCGGAAGGCATTCAGGTCTGTCAGGAAAAAGGGCTGAACAATACGTTTGTGATGGACGCCACCACGGTGGATCTTCCCGAAAACTCGTTCGACGTGCTCATTGCGTCGGACTGTCTGGAGCATATTCAGCAGGACGAGGCAGCCCTGCAAAACTGGTATAAACTGCTCAAGCCCGGCGGCATCCTGATTGTGTTTGTGCCGGCGTTCATGTCGCTCTGGAGTCCTCACGATGAAGTCAACCACCATTTCCGCCGCTACACACATGGGGAGTTGACCGGTAAAATCAGCAAGGCCTCGTTCGCGGTGCTTCGCAACGGCTACTGGAACATGGCGTTGTTCATCCCCATTATGTTGTACCGTTTTTTGCGCAACACATTGGAAAAAACGGGTTTAAAAGAAAAAAAGCCCTCCGCCGACCTGGGGGCTGTACCGGCTCCGGTCAATGCCCTGCTCAAAGGTTTGCTGGGTGTTGAAAACCGTTTGATGGAGATCATCCGGTTTCCGTTTGGCGTAAGTACGTTTTGCGTAGCCCAAAAACCGGCCTGATTCCCGGACGCTCCATACTCTCCTTTTGCCGGCGCCCGGTTCGTGGCATTCATCCCCTGCTATCGGGCATTCGGCAACTCCCTTTTGGAGCACAAGGCTCCTTCCCGGCACATTTGTAGCGAAAACAAAAACAATCTTCTTTTGCTATGAAAACAAGTGCCAAACAGGGAGGCGGTTTCCTCCTGATGTCTGATGAAGAATTGATCCCATTTGTACTTTCGGGGCAACAACAAGCATTCACCGTACTCATGCAGCGCAACGAGCGCCTGCTGCGCTTTGTCCTCCAGCGCTACCTGAACGACGAGGAAGCCATCAAGGAAGTCATGCAGGACGCTTTCCTGCGCGCCTACCGCTTCCTCGGCGATTTCCGCAGCGAGAGCAAGTTCAGCACCTGGCTCACCAAAATTGCCGTGTCGCTCGCCATTTCCCGCCTTCGCTCCCGGCGCTATGCCGCGTGGGACTCCTGGGAGGATTACAAAGCAACGCAAAAGGACGACGCCTACGACGGCGGCGCTTTTATGGAAAAACAGGAAGCCATGCAGATGCTCCGCCAGGCCGTCAACCAGCTCACCCCGCACGACGCTACTGCACTGGACCTGTTCTATTTCCGCGAACAAAGCATTGAGGAAATCCGCCAGATCACCGGCTGGACGGTGTCGAACATTAAAAGCCGTCTGTGCCGGGCACGCCAGCGCTTGCAGGACGTATTGGCAAAAACCGAGTTTGCAGACGCTTACCGGGCCTGATTACCGTTAAAAAAATGCTAAAATTGCTCGTTTGCCTGTCGTTTGTGTCGCAAGTGGCTGTCTGAAGGAGCAACATTCAAAACCAGACCAAGGCCTCCCGGGGCGGCTTGTCCACAAAACCGGAGAGGTCTTTTTTTTCAAAAATCAAATCAGGAAAGTTATGAAAACCTATTGTTTGCAGGCGCTACTCGTCCTGCTGGCAACCAGCCATTCATTTGCCCAAAAAACACTTGCACCCGCGTTGCAACCCTACACCGACGGCTGGTCGTACCACGTCAAGCGTATGTTCAACCATGCCGGGTTTGATCTGCAGGCTGCTGCCGTCAACCAGATTTCCACAGACAGTCACCTCCAGTTGGACTCCACCAAAACTGCGCATTACGATGGCTCGACAGCTCCGGGCGACAGCCTCCTGTTTGCACGCAGCACGTATGAATACCTGACGGCAGACACAAAACAGGAAACCAATTTCCTGTACGGAAACGACGGCTGGCAGCCCCTGAACCGCACGACGCTCATCCACGACGAGCAGTTCCGACTGGTGTACGCCCACACCGAAGTTTACGATGCCGACACGCGTACATACCTGCCGGATTCGAAGATGGATATTTTCCCGCATGGCGATTCGCAGGACTTGCTCGACTCGTTGTTTGTGCATCAGTGGGACGCCGGTGCGGGTGGATGGCGACTTGTTTTAGCCACCCGAAACACGTTCGCGGGGCCGGATCGTTTGTGGGAAAGTATCTCTTCGCTGGATGATCAGGGTACCCTGAACACGTTTGTGGACGCGTATTCGTACGATGCCAACGACGACAACCACCTGGTTGAAACCTACGCTGTCACGGGAAACACCGAGCGGCTCATCGGACGCACCGACCGCAAGTACGCCGAGCACAGGCTGATTGAAGAAACGGTGTTTGCATACGACGGTGTTGATTATCAGGCCCTCCGACGCACCAACCGCGCCTACACCCTGTTCGGGAAAGTGCGGAAAAACATGGAATTCGAGTGGAGCAATGCCATCGGGAACTGGCGGCTGGCGATGGTTCATGACTATGCCTACGACAATGCGCAGCGCCTCTCTACCAAATACATCACCTACCTGAAACCCGACGGGTACGAAGAGCGCGAAGCACTTGTCTACGCGTATATCGAGAGCGAAAACCTGCGCCAGGAAACCCTGCTTCGCTGGGACGACGATCTGTTCGACTGGGTGCTGAACAGCAAAAAACACTACTACTACAAAAGCCTTGTCCCCACGCGACCGACCCCGCAGCCGGTACAGGCGCTGCCGGTATCGCCCAATCCGACCACCGGTATCGCCCGCCTTCAGTTGGACACCGAGTCCAACGTTCAGGTATTCGACCTTTCCGGTCAACTGCTGCAGAGCCGCATCGTTCAGCCGGGTGAAACGCTGGATTTGACCCAATTGCCCACTGGAACGTACTTCGTGACGGCGCAACACGGCGCGGATATGTTCCGGGGTAAAATTGTGAAACTGTAACCGCCTGCCAAGGCTAAAAAACACGTGTTATGAAACCGACAACCATCATTGCCTTGCTCGCCCTGACGAGCCTCTTTGCCTGCCGTACGGCGGAAATTGCCATCAACCCCGCACTGAATGCCCAGGCCATGCCGGTGAAAGGGCGCAACGGCTGGCAGATCGGCCAGATTATCCGGTACGGCGATTTCAGCACCGACAAGGTGCGGCGCGGCTGGACGAAAGGCTACGACATCCCGTTCATCGTCCGCTTTCAGGGCGCGAAAGAGAAACTGAGTTTTACCCAGTTCGGCCCCAACCACACCGAGGCGGAAGTGGCTTGTGTGAGCAAATTCAAAAGCACGGAAATCGAACTTGTCCGCGACTTCTTCGGCATCCCGCTTGAATTCAAAAACTACTTTGCCGGAAACATCGTCTTGCAGGATGGTCGCAGCAACTGGGACTTTATCATCCACAATCCCAACGGCGATTTTCTGCGCGAGAAGTCATCCGCCGGATTTGCCCAAAACGGTTCGCAGCGCATTGACATACAGGCCATACGCGGCCTGGAGGGTCAGCCGAACTGGCTGAAGGAACTGACCGTATTCGGCCACGAGTTCAGCATCGGCGGCAAGGTAGCGGGCGCCGTGTCCACCATGAACAAAGGTACCGTCTGGATTGACGAAAGCCTTGATGCCGAGACGCGCACGGTCATTGCTGCCATCGCCACCGGTCTGCTGCTGCGCACCGATGTGGAAGGTGTGGACATGCAGGCTTCCCAATAATTTTTCTTTACTAATAAACACTTACGCTATGAAACAAACACGCTTTTTGATGCTGGTCGTTTTGCTTGGCCTCGTTGCCTGCAAAAAAGATCCCGCCGACCCGGGACCTGCACCGGTGGTGCCGCCCCAACAACAACTGCCCAACCCCTTGCCCGCCACGGCGCTTGTGGATCAACTCAAATGGACGGACAACGACCACGAGACGATGACGTACAACAACCAGGGCCAGGTGGCGCAACTGATTTCGCAGTGGCAGTATGTGGAGGGAGACCCGACCAAAATCCGCTCGATTCAGTACGACTTTCACTACGATACGGAGCACAAACCGGTTATGCTGAGTTACTCGGACGGATTCCGGGTGCAGTACATTTACCACGATACGCTCGTGGAGCGCACCCGGGAAATGCTGTCCAGCGGTACCATGCTGAACGAGGTGACCTACCTGTACAATACCGATCTTCGGATCGTACAGGAAGTGCATCGCCGGACGGACCTGGGCGAGCCGGTGCGCCTGTACAAGTTCGTGTTCGGCTACGACACCAAGGGCAACCTGAACAAAATAGACGAATACGAGCAAACCGGCGTGGATCAGTTCAACCTGCTGCACACCACGGAGTACAGCGATTTTGACAACAAGATGAACCCCACGAGTTGGATGTTGCGCTTCCCCTTCTTGCCACAAGTGCGCTGGCAGATGAACAACCCGGGGCGGGAAGTACACCGCTGGCCTTCGGGCGAGTCGAGAACCACACTTCATTCCTATGAGTACAATGCCGCCGGCTTGCCCAAACTGAGGCGTACGACGGCACATACGGGAGATGTGTACGTGATGAACTATTCGTATTGATCAGCCGCCGGGCATCGGCACAGAATGGTTCGCAAACAACAGCATGAGTCTTTGTTGTCCTGAATGAGAAAAAACCTCAATGCTTCCGTATGATTTCGCCCGCTCGTTCAAAAAACCGCAGATTCAGGTCTTGTCCGTCGAATTCGGCGTAGGAGCAGGCGAACATCCATTCGCCGAGGTTGACGTAGCGGCTGCGTCCGTTATTCAGGAGCCAGTCAACAGGCAAATGCCGATGTCCGAAGATGAAGTAGTCCGGCTCAATGCCCTGATCAATCTTGCGGTTGGCATATTGCACTAACCATTCATTTTCCTCTCCCATCCAGTAGCGCTCCTCCGGCGGCATGGCTTCCCGACTCTTTTGGGAGGAAAACCCTGCCAGTCGGGTGCCGAGATCGGGATGAAACCACCCGAACAACCACTGGCTGAACGGGTGGACAAATACTTTTTTCATCAATTTGTAGCCCCGGTCGTTCGGGCCGAGTCCGTCGCCGTGGCCGATGAAAAACGACTTGCCGTGCAGGTCAATCTGAATGGGTTTCCGATGTACCGGGATGCCGAACTCCTGCTCGAAGTAGCCGAACATCCACAGGTCGTGGTTGCCGGTGAATACTTGCACGGGCACGCCGCCGTCGCGCAGTTCGGCCAGTTTGCCCAGAAACCGCGTAAAGCCTTTGGGCACCACCGTGCGATACTCAAACCAGAACTCGAACAGATCGCCCACTAAATAAATTGCCTCTGCATCGGGCGCCACCGTATCCAGCCAGCG
>CAYMQY010000098.1:11304-15400 GCA_964392655.1 uncultured Saprospiraceae bacterium
GATCGCCCACTAAATAAATTGCCTCTGCATCGGGCGCCACCGTATCCAGCCAGCGCACCACCTGCTGCTCACGCTCGCGAGCGGGCAGGCGGCCGTCAATGCCGAGGTGGAAATCGGAAGCAAAAAATGTTTTTTTCATGACTGGTTGACTGGTTTATTGGTTGACTGGTGGATTGGTTGACTGGTGGATTGGCTTATTGGGGGCAAAGGTAGAATATGTCCTCTACCGTAAGAAAGCGTTCAACTTCGATCCTTACACCTACCTTTGCCCCCAATAAGCCAATCCACCAGTTAACCAATAAACCAGTCAACCAATAAACCAGTCAACCAATAAACCAGTCAACTAATCAACCAGTCCATGCTCATCATCACAGGCGCCGCCGGATTTATCGGCTCATGTCTGGTACGCCGGTTCAACGACGCCGGGTACCAGGACATTCTCGTGGTGGACGAATTCAGCCGTCCCGACAAAATGCGTAACCTCGACGGAAAAACATTTCGGAGTCGGGTACACCGCAGTGAATTCATCGCCTGGTTCAAACAAAACCACACCGACGTGGACGCCATATTCCATATCGGTGCACGCACGGATACCACAGAACTGAGCGTCGCTATTTTTGACGATCTCAACCTGAACTACTCCAAAAACTTGTGGACGCTGTGCAGCGAATTCCGGATTCCGTTTTTCTACGCCAGCAGCGCCGCTACCTACGGACTGGGCGAACTCGGCTACACCGACGATCACGCCCTGATTCCGCGTCTGAAACCGCTTAATCCCTACGGACAGAGCAAGCAGGATTTCGATGTGTGGGCGCTGACGCAGGAAGCGGCTCCACCGGTGTGGGCCGGCTTCAAGTTTTTCAATGTGTACGGCCCCAACGAATACCACAAAGGCCGCATGGCTTCCGTCATTTTTCACACCGCCCGTCAGATAAAAGCCACCGGCGGCATGAAACTCTTCCGCTCGCACCGGCCCGACTATGGCGACGGCCAACAAAGCCGCGACTTCATCTATGTGAAAGATGTGGTGGACGTACTCCTGCATTTTCTGGAAAAACGCCCGCCCAACGCCATCTACAACCTCGGCACAGGCAAAGCACGCAGCTTCCTCGATCTGGCTACCGGCACCTTCCGCGCCCTGGGGCTGGAACCGAATATTTCCTTCATAGACACGCCCGCCGACATCCGCGACACCTACCAGTATTTCACCGAAGCCGACATAACCAAACTCCGTACGCTCGCCGGATACCAGGCGCCGTTTTTCGGACTGGAAGTGGGTATCGAAGACTACGTCACCGGTTATCTGCGGGACGAGCGTATCTGGTAGGCTTTCGGATGGAAACCCGGGACCGCCTTCGCCAGGGCTACAGCCGTTAAACCAGAAACCTTCCAACCAGCCCCCCCAACCGAATTACCTTTGCGCTCATACAACACACCACGGACATGGAAGCGCTGACCAAATTCATGCAACACGAGAGCGCATTTCTGGAAAAACTGAAACAGCCACCGCGCAGATCATTGTCGGCCAGCAAGCCATGCTCGACCGGCTGCTGATCTGGCTGCTTACTAAAGGCTATATCCTGCTCGATGTTATGCCCCGGGCTGGACAAGACGCTGGCTATCAAAACGCTCGCGCAAGCGGTGGACACCCGATTCAGCCGCATCCAGTTTACGCCCGACTGGTTTCCCGCCGACGTGGTGGGCACCTTGATTTACAACTCGACCAAAGCCGAGTTCACCGTACGCCGCAGACCGATTTTTGCCAATTTCATGCTCACCGACGAAATCAACCGGGTGCCAACCAAGGTGCAAAGTGCTCTGCTCGAAACCATACAGGAGCGTCAGGTTACCATCGGGATCGAGCCTTCAAACTGGAATGGCCGTCCATCGTACTTGTTACTCCAAACCCTATTGAGCAGGATAGGGCGGTTTTGGTGAGATATCCTCTTTGATTCACCACGGTGGAAAATCTCGCCAAAAACGTTATACTTTATTGGAAGTGAGATGCCCCACCTTTGGGCAAAGCCGTACAGTCTGGTCGTACGGTCAAATAGTTTTCACTTAACTTTTACATCTTATGAAAAATGTTTCTCTACCAATTTTGCTCCTCCTCGCAAACACCCTCTACGCACAACTCACGATCGAATGGCAAAGGCAACTCGGAGGAACCAAATCGGAACAAGGTACATCTGTTATTCCAACCAACGACGGAGGATACCTGCTATCAGGAAATGCCATGTCTAATGACGGCGACCTTACATTCAACCACAATACCAATAACTTCGACGCTTGGTTGGTAAAGATGAAAGCGGATGGCCAAATCCAGTGGCAAAAATGCATGGGTGGTACCGATTGGGATTACGCAGAAAAAACAATTCAAACCCAGGAAGGCGGCTATATCATGGTCGGTACAACCAGATCGTACGACGGAGATTTGTTTACGATTAAAAACCATGCTGGAAGTGATGCGTGGGTGGTCAAACTAAAACCAAACGGTGAAAGTCAGTGGGCTAAAGCCTATGGCACCGACAACTTCGACATAGCACGATCTATTCAGCCGACGGCAGATGGCGGATATCTGGTAGCTGGTACGTCTCAGAGTTCCTACTGGTTGTTTAAAATTGATTCGGTAGGCAGCCTCCTTTGGGAAAAACATTTCGGTGGAAGTGGCGACGAGCAACTGGGCGATATGCAACTGACAAACGACAACGGATGCATTATGACCGGATCCTCATGGTCGGGCGACATACCCGGTCATCATGGAATAGCTGATTTTGCTGATTATTGGGTCGTAAAGGTGGACAGTTTGGGCCTGTTGCAGTGGCACAAATCCCTGGGGGGCAGCTTCCTGGAACAATCTAATTGCATAATTCAAACTCAAGACGGCGGGTATCTGGTTTCCGGGTTTTCTTACTCCAACAACGGCGATGTAAGCGGCCATCACGGCTCTATCGGGAGTAGTCAGGATCCCTGGATCGTAAAACTTGACAGTACAGGGAAAATTAGTTGGCAGAAATCCTTGGGCGGAACACTGAGCGACAACGTGTGGCATCTTTCCTCGACGATTGATGGAGATGTGATACTCGCAGGCAATGCTGTTTCTAATGACGGTACGCTTCCAGGTAGCAATCAGGGTAATGGAGATGCCTGGCTTTTAAAAATGGGGCTGGACGGCACTACGAAATGGCAGCAATTGCTCGGCAGCAGTAAGTTTGATCAAGCCCGCGCCGTTACGCAAACTATGGACGGTGGATTTCTCTTCTGCGGCTACGCCGGTGCGGCTGATGGAGATGTTACACACGCAGCTCATAGCATCAACGAGGAAGATATTTGGGTGGTGAAACTGGGTCATAGCACCTTCGTAACGGAACAACCGGACAACACCCTTAGCCTGTATCCAAACCCTGCTTCCGAAAACATCCATTTAACAATGCTTGAAGACGACCCCTTCGTTTCTGTTTTCATAACCGATTTGTTGGGCAAACAAACACTTCGATTTAGAACAGATCGGCTGGAAGACCTGAACGTATCTTCCCTGCCTGCCGGCACCTACTTCGTACAAGCCGAAACGAAAAGTGGAAGGCGACTTGTGGGAAAAATCTTAAAACAGTAAGTGGCAGTGGACGCGACGGGCTCATCGACCGGCTGCTCGCCAAACGCATTACAAAATTGGCCATTGCCAGGCAACGATTGACCCCTTGCCGCAAAAGTGCATGGCAGAATCGGCGTGGTTGATGTTCGTTGTGCATCCGTCGGCTCCGGCTGCCTGAAAACCCAATGACCGCTTGGACAATAAAACCTCAACGCCAATAAATATTAAGCCTCACATAAACAAGGAGAAGCTGCCCGGGGGCGACACCCGGGCGCTTCATCCTTTTGTAGTTGCATTTGGGTATTGAGTCTGCGTCAGCCAATTTAAACCTGAATGGGTGATTTCAAATTTTGATTTGACCAACATAGTTTTTTGAACACCCACAGCCAAGGTCGGTGTGACGAAACCAGCCAATTTTAAACCTTCCAACCTTCCAACCAGAAACCTTCCAACCGAATTACCTTTGCGCCCATGCAACACACGACGGACATGGAAGCGCTGACC
>CAYMQY010000099.1:0-15301 GCA_964392655.1 uncultured Saprospiraceae bacterium
TCAGGACAAGACACTTGAAACCGTCTAACCCTCCAACCTTCTAACCCTCCCAACCTCACTGCCCAATAAGGATGGGCGCCGATTTCCCGTTGCCCATGATGATGACCTTGGCATTGGGCGAAGTAACGAGTTCTTTCTGAACCTTGATTTGTTCGTACTGGATCAGTTTGTCGGTGAGTGAGGCGGTAAGGATACGCTGGTAATCGGCGATACCCTGCGCTTCCACGCGTTTGCGTTCGGCTTCCTGGCGCTCCTTGTCAAGCACAAAACGCATCTTCTGCGATTCCTGTTCGGCGTTGATCTTGGACTCAATGGTTTGCTTGACGGACTCCGGCAACTGGATGTTGCGAATGAGCAGGTTTTCGAGCACAAGGCCGCGGGTGGAAAACTCCTTGTCTATGGTCTGGAAAATTTTCTGCTGAAACTCTTCGCGCTTGGTGGAGTACAGCGCCACGGCATCGTAGTACACGGCGTTGTCGCGAATCTTGGTTCGGGTGACGGGCCGCACGATTACGGACTTGATGTCGCGGCCGATACTGCGCAAAATCTCCGGGCTTTTATCCGGCACAATATGATACAAAACCGATAGGTCAATAACGACCTCAAGGCCGTCGGCGGTCAGCACCCGGATGGCATCGTCGCCCTGCTGATCGCCTTCGTCATGCACAGCCGACATGGTATAGTTTTGTGTTTTTACATCGTAATCCACGACATCCACCAAAGGATTCACAAAATTCAAGCCTTCGGTCAAGATGCCGGGCTGAACTTTGCCAAACAAGGTTTGCACGCCCACGGTACCGGGGGAAATTTGCACGAAACAAGCCGTGAGCACTCCGAGGGCCACCAGCGCAATGCCGATAAAGCGACCAATTTTGCCGAAGGAACCGAGGTTGGGATTGGCTTTGCTGAGGGTGGAGGCGATGACGGCGATGAAAATGCCGAGGACTGCGAGGAACATGGTCGGTTGTTTTAATGCCGCAGTGGCCGCGTAGAGCAGTTTTCACCACAGAGACGCGGAGTCGCGGAGTTGTTATGTAGAAATTGTTATTGCTCCAGTGATTTCATCAGCAGGGTTATATTCCGCTTAAAGTCAGTTTTCTTTCAAAATCCTCCGCGTTTCAAACTCCGCGCCTCCGCGTCTCCGAGGTGAAATTAAATCGCCGCAGCAAACTGCCGCAGCATGCGTACATCGTTTTCAAAAAGCAGCCGGATGTCCGGAATATTGAACAAGCGCAGCGCCTGCCGCTCGATGCCCATTCCGAAGGCGAAGCCGGAATACTGCCGGCTGTCTATGCCGCAGTTTTCGAGTACCTGGGGGTCCACCATGCCGCAGCCGAGAATTTCGAGCCAGCCGGTGCCCTTGGTCAGGCGGTAATTTTCCTCGGTGTCGGTGCCGAGCCACACATCCATTTCAGCGCTGGGTTCGGTGAACGGGAAAAAGGAAGGCCGCAGGCGGATTTTCGGCGCTCCGAACATCTCCTGCGCGAAGTACAGCAGGGTTTGTTTCATATCGGCAAACGACACGCCCTCGTCAATGTACAAGCCCTCCACCTGGTGAAACTGCGCGTGCGAGCGGGCCGAAATGGTTTCGTTTCGGTACACACGCCCCGGCGCGATAATGCGGATGGGCGGCTTTCGGGTGGTCATCACGCGGGCCTGCACGTTGCTGGTGTGTGTGCGCAGAAGCATACCGGGAGCGTCCACCACGTAAAACGTGTCCTGCATGTCGCGGGCAGGGTGGTCTTCCGGCGTGTTCATGGCCGTGAAATTGTACCAGTCGTGCTCGATCTCCGGGCCGTCGGCCACCGCAAAACCGATGCGCCCGAAAATCTCGATGATGCGGTTCATCGTGATCGCGATGGGGTGGCGGGCGCCGATGGGCAGGGGTTCGCCGGGCGCCGTGAGGTCGAATGCCTGCGCGGAAGCCTGCTCGGCCTGCGCCTCCAGCACGGCTTTGGCTTCCTGAAATTTCGTTTCGGCGCTTTGCTTGAGCGCGTTGACCAACTGGCCGAACTCGCGTTTGCGCTCGTTGGGCACGGTACGCATTTCCTCCATCAGGGATTTTATCAGCCCTTTGGAGCCAAGGTAGTGGATGCGGAATTGTTCGAGCGCCTCGGCGGTGGCAGGGCTTTCGGCGTCGAGCGCGGCTTGGGCGGATTGAACCTGAGTGAAAATGTCGGACACGGGTTTTAGTGATGAGTTATGAGTGATGCGTGAGGAGCGGTATCAGGAGGCGGGGGACAGGGTGGCTTTGCGTTGTTCGCGGATGTGGGCAAAGAGGCGTTCGATCTGTTGAATGACCTCGGATGGGTTTCCGGAGTAGTGAATTCCCTGAAATGAAGCCAATGGCGACTGGCTGAAATCTGTGGGCACACCGTCCAGATAGATCGGTATGATCCGCTTGAGCGGTTTGGAATGCAGGGCCATTTTCACCTCCACTTCATTGAAATAAGAGGATTTGAGCGAGTTGTTGCTGACAAAAAACAAGACAATCTCGGCAGAAGCCAGATGTTTTTTGATTTCGTTATCCCATTCGGCGCCTGGAAGAATTTGGGTATCTTCCCAAATGATCATACCGTATTTGTTTTCGATTGCCTGCAAGCCGGCAACGATAGGTTTTACAACTTCCGCATCCTTGGAAACTCTTGAAACGTAAATCAGGATCGGGGTGTCGGCGATTCCAAACTCGACAGTACCGGCAGACATTTTGATTTCTGCCGGTTCAACAGCAAGGACGCGCTTGTCCCAAAACTGCCGCACATACCCGTCCCGCTCGTTCATAAACCTCAGTGTTTCTTCCAGGCTGTTTGCGATCAATGCCGCCAGGTTTTCATACGCATAGCCCAGTCCACCTTTGTCATCCATGCCCTGTTCGATGACAGGCAGTTTTTCGCCGTAACTGAAATAGGGGACATAAGGCAGTTTGGTGTGCTCGATAAACCGGGTGGGCGAAATGCCGGCGGGCAACCAGTCCATGTAATACGAGGCCAGATCTCGGGCAAACCGTTCGGTCCATTCTTGCGAAATCTTGAACTCGGTGTTCGAGTCAATTCGTGTGGGAACCGGCAGTACGAGGAGGCGTTTGCGGGCGTTGGGCAGATTTTGCTGGCCTTTCCGGGCGCTGTCGGCGATGAATTTGATACCGCTCAGGCCCTGTTCGGTGGGGGTAAACAACAGCACGAGCATGTCGGGCATCTGGATCGTGCAGATGCCACCCACGTCGGTCACCCCGGTGCGGCTGTCCACGAGAATGAAATCGTACTCGGATTTCAGTTCCTGGCGCAGGTTTTCGATGACCTTGCCGCCATTGTGCTCGTCGTAGAATTTGCTGATGTCGAACTCGCGCAGGCGTTTGAAATAATCCGCATCGCGTTTGCCGGCAGGCATGAGGTGGATCGGCTCCTTGCTCAGTGGGGTTTTAATGGTTGTGATGTAGTCGCGCCAGTCCAGTTTTTTACCGTTCTTCTGTGCAGCCGTGAGGTATTCGAGTATGCCGTTTTTGCCGGCAATACCCGGCACGTCGGTGTATTCGCGGAAAAAATTTTCGAGGCCGGGCGCTTCGAGGTCCCAGTCAATCATCAGGGTTTTGAAACCCCAACCCGACAGGAGCACGGCCACGTTGGCCAGCGCCATGGAGCGCCCGACGCCGCCTTTGTACGAGTAAAAGGTGATGACTTGTCCCATGATGGATCAGGTGTTGCGTGGTTGTGAAATTTTGAGGTCTTCGTCCAGCAACAGGTTGTCGAGCGGAAGGTTCAGCCAAGCGTCGTTCAGCCAGTTGCCATCCCAAACCGGGGCAGATTTGATCGCTTTGGCTACGTCAACCACCCAGTCTTTCAGTTTTTCCTGGAATTCGAAATACCGCACCGAGTCCAGAAAACCCTTACCGGTGTGGTAGTACTCGTGGCAAGGGAAATACTGGAGTGCTTTTGCCGGCGGCGGAAAATGATCGCCGTCCCAGATAACGAAAGGCACGATCAGGCTTTTCGGCTTAGGCACCAACTGCTCCTGCCGGTGGTACAGCACCGAAAATTCGCGCACGCACCACTCAGACTGAAAATAGGACGGCATCAAGACCGGCACTAAGCACTTTGACTTGGCCAGGGCAATTTTCAGCGTATCTTCCCAGTAGTTTCCGCCTTCAATCCCTTTTTCATCCAGAAAAATTTTCAAGTTTTTTTTCCCGGACTCTTCGCGCAGGTACGACTCGAACTTGGGCAAAAAAATATTTTGCGTCCATTCCTTAGGATCGCTCTCGCGGCGGTAACTGATGAATACGTCGTACTCGTAGGCCATTCGGATGTCGGTTGATTGCGTAAACGCGGGCAAAGATAGTTTTTTTGCTATTGACTGTGCCCATGAACGCTGTCGTATTCAGCCAACAGCCAAAGGCTAACAGCCCTGCCCTACCCTCCCGCCATGTTTGCCGGTTTTGGCCCAGTGAGAAAATCCATAACATGCGCTAACTTTGCCGGCCACTACAAATTCATATTGCATAAAAAATGCCATCCCGGCTTCCTGCGCTCCCACAACCTGAAAAGGAACGAACAATGACCGAACCTTTCGAATCCCTCCTCCAGTCCGAAACACCCGTCCTGCTCGATTTTCACGCTACCTGGTGCGGCCCCTGCCGGGCCATGGCGCCGGTTTTGGACGAGTTGCAACGCGAACTTGGCGAGCGGGTGCGCATCGTGAAAATTGATGTGGACCAATACACCGACCTCGCCGTGCAAATGAAGGTTATGGGCGTACCCACATTTATGCTCTACCGCAACGGCCAGGAGTTGTGGCGCCAGGCGGGGGTTATGAACAAAAAAGCACTGCAATACGTCGTGGAAGCAGCGGAAAAACAATCAGTTTTGAGTTTTGAGTTTTGAGTTTCTTCAAAGTCCCATGTTCAGGATGTTTCAGTTTTTTTTCAGTGCACTGGTGTTGCTTGTGATTTTCGTCGGCTGCGGAGCCGAGACGGAAAGTATGTCGCAGCGCCGCGAAATTGTCATGGGGCCGGCTGCTACAAGTGCTGAAAGTATCCCCTCCGCGCCGGCAGCCGACACCGTAGCGTCATCCTCCCTGAACCAGCCCGAACGCTTTGGCGAAGCATACCTCATGGGTAAATTCGACCCCGTACGGCATCCCGATTTCGTGCCGGTCGGCAGCCCGTACACCGAGCGCCCCGGTATGCTGCTGCGGAAAGAAGCCCTGGAAGCCTTCCGGAAAATGTGGGAAGCCGCCCGAAAAGACGGCATTCACCTGAAAATCATTTCTTCCACCCGCACATTCCACCAGCAAAAAGCCATCTGGGAGGCCAAATGGTCGCGTTTTGCCAAAACCACTCCCGCAGCCGACGCCCGCGCGCTCAAAATTCTGGAATACTCGGCCATGCCCGGCGCCTCGCGCCACCACTGGGGCACCGACATTGACCTGAACGACCTGAATAACCCGACCTTCGAAGCCGGCGGCAAATACGCCGGCGTGTACGACTGGCTGCAAAAAAATGCCCACCGCTTCGGGTTTTGCCAACCCTACACGCCCAAAGGCCCCGAACGCCCGCACGGCTACAACGAGGAAAAATGGCATTGGACCTACCAGCCGCTTTCCGCTCCCATGCTGGAAGCCTACTCACGACAAATCAACGACACCCTGATAACCGGTTTTCTCGGCGCCGAAACCGCCCGAAGCATCGGTATTGTGCGGCATTATGTGCAGGGAATTAACGAATCCTGCCGGTAACCGGCGACGATTTTCAGCCCACGGGTGAACCCGTGGGCTGAAAATCTAAAACTCAAAACTGTAAAATGGCTTACACCGAATCCAATATGCTTCCGCTGGGCACCAAGGCCCCCGATTTTGAATTGCCCGATCCGGCTACCGGAAAAACCGTCCGCCTGCTGGATGTGGCGTCGCCGAAAGCAACTGTGGTGATGTTTTTATGCAACCACTGCCCGTATGTGCTGTACGTGAACGACGAGATCGTACACATCGTCCGGGAATACGAGGCGCGGGGCGTGTCGTTCGTGGGCATCAGCAGCAATGACGCCGAAGACTACCCCGAGGACGCACCGGATAAAATGCCCGCACACGCACGCGCCGTAGGCTATACTTTCCCGTATCTGTACGACGAAACGCAGGAGGTGGCCCGCCGCTACGACGCGGCCTGCACGCCGGATTTTTATGTGTTCGACGGCGAATTGCGGCTATTCTACCGGGGCCAACTGGACGGCAGTCGCCCCAAACGCAACCCCGTGCCGCCCACCGGCGAAGACCTGCGGGCCGCCCTCGACGCCGTGCTTGCCGGTCAACCGGCGCCCACCGTGCAGCGCCCCAGTGGCGGCTGCAACATCAAGTGGAAGGAGTAACTTATAAAAAAAGGCCACCCGTAGGTGGCCTCGTGGGCACAGTACCTGTCCCGACGACAGTCGGGAAGGACTCGAACCTCCGACTTTCCCGATTGTCAATCGGGACACTCTGAACCAACTGAGTTATGCGCCGCCACGTATCATACGTTCAACTGCGGCCCTCGACTTCCAGGACTTGACAAGGCGTTCTGCTGCAAGAGCGGATTTTTTGTCAGGAAATTCTTTTGTGTACACGATCTGCCAGTCTATGGCCTTTCCCGTGAACCCTTTGTGATCGGTCAAGTGTTTGTTCAACCGTTGCTCCGGGGACTCTGTTCGGTGTGTCCAATGTAATATTTGTCGAGGTTTGCAGAATACAAGATATAAAGGGGGGCCACGACGCAGGGTTTGAGATGTTGCAAAAAAAAAGGCCACCCGTAGGTGGCCTCGTGGGCACAGAAGGACTCGAACCTCCGACTTGCTGCTTGTAAGGCAGCCACTCTGAACCAACTGAGTTATGCGCCCGAAAAAATACTCGTTCCGACTTTCCCGATTTGTAATCGGGACACTCTGAACCAACTGAGTTATGCGTCTTTTTTCTTGAAGCGGCGGCAAAGGTAAATGCACACACCACAAATCCCCAAACCTTTTTCCAAAAAATATTTCACCGGAATTCATCCTACTTTTGGCCGTCAAAACAAACCTCCAACACTATGCGATTTTTTGCGCTTTGCTGCGCTTTTATTGCCCTCGGTATGTGGTCGTGCCGGCGCGATTCGGATGCCTCGCCGGAGTCGGTCGTTCGGCTCTGGCAGTCGTACATTGACCGAAATCAGTTCGACTCGGCCCGGATGTACAGCACAGAACTGGCCCGCTCGTACATTGATTTTCTGGATGCCCTTGTGCAGGATGACACCGCCGATATTTCCAATACCGTACTTTACAAACTCCGCTGCGACGTGCAAGGCGACTCTGCCATTTGCCACTACCTGATCGAAGGCGAACTGGAAGAAAAAATACCCGATACGCTGGTGTTGTACCGCATCGGCGGCCGATGGCTGGTACATCGGGTGGAGGGCTTCATGGTCATTCCGGTGGACACCCTTGCCCCGGGCGACGAACGTATTCTGTTTCAGGGAGATTCGACGGATAGCGAACTGGAGTAGGTCTGCTTCTACTGCATCAGTTCCCGCGCTGTGGCCAATGCCGAATCACTGGGCGGGTTTCCGCTCAGCATTACTCCCAGCGCCCGCACGCGTTCGTCGGATGTGAGTGCCCGCAACTGCGTGATGGTGCGGCCGTTCTCCACTTGTTTGTAAGCGAAATAGTGCTTGTCAGCGCGGGCGGCGATCTGCGGCGTGTGGGTGATGCTGATTACCTGGTGCCGGTCGCTGAGTTCGCGCAGGATGAGGCCCATCTTGAGCGACACATCGCCGCTGATGCCGGTGTCTATTTCATCGAAAATAAGCGTAGGTAGCGGAATGGCGTCGGCTACGAGGCTCTTGGTGCAAAGGGTGAGTCGGGAAAGTTCGCCCCCCGAAGCCACGTCGCGAATGGGCAGGTAGCGACTGCCCACGTTGGAGGCGAACAGGAATTGCACTTCGTCCGTGCCGGTGGGCGTGAGGGCTTCGGTTTCCTGAATGTCCACCCGGATGCGGGCATGGGGCATAGACAGCTGGGTGAGCATGGCATGCACTTTTTCCTCAAACGGTTTGGGCACGATGCGGCGGCGCTCGCCGAGCAGGCGTGCCTGCCCGCGCAAGGCATGTTCCTGTGCGGCAATGCTGCGTTCCAGCCGGGCGATCTGGTCGCCGAGGTCGGTGAAGCCGCCGAGCCGTTGTTCGAGGTCGTCCTGAATTTGGAGTAATTCCACCACAGTACCTACGCCGTGTTTTTTCTGCAATTTGAACACGGTGTTGAGCCGCTCCTGCACCTCGGCGATGCGGGCAGGGTCGTGTTCAGTATGTTCGCTGATGCGGGCGCAATCTTTGGCAATATCCTGAAGATCAATGACGAGCGTGTCGAGGCGCGCGCTGAGTTCGCCCAGTTCGCCCGACACACGCCGGGTGGTGTTCATGGAACGGGCGATTTCCTGGAGTTGGCCGACCACGTTTTGCTCCGACTCGGACAGGTAGTTGGCCGCAGCGCCGTAGGTGCGCTTGATGTCTTCGGCGTTGGTCAGGCGGGCCAGTTCGTTTTCGAGGTCTTCCTGTTCGCCGTCGGCCAGTTCTGCCTGGCGGAGTTCGTTGTACTGGAAGCGCAGGAAATCCATTTCCTTGCCGGCATTGGCACTGCGTTCAAGCAGGTCGGCGAGTTGGCGGCTGTCTGCCTGGTACTGCCGGTAGCCGCGCCTATATTCGGCGAGCAGGGCGGCATTGTCGGCCAGGGCGTCCAGCATCCGGAGCTGGAAGTTGACGTTGTGGATATCAAGCACATCGAACTGCTGGTGCAGGTCCACGAGTGCTTCGGTGAGGCGGCGCAGCACCTGGTTATTGGCGGGCGTGTCGTTCACGAAGGCGCGGCTTTTGCCCGTGGGGGAGAGTTCGCGTCGGATGACCACCTCGTCCTCGTAGTCGAGTTCGTTTTCCTCGAAAAACTCGCGCAGGTCGTATTTGGCCACATCGAACCAGGCTTCCACCACGCACTTTTCGGCGTCGTTGTAAAAAATTTTGGTGTCGGCCCGGTCGCCCATGACGAGGCCGAGGGCGCCGAGCAGGATGGATTTCCCGGCCCCGGTTTCGCCGGTGATGATGGTCAGCCGCTCGGAGAATTCCATCTCCACGCGGTCAATCAGTGCGTAATTGCGGATGTGCAGGCGTTTCAGCATTGTATTTCGGGTTTACCCGCCGTAGCCTTGGCGAAGGCGGGTGAACAATGAACGGCTGATGGGTTGAGGCCTGCAAAAGTAGCGTTTGCTTCGGGAATGGGGGCCGTGGTTGGTGAAATTTTTTGTTTTAAGATTGCCTGAACTATGAGGAGCAAAGGGACAGCCTGCCATGATGTGGACGGATTTCTACGAAATGGCAAAGTGGACATCACTCCCCCAGATATTTCCTCCAAAACGCCAGGGTGCGTTCCCAGGCCAATTTAGCCGCCGCCTCGTCGTACCGTGCCGCCGAGGTATCGTTGTGAAATGCGTGGTTGACGCCCTCGTACAGGTATTGCTCGTAGGTGATGCCGTGGGTTTTCAGGGCTTCTTCGTAGGCTGCCATGCCGGCGTTCACCCGCTCGTCGAGCCCGGCGTAGTGGAGTTGCACGGCAGCCTTGATTTTCGGCACGTCTTCTGTTGCAGGTTGTCGGCCATAAAACACGACGGCGGCCCGCAGTTCGGGTACATGCACGGCGAGGTTGTTGGCCATGGCTCCACCCCAGCAGAAACCCACACAGCCGAAGCGCCCGTTGCAGTCCGCCCGGGCACGCAGCACATCGAACACGCCGATGAAGTTTTTCAGCGTCTCCTCGGCGTTCAGTTGGCTGAACATCTTGCGCGCCTCGTCCGTATCGGCGGGTGTGCCGCCTGCGGGCGCGAGAGCATTGGGCGCAACGGCGAGGAAACCCGCTTGCGCTGCGCGTCGGGTCACATCCTCGATGTGTGCATTCAGGCCGCGGTTTTCGTGAATGACCAGCACGGTCGGGTACGGCTTTTCGAGTTCCGGGCGCGCGAGGTATGCTTTCATGTCACCATTCACGCCCGGCCAGGTGATGTAGTCGGTAAAAAGCCCGTCGGAAACCGCGCGGGCAGGCGGCGCAGATGCAGACTCCAGCAGCGGCAACACCGACATAGCAGCAGCTGTGCTGCCCACGAGCCAAGTCAGGCGCTGGAGGAATTCCTTGCGGGTCAGCGGTTTGTGGGTGTACTCGTCGTACAGGGCGATGATGCGTTGGTCGAGCATGATGCGTTTTTTATTTCCCCAAATGTATAGAAAAAGTATGTCACAGCACCTCACAGAGTTTTGGAGGGCACAGAGTTTTTTCCTGATTATAGCAGATGGATTCCTTCGGAATGACAAAATCTCTGTGCCCTCCAAAACTTTGCGAGCCTCTGTGACACATTTACTCTACGAAGGAAAAACTCTGTGAGCCTCCAAAACTCTGTGAGCCTCTGTGACACTAAATAATCCGAAACGTACCTTTGCCAAATGCAAGCCTACCACGACCTCCTCCGGCATATTCTCCAGAACGGCGCCCGCAAAAGCGACCGCACGGGCACCGGCACCATCAGTGTTTTCGGCTACCAGATGCGCTTCGACCTGCAAGCGGGTTTCCCCCTGGTCACCACCAAAAAAGTACACCTGAAAAGTGTGATTCACGAACTGCTATGGTTCCTTCAGGGCGATACCAACATCGGCTACCTGAAAGAAAACAGCGTGCGTATCTGGGATGAATGGGCCGATCCGGAAGGCAACCTCGGTCCCGTGTACGGCAAACAATGGCGTTCCTGGCAATGCCCCGACGGACACACTGTGGATCAGATCGCCGAAGTGGTGCGCACGCTGAAATCGAATCCCGACAGCCGCCGCATGATCGTGTCGGCGTGGAATGTGGCTGACCTGCCCGACATGGCGCTCGCGCCCTGCCACTGCCTGTTTCAGTTTTATGTGGCCGACGGGCGCCTCTCTTGCCAACTCTACCAGCGCAGCGCCGACGTGTTTTTGGGCGTGCCGTTCAACATTGCTTCGTATGCCCTGCTGACCCTCATGCTGGCACAGGTATGCGGCCTGCAACCGGGGCATTTCGTACACACCTTCGGCGACGTACACATTTACCTGAACCACCTCGAACAGGTGGAAGAGCAACTTTCCCGCAGCCCACGCTCGCTGCCGCAAATGCGCATCAACCCGGAGGTGCACGACATTTTCGCGTTCCGGTACGAGGATTTTGAACTGCTGAACTACGATCCCTGGCCTGCCATCAAGGCGCCGGTGGCGGTGTAGGGGCGCCCACGAAGGGTCGCCTCTACTCGTGGGCAATTCCCCAAAAATATCCGTCCTTCGCCACATGGTCGCTGCACATCCGTTTTTGATGGTCCGTACCGCCGGGCTGCCCTTCGCCCGAATCGTGGCGCCGGATGCCGCCTGGCCGGCACTGGAATCGGCCGTGCAACAAGCGGAAACGGAACTATCGGCCCGCGAAGCAGCCCTCCATACGGCATTCGACGAGACGCTGGCCACCCAGCCCGCCGGCGACTTGCGCACAGCCGTGTACAATGCCCGCAAGGCTTTTTTTCAAAAAAGACGACCGCCCGCCCCCGCATTTTCGCAGAAAATCGAATCTGTGGCGCCAGCGCTTGCCCAGGCAATTCGAGCATGGGAACAGGCCGTCCGGACGCTTGAGACTGCCCGCAATGCCTGTTTCGGGCAGTATGAAAAAACACTCGGAGAGGTATACCGGCGGGTGCAGGCCGTGGCTGCCGAACCGGAATTTCAACGGGCCTTGCTGTTTGCCAGCCACGACCTGCTGGAGCAATTGCCCCGATTATTGACAAAACCGCCCGAGCAATTTTCCAAAAAAGAGCGCCGGACGGCTCTTGCCGTACTCCAGTATGCCACCCGAATGGCCACGCGCACCGTGCCGTTGAGCAAGTTTGCCACGGTATCGCTGCACCCCTTGGGCAAACCCGGCGAAACGGATGCCGAGCCGCCACCTGATTTCGGGAAAAGCATCGTCAGTCCGAATGTAGCCCTGCTGGAAGCGGTGTACGCGGTGTTGCTGCGCGAGCCGGCGTTTTACCGGGCGCTCAGTTTTAGCCTCAACCCGTGCATTACAGAAAAAGCCGGCGAGGCATACCGATGGCTTTATTTCGACGGCGACACAGAGAGTTTTCAGGAAACGCCCGCCGCACCAATACTCCACCACGTAGTGGATTTGCTTCTGAAAAATAATCGCCGAATCGCTTACAGCGAACTTCTGGTTCAACTTCTTGAAACGGTGGAGGCTGCGCCGGAAGCGCTCGAATCCTGGCTGTTTGATCTGACCGATACCGGTTTTCTCGAATGGGAACTGCCCGAAGCGGGCCTGTCACCCGACTGGTGCGGCGGACTATATCGGTTTCTCGGATTCCTGCCTGCCGAACCGGTGGTGGTGGATACGGCTGCGCTGCTGCAAACCCTGCGCACCACCGCCCGCACCCTCCCCTACCTGCCGCCGCAAGAGGCTGTCGGCGCCCATCGCGCTGCTGCCAAACAGGTGGAGGAATATTTTGAACAGTGGGCGGTGGGCGGTGCCCGAAGTATCCCGCCCGAGCAGTTGTTTTATGAGGATGTAGAGCGCCCGATGGATATTTCCATTCCAGATGCGGCATTTCACGACCTGTTCGACCAATTGGCCGCAGCGTGGAACAAGCGTCCTCCAAAACCGCTTCCCGCCCGCCGGGCGGCGCTTGCGGCGTATTTTTCGAAAAAATCGCCTGCGGGGAAGCCGGTGGGTTTTCTGGAGTTTGCACGGGATTTTTTGGGAGATTCCCATAGTGGGGTCAACCCCACCCCCGACCTCCCGACTGAAGTCCGGGATAGGCCGGGGGTGGGGTTGACGCGTATCGGCGCCCTTTTCCAGATTTTTCAGGAAAACGAACGCTGGTACGCCGTCGTGAACGGCCTGTATCCCGGCGGCGGCAAACTCTTTGCCCGCTGGCAACACCTGTTTTCCGCGCCGCTCAACAGCCGACAGCCGACGGCCAACAGCCTCCCGTTTCCCTGGCAGGGCTATTTCAACGCCAATTTCCAGCCGCGCACGGCGGGCGATGTGTTGGCTGTGCCCGGCGGACGCCTGCGGGCCGGTGCGGGCGGGCGGGAGTTTTTAACGGGCCATCTGGAGGTGATGCCCGGGCCGGACGGACTCGTGCTGCGCGACGGCGTGTCGGGGCAACCGATTACGCTGAACGACTTGGGGCTCGAAGCCTTCGAGACGCGCCCGCCTGTCATGCAACTGCTCTGGCTGACGGGCGTGCCGTATGTATCGGTGGAGGCGCTTGTGCCGGAAGGCGGATGGCAGGAACCAGTGCCCGGCATACGACTCCGCGAGCGGTACTGCGCCGGCAATCTGGTGCTGGCCCGCGCAGCCTGGGTGGTAGACGAGGCGCACTGGCAACAATGGTTGCATAACAGCAATTCCGACGCCGATTTTTTCTTCCGAGTTCGTGGAGGATTCCGCAGTCTGGGCGTGCCCCGGCATGTTTTTGCGCACCTGCCGGGAAATCAGGCGCAGCATGTTGATCTGGACAATCCCTTGTCGGTGTGGCTGCTACACAAAATATTGCGCCTGGGTGCAGGAGCGTTGCATTTGACGGAAATGCTGCCGGTACCGGATGGGCCGGCGCAGGAGTTTGCGGGGGAATGGGCGGGCTTGGAGTAGCGTCAATTGCAACGCGGAGGATGCGGATTTTCAAGATTTAACAACTGCTATTGACTTCATATCGCAGTAGTGGATTTACTTTGCAACACGTTGTTCATTAAACGAATAGCGTCAACAGCCGAGTCACCACCTTCACCGACCACGATATGAAAAAACATTTTATTGCCCTGCTTTTCTTTCCAGTCTTTCTTTCATCGCAGCCTGTTGTGACACAAAGCGAGCCGTTTAAGACCAAAGATATCACATTTACAGCCGGATTACTGCGGAACGGGGAGAGCGACAACTTGCTCTTGGTGTACCGCTCAATAGGTGAAAACAACTTGAAGATTAATTCTACTTTTTACCACTGGGCCGCCGACGTGATTTCGCCAGACCTGAAACGCCTCAGCAATAACATGCCGAAAAAAATCGAATTCCCGGATGGCGAAGACGCCGAGACCGGCTTTGCTATCCACTTTGGAGAGCCGTCGTTAGTGCTGCAACAACATAGGAAGAAGGAAAAAAAGATGCATGTTTACCGCTGTGCTATCGGATCCGACGGCACCATTGGAAAGCCGAAACATGTTTGCGAATACTACGCCGGGAAGCGGGATAGTGACAGCAAAGAATATCGCACACTCAATTCGGATAGTTCCCTATTCCTTCTGGCGCACAAGCCACCAAAAAACGCCAAAGATGAACCCATTTCGTACACCATTATCAACAAGGAGTGGCAGCAAGTGCGCGAAGGCAAACTTGAAATGCCCAACGTCACTGCCGAATTCCTGTCGGGAGATTTTTTGTTAACCGCTGACACTTCCATTTGGCTGCCGGTTTGGTTACGGGAAGAAAACAATGACGATGTAGTTCGACAAGAAGTGTGGGTATGGCGAAATCTCGCAGCAGCACCCCAACGTATTGACGTCTCCCTGTCCGACGATCTGCTTATTACCGGGATGATTCTTGATCGATCCCTTGACGACAAGTTCATTTATTTGGGCGGAGCTTTTGCAAATGCGTCGAAGACGGCGAGGAAAACTTTGTTTGATCCGCCTCATCCTGACTTGGATCGACATCCCGAACAAGGATCATTTTTAATAAAATTGAGCCCAGCAGGTACTATCGAATCAAAAAGTTCGGAAATGTTTAGGGAGACCACTTTCTCTTATTGGGATTTGGAACCTGTTGACATCAAAAAAGGAGGCGGCATTGATCAAATTTCCCCTTGGAAAATCCATCCGCAACCGGATGGTAGTGTCTGGTTAAACTTGGAAGCACTTTACAACACTCTGAAGCCTACTGTTTCTTTGGGTTACTATAGCGCCGTCAACAATGGACCCGCTATTGTCGTACAATACGGCTTGGACGGAAAACCCACCCAAGAGTTGGTGATACCCAAATTTTCCACTTCTTCTACTGGGAGCGGAATGGGGCATCTTATGCTGATTAACAAAGGGAAATTGGCATTCTTGTACAACGACAATGAAAAAAACCATAGCCTGGGAATTAAGGTTGCCTCAGACTTGAAGCCCGGACAGGTCGCAGACTTTATAAAACCCCCAAATGGACAAAAGGATGCCTGCTCAACCCTCTATTATCAGGACGAGAAAAACAAGTTCAAAACGCAGAAGCTGTTT
>CAYMQY010000100.1:0-2120 GCA_964392655.1 uncultured Saprospiraceae bacterium
CGGTGTACGCTCACGCTGCTGCCCGGCGCGATCACTGATTTTTGGGGCATGACCAATGCCGACACCCTGCGCCGCGTGTTTACGTTGCCGGCCGAAAAACAACTCGGTAGCCTCAACCTGACACTCGAAAACCTGAATCCCGGAACGTCTTACGTCTTGCGCCTGATGAACGGAAACGCACTGGAGGAGGAGCGTTTTTTTACAGCCGACTCAACCACCACCGCCCGGCTTGTTTTTGCCAACCTGACCCCGGTGGCCTATTCCCTGGAACTCATCGAAGACGCAAACGGCAACCACCGCTGGGATACCGGCGATTACTATGCGCATCGCCGCCCGGAACAGGTTTTGCTGAAAAAACTGGAACAACTGCGCGCCAACTGGGAAGTGGAAGTGACCATGAACGCCCGGTTTGGCGCCGGCGGCTGGGAAAAAGATTTGAAAGGCAAGAACTGACACCACCATGTTCACACACCTGCTTGCCGACGGCAAAAAACACCTGATTGTGCTTGGCGGCGCCACGGCTACCGGCAAGACAGCAGTGGCCGTCCGGCTGGCACAAATGCTTGGCACAGAGGTATTGTCGGCCGACAGCCGGCAGTTTTACCGCGAAATGACTATCGGTACTGCCAAGCCTTCGCAGGAAGAACTGGGCGGTGTGCCGCACCATTTTCTCGATTTTCGCAGCGTCGCAGAGCCGTACAGTGTGGGTGATTTCGAACGCGACGCTCTGCAGTTGCTGGAACAGATTTTTCAGAAAAAAAATGTGGCCATTCTGGTCGGCGGCTCGGGCTTGTACCTGCGCGCCGTCTATGCCGGGCTGGACGAGTTCCCGTCTATTTCTCCGGAAACAAAAGCACGTGTGCTGGCCGGAGAAGAAACCGGCGGACTGGCCTGGTTGCAGGCGCAGGTAGCCGAATGCGACCCGGTATACTTCGCTCGCGTGGATCGCCTGAATCCTGCCCGGCTACGGCGGGCGCTGGAGGTTTGTTTCGAAAGCGGGCGGCCCTATTCCGATTTTTTGGCCCGGGGAAAACCCCGCCGAAATTTTGAAACACACCTGATCTTGCTCGAACTGCCTCGAGAAGAACTGTATGCCCGCATCAATGCGCGCGTAGACCGTATGGTGGCCGCCGGGCTGGAAGCAGAAGCCCGGGCGCTGTTGGCCTTCCGCAAACTGCCCGCCTTGCACACCGTAGGCTACGAGGAGTGGTTCGAGTTTTTTGACGGAACTTGCACCCGCGAAGAAACCATCGAAAAAATCAAACAACACAGCCGGAATTATGCCAAACGCCAGGCCACCTGGTTCCGGAAACACGGCGACTGGACGGTACTGCACCCGGAGCGGTTGATTGGTTGATTGGAATTTGCTACATAACAATATCTTATGCGTTGTTTTTTGACTGTTTTTTTACTGGGTTTTTGGGTGCTCGCCGCGCGCCCCTTGTCGGCTCAATCATCCGGCTGCGACTCCACATTTCGACCCATCGTATTCGTGCACGGCTTTCTGGCCTCGGGCGATACCTGGGCTAATTTTGTTCGCGATTTTCAGGCTGCAGGATATTGCCCCGATCGGCTTTACGCATTTGACTGGAATACCCTGGATCGTACTGTTGACCACAATTCGGCGCTGGATGTGGCGATAGAATCGCTGCTTGCCCGTACCGGAGCTAAACAGGTTGACCTGATCGGCCACTCGGCCGGCGGCGGACTGGGCTATTTGTACCTCACCGATTCTGCGCGAGCGGCCAAGGTGGCGCGATTTGTTCAGATCGGCAGCATGAGTCAGGGCCGCCCGGCCGGACCGACCGGCGAAACGCCCATGCTGAACCTGTGGTCGGACGGCGACCGGGTGGTGGCCGGTAAAGAAATTCCCGGTGCTGTCAATGTGATGCTTCCTGGACTGGATCATTACCAATGCGCCACGAGCAGAACTGCGTTTGAGACGGTGTTCCGTTTCCTGAACGGCACGGCAGCGCCTGTGACAGGACAGGCGTCGGGCGGCCTGCTGCGCATTGGCGGTCGGTCGCTATTTTTCGGAGAAAACATCCCGGTCGCAGGCGCTCGGGTAGAGATGTACTACGTGGATTCGCGCACCGGCGCCCGTATCGGCGAAGCTGCTG
>CAYMQY010000100.1:2220-15152 GCA_964392655.1 uncultured Saprospiraceae bacterium
TGCTGGTGGACGGCATTCCGCTTTCGACCGACAAGTTTGCGCCTGCGGAAAAAACCGTCATCTCGTTTTTCCTGTACGACGGCAACAGCAACAAAAAAAGTGAACTAGCGTCCGTTGGTATGTTTGGGCGATTCCCGTTTCTGATGGGTGTGGATATGTTTCTGAGCCCGAAAAAGTCGAAGCCGATGACCTTCCTGTTCAACGGGCGGAAACTTGTGGTGCGGAAAATTCCCGCCAGCGAGGGGATTCAGGTGGTTGTTTTTGACTGAGAACAAAAAAGCCCCCGTGCCTGCTGTCAGGACGGGGGCTTGGGTTTTTCATGGTTCGGAAGCCCACTGTGTTTGGTCAGAGCCGGGCCTCCAAAGCCGTTTTTGTGCTGTATTGCAGGATGTTGTTGAGAACAGCCGGAGCGGGATTGAAACGGGCCTTAGGCAGCAGATTTTTAGCGGAAAGCAGTTGGTTGAATTGCTCGCGCATGGCGAAATCTTCATCCAAAAGCCGCGCTGTCTCCTCTGCTTCTTCAGCCGTCAAGTCGTGATACATGAACTGCATCAATAAGTCGTGTAGAGAGTTTTCTTGCATAGGCATGAAAAAGTGTTGGTTGAAAATGTGTGAAAAATCGGCTCTAAAACAGCCCCGCGTCGGGGGTTATTATACCCTGCCGCACAAAATTTTCTTTTTTAACATTTCAATTTCGAAACCGGCACCCGACCTTCAACCCGTGAACCAGTTGTTTTATTCCAATCAGGTCAAAAACGGGCTTGCCGTGCTCGATGAAGAAGAGAGCCGCCACCTTACCATGGTGCTGCGCCGTCAGCCGGGCGAACGGCTTTTACTGACCGACGGCGCCGGTTTTTTGTACGAAGCCGAATTGGTGGAAGTCGGGAAAAAAACAGCCACAGCCCGCATTCTGACAACCGGACAAACAGCCGAACCACCCGCCCGACTGCACATCGCTATTGCGCCCACCAAAAACATGGACCGGTTCGAATGGTTTTTGGAAAAAGCCACCGAGATCGGGATTCAGGAAATCACCCCGCTGCTCTGCAAACGCTCCGAACGCACGGCGGTACGATTCGACCGGCTGGAAAAAATCCTGATTTCGGCCATGAAGCAATCCCTGCAAAGCCGGCTGCCTGTGCTGAACCCGCTCACGCCGTTTCCTGAATTAATGCGCAGAGCAACCGAACCGCTGCGCTGTATCGCCTGGTGTGCCGACGAACCGCAACCCCACCTGTCTCGCCTCATTCGCCCGGCTACCGACACCCTGGTTCTCATCGGCCCTGAAGGAGATTTTTCGCCCGAAGAGGTAGCAATTGCCCATGCCGGCGGATTTATAAACGTCGGCCTTGGCCCCACACGGCTGCGCACGGAAACAGCCGGGTTGGTAGCGGTGATGGCGTTTCAGTCGGCCAATATTTAGGCCCGCTGCTTTTGCTTCTCATCGCCCCGAATTTCCCGCTGGCCGAAAATCAATCCGGCGTCGTCGGTCAAATCCACGGCGCCTCGGGACTGCGAATAGTTTTGTTAAAAATTTAACGAAAAATGCTGCTTGACCTGCTAACGTGGTGGCAAGGCCTTGAAACCGTCGAACAATGGTTTTGGGCATTTGCCCTGATCTCCAACGCGTTTTTCATCCTGTACGTGGCGCTACAGTTTTTCGGCGGCCATGATTCGGATATGCCCGACGGGCATCATGGCGACTTTGACGCCGGTTTTACACTCCTGAGTGTGCGCAGCCTGCTGGCCTTCGGAATGTTCATGGGCTACACCGGCGTCGTTGCTACCCGGTTGGGCACCGGCCTGATCGTTGCATTAATAGCCGGCGCTGTAGCCGGTGTGCTGGCGGCCTGGTTGGCCTGGCGCCTGTTGCGCCAATTGCTTCGCCTGCAGTCCTCCGGCACGCTCGATATGCAACAGGCCATCGGCCAAACCGGCGAAGTGCACCTGCGTATTCCCGCGCGGTCGGGCGGTATCGGCAAAGTTATGATTCAGGTTCAGGGCGCTTTGCGCGAGATGGACGCCGTGTCGGAGTCGGAAGAAATCCCCACCGGCACACCGATCCTCGTGGTGGCCCTGACCGAACAGGGTGAATTAATTGTACAACCCTTTCAGCCTTTGTCCGATGCACAAAAAACAGCCCATATTTTAGTCAAATAGCACTACCTCAACAATTTCACCTCACATCATTCAATCCAGCCAAATTATGGAATCCGTATTGTTATTGTTCGTTTTTTTGCTCGTTTTTCTATTCATCCTCGGCGGCTTGTTCGTGTCCCGGTACAAACGATGCCCGTCCGATAAAATCCTGGTTATCTATGGTAAAACCGGCGCCGGCCAGTCGGCCAGGTGTATCCACGGCGGCGCGGCATTTATTTGGCCAATCATTCAGGATTATTCGTTTCTGGACCTCACGCCCATTTCCATTGACGTGGACCTGCGCAATGCGCTCAGCAAACAAAATATCCGTGTGGACGTGCCTTCGCGCTTCACGGTCGGTATTTCGACAGAACCCACCGTAATGACCAATGCCGCCGAACGCCTGCTTGGCCTCGACCTGAACGCCGTGCGCACGGTGGCGCATGACATCATCGTAGGTCAGATGCGCCTCGTGATCGCAACGATGGACATCGAGGAAATCAACGCCGACCGCGACAAATTTTACAGCAACGTGTCCCACCATGTGGAGAGCGAGTTGAAAAAAATCGGTCTGCGCCTTATCAACGTGAACGTGACCGACATTCACGACGAGTCGGGCTACATTCAGGCGCTTGGTAAGGAAGCCGCCGCCAAAGCCATCAACGACGCCCGCGTGTCGGTGGCGCAAAAGCAACGCGACGGCTCCATCGGCGAGGCCGAAGCCCAGCGCGAGATGCGTATCAAAGTGTCGGAAACGCAGGCGCTTGCCGTCATCGGTGAAGCAGAAGCCACCCAGTTGCAGCGCGCCAAGGTGGCCAACGCCGAGGCTATTGCTGCCTCCGGCGAGGCGGAGGCCCAGCAGTTGCAGCGTATCCGGGTAGCAGAGGCCAATGCCCGCGCTATGGAGGGCGAAAACCTGTCGAAAATTCAGGTCGCCAAATCCGAAGCCGCGCGCCGCGAAGCCGAAGCCGAGTCGCTTCGTCTGGCCATGACCGCCGAAAAAGTACAGTCGGCCAAAGCGCTTGAGGAGTCGTACAAAGCCGAGGAAGCCGCCGAAAAAGCGCGTGCCGCCCGCGAAAAAGCCAGCCGCGAAGCCGACGAGGTGATCCGTGCCGAAATTGAAAAGCGCAAAGCCGAAATCGCCGCCGAAGCCCAGGCCGAACAGATTCGCCGGGTAGCCAAGGGTGAAGCCGACGCTATTTTCCTCAAGCAGGAAGCCGAAGCACGCGGCTTGTACGAAGTGCTGAGCAAGCAGGCCGAGGGTTTCCAGAAAATCGTGGACTCCGCCGGTGGCAACACCCGCGAAGCCGTGCTGCTGCTTATTGCCGACAAACTGCCCGAATTGATCAAAACCCAGGTGGAAGCCATCAAGGGCATCAAAATTGACAAGGTCACGGTTTGGGAAGGCGGCAACGGCGCCTCCAACGGCGACGGCAACTCGACCTCGAAGTTTATTTCCGGTCTGTACCGCGCCGTACCCCCGCTCAACGACCTGTTTAACATGGCCGGCATGGAACTGCCCGAGTATCTGGCCAAAAAACAGGCCGGCAGCGAAGACGCAAGCGACGGCAAGGCCGAACAGCCGGAGAAAAAAGGCAAGTAAGCCGAGCGCTGATTTGACAAAACAACAGGCCCTCCCGATTATGTCGAGAGGGCTTTTTTGTACAACAGATGCTTACCTTCGCAGCATGTTTTACTACCGCCTTGTCCTCTTTTTCATAGTCGCAGCACCGCTTGCGTCGGCACAAACATTTGACCCGGTACCCGGCGCATTGCTGCAAAAGGAAGTGGCCATGGAAGTGGCCAACGAATGCTACATTTTTTTTGACAACCCCGGCGGCGACTCCCTCCGGTTGCGCTGGAAAAGAATGGAAAACTCCAGTCCCGCAGACTGGATCATAGACCTCTGCGACTTTGGGCTTTGCTATGTCGGTATCCCCGCCGGTGGCCTGATGAATCCTGCCGTGGGAAACGAGCAGCCCTACCTCAAACTGATTGTGCAACCGGGCATCACCCCCGGCGCTGCCTGGCTGTGGTTTCGGGTGTGGGAGGACGGTGTGCCCGCCAACTTTGCCGATGTGTTTTTCGACCTGCACACCCCCGGGGTTACGTCAGCACCCGGGGCATTTCCCCGGGATGTGCGCGTATTCCCGAATCCGGCGTCCGACCACTTGTTTTTGGACAACGCGGCCGACCGCCCCTTGTCCGTATGGCTGACGGATGCGTTGGGACGCCCGGTCTGGAACGGCGAAATAGCTCCCGGGGAACGCCGTTCGCTGGACAGTTCCACCTGGCCCGCGGGTTTTTATGTGTTAAAAACCGACCGCGGCACGAGGCTTGTGCAACGGGTGCGCTGAGTGCTTTTGCGTATCACTTTTTTCCGTGAAGTGCCCGCACAAACAAAGCCAGCACAAACTCCGGCCAACGCCGCAGGCCCGGATACCGTTGGGCCACATGGCGGTACAACGGCGCAGCCTGCGCGCGGAACTCGGGCATAAAATCCACAACTTGTGCCAATGCACCGTGTTCGGCCTCGGTTTGGCGTTTGGCCCAGCGGTTGAAAAAGAATGCAACCGCGGGTTGTACCACAAAAAACCAGGCGGCCAGCACGGCCAGCGTGCGCAACACCGCGTACAGGGCTTTTTGACTGCCGACTGCTTTGCCTCCGGCAAATAAAAATGTCAGCACGATAAACAGCAGGACGGCCCCGAAAAAAAGCCATTTCCGGTTCGAACGTTTCGGGGCAGGCGTTTCGGCAAGCCAATCCTCCGGTGCAACGTCGGCATACTCCGCTGTACGTCGTTCGAGTTGGCCCGGCAATCGCGGAATCCAGAATCCGAGCATCAGGCCCCACAACCCGTACAATCCGACATAGCCGTACACCACGATCCATGCCCAGGAGACACTGCTTTGTACCCCGAAACCCTTGAGCACATCGGCAAAAAAAATGTCGGCGGCCTCAAACAGCGATTTTCCAAAGAACAGGTACAGCGTGAGCAATTTTTGGAGGGCGGATTCCGTGACGGCCAAAAAGCCGAAAAACAAGGCGGCTACCGCAAAGGGGCGGATGTAGCACAACAACAATGCGCCGCTCAGGCCCTGAAACCCCACCGCGAGGTAGGCCGTCGGTGGCGAATGCGGGCTGACCATTGCTTTCACCAAAATAACCAGCAGGGTGGAGCGAAGTACCGTGGCCGCATTTCGGTCGCTCACCTGGGCCAACAACCCGATACACAAGACGGCAAACCCGCCAACCAACAGCCCGGTGAACGGCAACTTGAGTGCATGCATGACACCTCCAAGCGCGCACTCGGAAAATGCCCAAAGGGCTGTGATACGAAAACTCGAATCTTTCATACGGAACCGGTCGCGAAGGTAGGCGAACCTTCTGCCGCGTCATCCGTTTAGGTTGCCAAAAAGACATCCATGAAATTATTGCTTATAGGAATCGGCCCGGGCATTGGTATGGCGGTAGCCCGGCAATTTGGCCGCGCGGGTTTTGAAATATTGATGGTAGCCCGGGATGCGGATAAACTGAGTCGTTACGAACAGGAACTGGCCGGCGAAGGTATACGCAGCCGGGGTTTTGCCGTGGACATTGCCGACGAGCCGGCTTTTACCACTCTCCTGGCCCGGTTGGCCGCCGAACACCCCGACCTCGACATCCTGCACTACAATGCCAGCGCCTACAATCCCGCGCCGCCCTCGGCCATTTCACTACCCGTTTTTCACCAGGATTTTCAGATCAATACCGTGGGCGCCCTGATTGCTGCCCAGGCGTTTTTGCCTGCCATGAAAACACGCGGAGCCGGCACCATTTTCCTCACCGGTGGCGGCTCGGCACTGGAAGCCCCGCCCGAACTGATTTCCCTGAGCATCGGCAAAGCGGGTATGCGCAACCTGACATTTGCCCTCGCCGACGAATGCGCGCCGCTCGGTATCCGCGTCGGCACCGTTACCGTGCACGGCATGGTGCAGCCCGGCACCAAATACGACCCGGACATCATCGCCGGTGAGTTTTGGCGGCTGTACCAACTGCCCAAAGGTACCTGGGAGCAGGAAGTGAATTTATAACCGCGCCTACCCTGTTTCCGAAAATGCGCCGGCGATTTCGGCAGCCAGCCGCGCGTTGTGGCACACCAATTCGATGTTGGCCTCCAGACTTTGCCCGCCGGTGATCCGCTCGATACGCGCCAGTAGAAACGGCGTGATCGCCTTGCCTTTGATTTTTTGGCGGTCTGCCTCGGCGAGGGCTTCAGCAATGGCTCGTTCCATGACAGCGGCATCCGGCTCGTATTCGGCCGGGATGGGATTGCCGATTACAACCCCGCCGCGGGCGTCGAGTTGCCATTTCACCTGCAGAAGCCGGGCGATGTCGGCAGGCGTTTCCATCCGGTAGTCCACGCCGAAGCCGCTGTGGCGGGAGTAGAATGCCGGAAATTCGTCCGTTTGAAAACCCAGCACCGGCACGCCGAAGGTTTCCAGGTATTCGAGCGTAAGGCCGATGTCGAGGATGCTTTTTGCACCGGCGCAAACGACTGCAACGGGTGTTTGCGCCAGTTCCTGAAGATCGGCGGAAATGTCCATGCTCGTGTCGGCGCCCCGGTGTACGCCGCCGATACCACCGGTAGCAAACAGCCGGATACCCGCCAGATGCGCCGCGATCATGGTGGACGCCACGGTCGTAGCGCCGTGCAACCCCTGGCTGAGCAGGTACGGCAAGTCGCGCCGGCTGGCTTTTGGAATAGCCGCACCGGCCTGGCCGATGCGTTCGATTTCGTCACGCGAAAGCCCTGCCCGGATGTTGCCGTCCAGAATGGCGCAGGTGGCGGGCACCGCCCCGGCTTGGCGCACTGTTTGCTCCACGCGCAGGGCAGTTTCCACATTTTTCGGGAAAGGCATGCCGTGGGCAATGATCGTGCTTTCCAGTGCGACTACGGGGCGGTTCTCTGCCAGTGCGTCGCGTACTTCGGGAGAGAGGGTCAGGCGGGTTTGCATAAAATCAGGATGGAGCGAATGAAAGGAATTTGCAAAGGTAACGTGTCCCCGGCTTGACGGGCAACGCCCCTTTGGGCAAGGCAATGAGGTATGGCTCTTAATCCGCTTCATATTCTGGTTTGATTACATGATTGCCGATTACATGATTACATGATTTTAGAAGTATGCAACGACGACCGCTTCGCGTTTGGCCAAACTATGGCGGTCGTCGCTACGCACTTCTAAAATCATGTAATCATGTAATCGGCAATCATGTAATCAAATTAATCACTGCATGAGCACCTTCCCTGCTCCGGCGCGTTTCCCTTTGTCGTCCAAAACCTGGAAAAAGTACATGCCGCTTGCGAACTCCTCGCGCCGCAGCGTGCACGTACCCGCGTTCAGCGGCGCATCGAGCCGGATTTTTCCCAGCGCATCCAGCAATACGAACCGGTACGCGCCGCTTTCGGGCAACCCCTCGAAGCGGAGCAGTGCCGTTTCCGTCACCGGGTTGGGTGAAACCCGCACGTTGGTCAGCGGTGCCGTCGGATCGGAAATGGCCACCGTGATGAAGTCTCTGCCGATCTGGTGCCGGGTTTTGTTCGTGTGGATCGGGCTGTTAAAATCGAAGTAAATGGAGGCCGTGTTGTGGATTACGCTGCCGTTGGACAGGTCGGGTTGCTGGGCGATGTTGAACGAAAAGAATCCGTGCGAGGCGGCCTCGTTGGCATTGCTGTCAGGCAGGTTGATGTCGGCAAAGGTCACGATCAGCACGCCCTGTCCGTCCAGCGTCCAGGTGGCGGGATGCGAGGTGGGCCCCATTCGCAACGTAGCCGGATCGAGCAGTTTGGATAGCGTATCGCGCACCACCACATTGCGGGCCGGCGCGGTGCCCGTGTTCTGAAAACGCACGAGGTATTCGATGTCGGTGTTGGGCTGCACAAGGTGGTCCTCGCCGTAGCCAAGGGGGAAGCCTTGCTTATCGTTGGGGTCGAACGAACCCACGAGTTCGCCGCAGAACACGTCTTGCGAGGGGATGCCGTTGTTTAGGAAATACATGTTCGGGAAACCGCCGTTCTGGAAGCCGCCGCAGCCTTCGGCCCAGGCAGCCACATGCATGGAGAACGGGTGCCCGGGTTCCTGTTCCGACTCGAAGCGGCGGAAACTTCCGTTGGCCGGCAGGGAAAAGGTGCGCGTCTGGTTCGGCTGGTAAATTTCGTTGCTCTCCATGAGCACCACATCGTCTTCAATGACAAAGTAGTGCAAGCCCTGCGTGGGCACGGGGCCGGTATTGGTCACATCGAAACGCAGCAGGGTGTCCTGCTCACAGCGGGCTACCACGGAAATTTCGGCGCCCGACCACTCCGCCGGCTCCACGCACAGGGAGTCGGGATATACATGCGCCATGATGCAGGTTGTTTGCCCAAGAACGGTGCTGTCGCAGTCCACATACACCCGGAACATGAAGTTTTGGCAATACCCCTGCGGCATCGCGCCGAGTTGGAAGCGGAAGGTGTTGTTGCCTAACGCCTCGTAGTTCAGGGTGGTGTCGGTGAAAACGAGCGCCGGGTCGAGGGTCACATCCACCCAGGCGGAGTCGGCATTCTCGGTGCCTTCGTTGCAACAAACTACCCACACCTGACTCTCGAAGCAGCGCTCCAGCGAGGGTGCAGCCACCTGCACGGTCATGTACGGGCAATCGGCCACGGCAAGCACGGGAGCATCCTGCACCGTCGTGTCCAGCAGGTTGGGCAAGGATACGGGCAGGCTGTCGGCACAAGTTTGCCAGAGCAGTGCCAGCGCAGGTTTCACGGTAAGGAAATACGCGCCGGTGTCCACAAACAGGCTGTAGTGCCCGGTTGAGTCGGTCGTCGCCCACCAGGAATCGTCGCCGTCGGCGCGTACGATCCAGTTTTCGAGCGGACTTTCTGGGTCGTGGGTGGCGCAGTCGCCGTCGGCGTCTTTGAACACAGTGCCGGTGAGCCAGGCGCCGGAAGAGGTGGGGTTGGCAGTGCGGAACAAATGCCCCCGGGAGCCGGTTCCGCCGTATTCCCAGCCGCGGACGTACATGCGGCTCTGGTTGTCGAATGCGAGAAACCAGATGCTTGAGGTTACATTTTCCAAAGAAGGCGGGGCCGGCAGGTTCTGCCAGGTATGGCCGCCATCCACAGACATGTTGGCGAAATTATTGGGCAGAAAGGCAAACAGGAACCCGCTCGGGTCGGCAGCCAAATGGTCGCCGGCCCATTGAACGGACACCCAGGTTTCGCCCATATCTGTCGAGTGCCGAATCTGTCCGTACTCCAGCGAAAACAGTTCTCCGGCAGGGGTGACGGCGATATCCTCCACGATTTCATTGGAAGTCCGATTCCAGGTAAGGCCGTCATCGTCGGACCGGTACAGCATGGAGTAGGGGTAAAAACTGTTTCCTACCGGGTAAAGACTATCAAAAATCGCTAACAAGACGCCGGACGGGTGCAGCATCATTTTCCGCAGGTAAAGACTGTCCAGAGTTGTCTGCCAGGTAACGCCGTTGTCCTGCGTCTGCATGGTGCCGTTGGGGGTGCCGGCAAACAGGATTGTCTGTGCTCCGTTCAGGCCGAGTTTGGATGTGCCGTAGTTCACCAGGCCGCCGGGAGGGGTAACATTTTGGAAAGATTGCCCCATATCGGCGGTAAACAACAGCGAATCACCGAAAACAACCCAGGTATTGCCGTCGGCATCCGACACCATGTTTTGTGTGTGCTGTCCGTAGACAATCCCCATTTTGTCGCGGCGCAGATTCCAGGTCTGGCCGGCATCCGGCGTATACCACAACCCGTTGCCGCTCCATGCAAGCCATTCCTGATCCGTGTGCAGGTGAAAATCGAATGTCTCTCCCCTGCGGATGCCGTAGGCGGAAAAGCTCCAGGTAGCGCCCAGGTCGGTAGAGCGGCCCATTGTAGTACTGTTGGTGGCCAACCAGGTGCCGTCGGATAGCGGCCGGTCGCCCAGGTAGTTAAACATCCCGTCAACCGGGCCGATCCGCTGCCAGGTGATGCCGTCGTCCACGGATTTGTACCGGTAGCGCGTGGTGGCGGCATAAATGCTGCTGTCGGGGAGTTTGTAAAAACTATAGACGTAGTTGAAATTTGACGATATCGTTGAATCAATGAGGAAGCATGTCGTAGTGCCGGCGGCATCGTATCGGCAAATACTGCTGGAACTCTTGTACAGCAAGGTATTGGAAAATGTATGGAAAAAGGATTCTTCCACGCCTGTAATATACTTGCTCTTCCAGGTGGCGCCGTTATCGTGCGAATAGTACCCATAGGTCGCACCTGCCCCGTCGTTGAAGCCCACCGATACCTCATCGTATCCGCCGATTTCAACCTGATAGTAATAGTCCCACTGGGCATCCAGAGGTTTCACTGTAACCCAGTTGGCGCCATTGTTTTCCGACCGCACCACCGTCTGCAACCAGGTAGTGGTGTCTTTCAGCCCAAACAACGTGCCCGTTGAGGTTTCCCCCAGACCATGAATATTGGTGGAGTCGAGCAGAAGTTGCCAGGTGGCTCCGTTGTCCACGGACTTGTACACGTCGTAAAATAAGGGCGGGGTTGAGTTTGCGCTTACTTTCCGTTCTGCGAACAACGTGCCCGCGCGGCCTACGGTAATTCGGGCAAAACCCGAGTCAGGGTCGCTGGATGGCTGGAAGATTTGCTGCCAGTTCAGCCCGTTGTCTTCGGAGTAGAACATGGCTTTGTCATAAAATTCAGCATACACCCAGCCGTTGGCGGTTTGGGTAATTTGGGTGGGCGAGCCGCCCGGCGGGGCCGGCAGTTCTTCCCAGTAATTTTGTGCAGCGGCAACAAGTGCATTCAGCAGCAGGCAAAGGAGCAGTACATGTTTCATACGATTACCATTTTTTTATGCCTCAAAAGTACCGGCACATTCCGGCTCCGGCAATGCACATATTTCTATGTTTGCCGAGATTAAAATTTTTTAAAAAACTGATTTTCAGTGTTTTTAAAAATAATTTTGCCGAAAAAATATAACTGCCCTGCCTAACTCAAAGCCACTTAATTTGCATTCTACCCGACATAAAACCATCCAAAATTTAAAATGTAAAACTCAAAATTCAAAATTTAAAGCCGGCATGACCGAATCCTTTCTGCTTTACACCCTGCGCCGACTCGACGCCAAAGAACTCCGCGCGCTGTGTCGCGTGGTACAAAGTGAGGCATTTAACCGCCGCCCCGAAGTGAGCCGGCTGTGCGACTACATCGCCGGGCAGGTGTCGGCGGCCCAAAGCCGGCGTTCGATGCCGGAGGAGTCGTTGGCCCGGGCCTTGGAGCCTGAACGCCTTTTCGCTGCGGCTTTTCCTGGCCAGCCCTACGAAAACCGCGCGCTGCGCCACACCATGTCGTACCTGCTCGACGTGACGCGCCGCTACCTGGCACTGACGGACATGGAGTCCAGTCCTGCCGACAGCCAGTTTTACCTCTGCCGCGCCCTGCGACGCCGGGGCCTCGATGAACTGCTGACCCACGAGTGGAACCGCGCCGACAACCGGCTGCACGAGGCCTCCGAACGTGACGCCCGATGGCATTTCGACCGCTACGACCTGCACCAGGAGCGCCTCGAAGTGCGCGCCCCCCGCGAGCGTTCCGCTACCCTCGATCTGCAGCCGCTGCACAATCATCTGACAGTTTTTTACCTGTCCGAAATGCTGCGCCATGCCTGCTCCGCGCTCACGCACCAGGCCATCGGCGCCCAGCCATACGACAAAAACCTGCTGCAAACGGTCCTGAATCTGGCCGAAACCGGCAATTGGCTGGCTGAATATCCCGCTGTGGCCCTGTACTACCACCTTTGCCGGGCGCTGTTGGAGCCGGAACAGCCGGTGCATTTCGAGTCCTGGAAAACCGTGCTGGCCGAAAACACCGGGCAGTTCTCCCCGGTCGAATTGCGCGGCCTGCACCTGCTGGGCATCAACTATTGCATCCGCCGGATGAACAGCGGCGACAAAGTATTCGTGCGGGAAGCATTTGAACTGTACCGCTCGGGTCTGGAAAAGGAATTGCTGGCAGAGAGCGGTTGGCTCTCCGGGTTTACCTACAAAAATATCATCCGGATCGGTACGGCACTTGGCGAGCATACCTGGGTGCGGGAGTTCTTTGAAAAATACAAAACAGCGCTGCATCCCCGCGAGCGGGACGCATTGTACCGCTACAACCTCGCCTTTCTTTTTTTTCAAAAACAGGACTTCGCGCGGGCCATGCCCCTGCTCCAGCAACTCGACCTCGAAGACCGCCTCAACCTGCTCGACGCGCGGCGCATGCTGCTGCGGAGTTACTATGAACTTGGCGAACACAAGGCGCTGGAGTCGCTGCTCACCAGTTTCGGCGCCTACCTGCGCCGCCAGAAAGACCTGGGCTACCACCTCGACCTGAACCTGAACCTGGTGCGATTCACCCGAAAACTGATCGAAACCCGGCCGGGAAATAAAAAAGCGCTGGAAAAACTGCGCGAGCAGATTTCTGCCACGGAACAAGTGGCGGAAAAAGCGTGGCTGCTGGATAAGGTTGGGGGAGGTTTAACGGGTTTAACGGGTTGAGCGGGTTGAGCGGGTTGTATACGGAAAGCCCCGAAGGGGCGCCATCTGCAAACTCGGGGTGTAGCCCCGAGTAAGAATGCCGGGCCGGGCCGTAAGCCCTGAAAGGGCGTAATATCACGCTCGTAGTGTGCTATGGCGCCCTTTCAGGGCTTACCCGCGGATGGCCTCTGTCGCTTATGGCAGGGCTGCACCCTGCCATACAGGATGGCGCCCCTTC
>CAYMQY010000101.1:0-14774 GCA_964392655.1 uncultured Saprospiraceae bacterium
TTGCCGATTAAGAGCGGACGGATTCCTTCGGAATGACAAAAACTCTGTGCCCTCCAAAACTCTGTGAACCTCTGTGACACTTTATTCTACGAAAGGCAAAACTCTGTGAGCCTCTATAAACTCCGAGAGCCTCTGTGACATTTTTTCCGGGCCAAGTCAGGCACCAGTGTTATCCATATCTTCCAGAAAACGGCGGATCATGCGGACAAACGGCACTGCGTGTACCCCGTCGCCATGCAGGCAAATAGTTTCGGCGCATATTGGAACCCAGGCGCCTCCGAGCGCCTGCACCCGGCCATGTACTACCATGTCGTACACCTGCCGGCGGCTGTCGGCCTCCGATTCCAGCAGGGCGCCGGGCTGCGAGCGGGGCGTCAGCGAGCCGTCGGGCTGATAACTTCGGTCGGCAAATACTTCGGACAGGGTGCGCAGTCCCAGTTTTTTGGCTTCGCCGATGGAGGCGCTTCCGCTCAGTCCGAACAGGGTCAGGTGCGGATCGAAGTCCCGCACGGCCAGCGCCAGCACCTGTGCCAGTTCCGGCTCGCGGGCCGCCATGTTGTACAAAGCCCCGTGCGGTTTCACGTGCTGAAGTGTGGCGCCTGCTGCGTGCGCCACATCGGCCATGATTTGTATTTGCTCCGAAACCAGATCGTAGTACTCCTGCGCGGAAAGCCGCAGTTCCCGTCGCCCGAAGTTTTCCCGGTCGGCAAAGCCGGGGTGGGCGCCAATGGCTACGCCGTGCGCCAGCGCCAGGTCCACCGTGCGGCGCATGGTGTCCGGATCGCCGGCATGGTAGCCGCAGGCGATATTGGCCGAAGTGATAAGCGGCATCAGGTCGGCGTCGTGCGGGTAACCTTCGCCGAGGTCGCAGTTGAGATCGAGCGGGAGCATGGGCGGGCGGTGATGGTGGTTTTATCAAATGGCCGTCACATCAATTCAGCCTTGCCACTGCGAATTTTATAGCGGTAAGCAAAGGGGCGTTTTGATTTAGAAGCAGACAGTTTTTTAATTTCGTCCCACCTGTTGATGACTTGCTGGACAAAATCCCAGTACCCAAACCCGCTTTTTTGAGAGGGCGGAGTGAAGAAGAAAGCGCCCAGACCATGTGCTTCGTACAATTCCCGCTGGCTTCTGGTACGATGAATATTCAGATCGTGAGTGATGATTACAGCCCCTTCTGCGCCTAACTGTGGTATCCAGTCTTCGTCTTTGGCTCCTTTGCCAAATTCATCGGGCAAATAAACGACCTCAACCGGCTCCGGGTCTTTTGTGTTAAGTGGTTCCTGTAGCAGGCGTAATCCGTGGGCAAGTTGCGGGAAGGTATTTTCGTCAAAGTAGATTTTCATTAAGCGGCTTTTTGGAGAAACTGAATGGCGTCGCGGACCTGTTGTTTTTTCAAATCGTACACATTCGCGATAAAATCAATGCTCTCGCCACCCCTGTACATGGAAAACAGGACGCTTGCGAGGATATTCGTGCCTTTGATAACCGGCTGCCCAAATTGATGATGCGGATCAACCACGATATGGCTCTTTTTCCCGGACGGGAACAGACGAAGGGCAAACTGATCTTCTTTCCCGAAGTCAATCTTTTTGACAAAGTCTTCGATAATCTCTTTCAGTTGGTATTGCAGGTTTGTGTTTGCCGACACGATGCTGGCGCCCTCGTCCGGAGAAAAAAGAATGGCACGGCCATCCGTCATAATCCGGTAAGAGGCAAACGGATAGGGCGTACCGAATTTATCCCGGAGCAATTGATGACTTTTGACAATTTGGTTCATGGAGACACCATGCCTGCGCAACTCGTAAAAGACATAAAACTCCACCATCGCATAAAAATTCACGGATTTGTCCTTGCGCTCCCCCCACGAGTTTCGGGTATTCGAATCCGGGGCGAGTTTCAAATCCCAGTATTGTTTCAACCAACGTCGCACCTGGCCGACGGGTAATCCGAGTACGGTGGCCACGTCGGTCACAGTATAAATCCCATATCCTAATTTGGGTTGATTGGCGAAGGCAACCATGATCTGTTTTTTAAGCAGCACAAAAATACACGACGTTTTGTTTTAAGCAAGTCGTTTTTTCAAACAATTTTTATGGCATCTATCTCCCCCATCAACCGTTCCGTAGCCGCCAACGCCGCCACGATCCGCTGATAGTGGAGCAGGTCGTCGAATGCCAGCACCCGCTCCCGCCGGTCTTTCAGCCATTTTTGGGCAGGCTGGTAGCCGCCGATGTAGAAATTCCACACCGACTCGGGCACCCCGCCGAAGTACTGGGTCTCGTTGATGAAAACAGCCCCACCCCGACCCTCCCCGGCGGGGGAGGGAGCAAAACGCGGGTATCCCTTCTCCACGCGGTTGTCGCCTGTGACCGGGTACGTCGTGCTAAAATCCTCGACCACGGGACTCTCCAGCAGGTGCACGGCCCGCAGTGCGCCGCCATACGTCACCAACTTCCAAAACTGCTCCCGGTCGGCGGGGTACGGCACGCGGGGAAAGTCCGTTTTCAAAAACTCCCGGTACCGCTCCCGGTAGGTCGGGCTGTGCAGCACGGCGTAGATGTAGTCCAGTAAATCAACCGGCGCAAACGTATCCGCCTCCGGGCCTTTTTCCGGCGTGAAGCGCAGGCCCAGGTCGGCGGCGATCCTGTTCACAATGGCCGCATTCAGGTTCGGCTCCCGCCGATTACCGGCAAACAAACCGTCGGATTCGGTGGTGGGGTAGAGGTAAAGGGGGAAGACGTAACCACGTTCTCTTGATTTATTGGAGACAAAAGAGTCGTCAACAATCTTATTGGTAATCAGAATGTGTGAGTATTCGCTGGATACTAGTTGACGGCACAAATCCAACCCCACATTTTCCCCTTTTAGGAAGTGCTGCATGATGTCACCACGAGGCATGCAATGGAATCCTTTTGATTTGCCGGTGTAATAGGTGAATCTCTCATCAAAAGGCCGGTAGGCAATTTTTGTTATTCGCTTGAAGTCAGGGCCACTTCTTTTGAGATCATCCCTGGCAAACTGCACCGTCCAGTCGCGAGCATCATTTCCAAGATTGAAATGTTGTCGTGCTTGCTCATTCTCCATTGCCATAAAATTTTCAATGGTGCGCCGTACTTGATCTGGATGGTGATGTATGGTAAATTCATCTCTTGCCGTCACGATCCCCACGGAATTCGCTGTAAAGAGTTCGTTCACCTGAAAACCAAGATCATAGACGGCTTTCTGGTTGGCATCTTTTTGCCGGAAGAAAAAATACTGCGGCTTTTGTAAGTCAAGTTCGACAAATGGTATGCTTTTCAAATCGTTGTTCCACAAAAACTCATACTTCCCTTCGCGTTTTCCATACAGATCGTAGTGCAGCACGCGGGCGAGTTCGCCTTTTTTCTTTTTACCGGTTTTCACAAAAATATTGATGCTCACGCCCTGCTGAATGTCGAACACATTCTGGTCGGCGGAGCCGTCGGGAGCGGTTTCTTTCTTTTTGGCATTGCCGTGCAAATCAACGATGTAAATCGTGTCGAAGGACTGCAGCAGGTGCCAGCGCATACCCCGGAAAGTTGGATTGTCGAGGAAGGAGTGGTTGTTGATGTAGGCCAGTATACCCTCCCCGTTTTTGTCCACGAAATACTGGCCTAAACGGATGAACTTGGCGTAGTCGTCATTGATCCACTTGGAATTTTTCTCCTGTAGTTTTCCCCCGCCCGGCTCTTTTTTGTAGTCGTCCATCAGGCGCATAATCCAGTCTCCCTTGTTGCTGCTTTCGCCGCTGTACGGCGGGTTTCCCAGCACGACCATCACCGGCGTGTCGCGTTTGAGGACATTGGCCTCGTTGGCTTCCTGGGCCAGGGTATGGGCGAAAAGGGTACCGGTGTCGGGGTGGTGTTCTTCGAGGGAGTTGGTCAGAAAAATGCGCAGGCGCTGGGGCCCCACCCCGGCCCTCCCCAAAGGAGAGGGAGAGTAGCCGGTTTCGGTGAGCAGCAGGTCGAGTTTCAGGTGTGCCATGGCGTAGGAGGCCATGAGCAGTTCGAAGCCGTTGAGGCGGGGGATGAGGTCGCGCTCCACGTAGCCGCTCCACGCGCCGGGCATACTGCTGAAGCGGGTACGGTGGATGTGGCGCAGCACTTCGGCAAGGAAAGTACCGGTGCCGGTGGCCGGGTCGAGGATTTGCACGCGGTGGATTTCCCGTTCGGTTTCTTTGTAGCCGGACTTGAAGCGCTGGTCTTCGTTCTGGCTTTTTGCTTTTATTTTGGTTTTGGCGGTATCGGCCAGTCCCTGCGGGAGGCCGAATTCGGTTTTCAGCAACTCGTCCACGGCACGCACGATGAACCCGACTACCGGCTCGGGGGTGTACCACACGCCGCGGCTTTTGCGCAGCGCGGGGTCGTAGGCGGCGAGGAAGGTTTCGTAAAAATGGATGATCGGGTCGGCCCCCTCCCGGCCTCCCCCAACAGGGGAGGAGGATGTTGTCGCATATCCGAACCCGCTGAGCAGCGCGGCCACGTCGGTCGCCCGGAATACCTCGGCGAGGTTGTCCACGGTGGGCCGGATGCGCTCGTCTATATCGTAGCCGGCGATGTACTGGAACAGCCAGCGCAGGAAGGGGTTGGTTTTGGGGATGAGGGCGGCGGCTTCCTGCCGGCTGAAGGAGTCGAGCGAGGGGTCGTGCAGGCGGGCGGCAAAGAGGCCGTAGGCGAGGGTTTGGGCGTACAGGTCGGCGAACTCGCGGGGCGTGATGTCGTGCAGCAGCACATCGCGGAATCCGGCAAACTGGCTGCGCAGGGAGGTTTCCAGGTGGTTGTCCTCGTCGTGTTGCACGGCGGCTTCGAGGGTGCTTTGCAGCAGGCGTGCCTTGCCGGCCATGAGTTCGGCTAATTTCTGGGGGCTTTTGATCGTCTGCCCGACGTAAGTGGCGAAATCGTGAATTTGATCCTGAAACCGCTGGAACGCAGCCGGGTCGGGCAGGATTTTGCCGTTTTCGAGTGTGGCGAGGCGCAGGTCGGCGGTGAGTTGGCCGTTTTGGAAAAACTGGAAGCGCAGGTAGTCGGTGATGACGAGGTTGTCCAGCGCCTTGCGGTAGCGGTCGAACTGTTCGCGGTACTGTTTGGCATCCAGGTCTTTGCCGATGTCCTTGGCTTCGATGTATCCGACCGGGATAGGGCCTTGGGTGAGCACGAAGTCGGGGTTGCCGCAATCGGTGACGTTGGCGGGTTCGTTGGTCACCTCCACGCCGGGAGTGAGGTGGCGCAACAAGGCTTCAAGGTCGGCCCGGTAGGCGTGTTCGCGGGCGTTGCCGGTGGCGTAGCGGCGCTGGAGGGTATCGAGGTACTGCTGGATGTTCATGTTTTTTTGCGGATGGGCCGGCGGTGAATGGTTATGGGCAAAGGTATTCAACCAGTCAGGAGTTCGCGAACTTGATATCACAATTTGTGACATCAAGTCGGGACGTCATCCGCAAATTAGTCGCCCGTCATATCGGGCAGACGGCTTAACTTTGTGCAGCAAAAACAGGATTATGACAGCACTACAGCAGATCGAACGCCTGTTGCCTACGATGTCCATCGGTGAAAAAGCGCAAATCGTGCGGTGGATCGAAAGCGACTTGAAGTACTACACGCCCGGCATTGAAAAAACACCCGGCGTCTGTGGCGGAAGCGCCTGCATTGTGCGAACCCGTATACCGGTTTGGCTCCTGATAGAGGCCCGGAATGCGGGAGCGTCCGAAGCGCAAATACTGAGTTCCTTTCCATCGCTTCGTGCCGAAGACTTAATCAATGCATGGGCCTATTACCGCGCAAATCAGGCAGAAATTGATGCAGAAATCGTGGAGAACGAAAAAGTCTAACGCTCTATGGCACGGTTATACGGTGACGAGAATTTCGATGTTCACGCGATGGATGCACTCCAGGATTTAGGGCATGATACCCTGACGGCTCGGGATGCTGGACAAACGAACAAAGGAATTCCGGATGCTGTTGTTTTGGCATACGCTACGGAAAACAACCGAGCCGTGGTCACATTCGACCGGCTGGACTTTCTGAACTTGCACAAGCAAACTCCTGAACATGAGGGAATAATCGCTTGCACCTATGACCCGGACAGCCAAGGATTGGCCGCCCGAATTCACGAGATTATCCTGAAGGAACAGGAGGACTTGAAAAACAAATTTCTGCGAGTCTATCGCCCACAAGGCTAAGAATTCGTACCCCCCGCCGCACCTCCCGCCCTGCCGCCTGCGCCGCTTCCCACCCGATTTTTTGCAACCGAAATCCCTCGCCCGGACGCTGCTGTGCCAGGCCGGGCAAATCCGCCGACACCACCTGCGCAATGCGCGGGTAGCCGCCCGTCGTCTGACAATCAGCCAGCAACACGAGCATGGCGCCGTCGGGCAGCAGTTGCACCGTTCCGGGCAAAACGGCGGAAGAAACCAGTTCGATTTTCTCGTGCAACACAAGCGCCGGGCCTTCCACCAGACAGCCCATCCGGTTGGAGCGCCGACCGGGACGCCATTCCGCAGTTTCCAACAGTTGGCGCGAGGCCGCATCCAGCAGGTTGTATTCCGGCCCGGGCAGGAAACGGAACGCCGCATCGGACGGGTACAGGGCTGCCACATTGGCCCGCCAGGGTAAAACGCGACTTGCTGCCGGGTTGGCCTGCATTTGCCGGAACGGCAAGCGATCGCCGGCCTGCAAAGCCCGGCCCCGGAATCCTCCGACACCCGCCATGAGGTCGGTGCTGTACGAATCCAGCCAGGGTTCAAGTTCAAACCCGCCCCGAACGGCGAGGTAGGCGCGCATGCCGCGAAATTGCCTGCGGAACACCAGTTCGCTGCCTGCGGCTGCCTGAACAGGCGCTCCCACGGGCAGGTCCAATCCATCAAGCCGGGCCTGAAAATCGGCGCCGCCCAAGGCGAAAATCGCGGCCTGCTCGAAGCGAAGCACCGGCGCCGGGAAGTGCATTTCGAGTGCGGCAGCGCCCGGTTCGTTGCCGGCCATCAGGTTGGCTACCTGCAAACCCACCGGATCGGCGGCGCCGCCGGCGTGTATGCCGAGATGGGCATGGCCCCGGCGACCGAGGTCCTGCACGGTGTCGAGCAGTCCGGCTTTCAGCACCAGCAGGCTCATGGCGTTTGCTCTATTTGGTGAAACTCCAGCATACTGATCGCTCGAAACCGCACTTGGTCGCCGGGGCGCAGCAACACCGGCTCCGGGCGCTGCGGGTCGAACAGGCGCAGCGGTGTTCGACCGATCAGGTTCCAGCCGCCGGGCGATTCGATCGGGTAAATGCCCGTTTGCCGACCGGCTATGCCGACACTTCCCGCAGGCACCTGCTCGCGCGGACGTGCGAGGCGCGGCGCTGCAATGCGCTCGTCCACCGTGCCCATGTAGGCAAAGCCGGGCAGGAAACCGATCAGGTACACCCGGTATTCCGGCCGGGTGTGCAGCGCAATGATCTCGGAAACGGTCATGCCCGACCACGCAGCCAGTTGTTCCAGATCGGGCGCGAAGTCGCCTTCGTAACACACCGGAATTTCAACCGGACGTCCGACGACGGCTTCAAAACTACCCGGAGATTTCAGGGTCGCTTCGACCCAGCCTTGCGCCACCTGAAGCGGATTGGCTTCCGGGAAATGCCGGTCGAAGTAGTCTGGATCAAGCACCAGCGCAAGCGAACTGTACGCGGGCACCAACTCCAGCAGTCCGGGCAGGTGCATCGCCGACAAGGTCCGGTACAGGCCTTGCACGGCGTCGTTCAGGACGGGATCAATCCGGTTTTTCCACTGCACGAGCAGGGCGTACTCGGCAATGGGAACAAAAACCGGGGCCGGCGTGGTGTGTGCCATTGGGCGGTAGTTTCGGACAAAAGTACCATGTCCTCCGGCAGTGTTGGTAACCAACAAATGCAAGGGGGCCTGCTCGCACGCGAGAGGCCCCCTTCAGTCAACACGGAGGATTTGGTTTTTCAGCCAGGCACTTACCGCACCAGCAGCGTGCCCGCCCAAACCGTGCGCGCATCGGTCGTTGCGATTCGGAAGAAGTACGTGCCTGCCGGCAAATCGCTGCAATCGAGCGAAATGGGCATTTGTGTGGAAGCCAACTGCCGTACCTCGCGACCCAGCGCGTCGGTTACCGACAAATTCAGGCGTTCGCCGGGCGTTTCTTCCGAGGCAAAATACACGACCGCAGCGGCGGGGTTGGGGTACACGCGCAGCGGACTGCGGGCCGGGTCGGTGTAGGTCGTGGAACTGGTGATAAAATTGGTGCCCACGGTGTGCCAAACCGTATTCGTGATGACCGGCGGATTAAAATCAAAGTAGATCGCAGCGCTGTTTTCGATGCGCGTGCCGTCGGGGTTGTCGGGCATTTGCGGGATGCGGAACTGCACGAATCCTTGCGAGCCGGCGAGGTTGACATTGCTGTCGGGCAGCAGGATGTTTTCAAACACGAACTTCGCTACGTTCCCGTCGAGCAGTTCAAACCGGTACGGGTGGCTGGATACGCCCGGGCGGATTTGCCGGGCGGCCAGCGCCGACGAAAGTGTGTCGAGCAGCACCACCGTGTAGGCCGTGTCGGTGCCCGTGTTCTGGAACCGGATGGTGTAGTCCAGGTCGGTGTTTTTGGCAATGAAATGCTGGGCGCCATATCCGACAGGCAGCGCTTGCTTGTCGTTGGGGTCGTACGACGACACGTTCTGGCGGCAATCCACCGCCACGAACGGGTTGGCCGGGTTGAGCGGGAAAAGCGTAACCATGCCCGGCGTGAATCCGCCGCAACCTTCCAGAGCCACCGCCTGCACCCCGGCGTACGGGTGGCCCGGTTCCTGTTCGGCTTGCAGGCGAATGGTAGCGCCGGTAGCGTGGAACGGCTCCAGCAGCATCGTCTGGCCCGGGTTCAGTTGGAACGTGTTGCTGTTGCGCATAAGCACGTCTTCCACCACGATGTAGTTGAGCGGGCCGACGTTGGGGCCTGTGCCCACGTTTTTGATCGAAAGGTACACGCTGTCGTTGGCGCAGGAGGCTTGCACGGTTACATCGGCCCCCGACCAGGCGGGATCATTTTCGCACTGCGTATCCGGGAAAATGTGCGCTTCGGTGCAGTGCGTGGCGCCGTTTGTCGTTTGGCATTCGGTGAAAAAGTTGATGGTAAACTGCCCGCTCTCGCCCGGCGCAAGATCGCCGGTCTGGAACCGGTATGTCTGGTTGCCCAGATCGGTTTCGGGCAGCGAACTACCCAGGAAAAGCAGCGCATCGTCCAGCGTCACATCCACGTATGTTCCGGTTATGGTCAGGCCGCTGAGGTTGGCATACTGGACATAGTAAATTCCCGGGAAACAGGGGCGGATACGCGGTGTGGCCAGGTCCACATACATCAGCGGGCATTCGTAATTCAGGAACACGGGGAAATCCTGCACATACTCTTCAGACTTGTTGGGTTTGGTAAAAAAGGCTTCATATGTCGTGGAGCAGGAATCGCCGCCATAGTTGAACGGCACGGCCAGCGATACATCGAAAGCGACAAGCCCCAGTGGTACTTTTATGGAATAATAGCCGCTGGAGTCGGTAACGCCGAGGTAAACAGCGCCGTTGCTTTGCGACACGGCACGCACCGGCCAGCCTGCCAGCACGGCCTCGGAACCTGCTTGCAGCGCGCAATTCTGGTTTTCATCGTGAAACACGGTGCCCCGGATCAGGTGGGAGGGCTTGTGGGTAATTTCCACCTCCGTGACGCAAAAGTTAAAATTGCCGGCCTGATCATACACCAACATGAACACATTATAGGTGCCTATCGAGTCAAATTCAATTTCGGGCGTCGGGTTGTCGGGCGAGCCAAGGCCGATAAGAAAGGTCAGATCACCAACCGGAGTACAATTGTCGAAAGAGCCCTGGTCGAGTATGCTTGCCTCCAGTATGGCGGTGCTGCCCAATGCGGTGTCAATGGACATTACGAGTGATTGCGTGCAAACAATGGTGGGCGGGGTCGCATCCGGCGAGCAACCGCCGGTGATGACGACATTGCCCCAGCAGGAGATAAACGAATTGCCGTTTTGAAAACTGGCCACCTGCACGGTTTTTGTGCCCACGTCGGCAGCGCCCACCTGGATACTCGGCGCATACACTCCGTTGGGTAAAAAACGAAGTTTGTACTCAAAATCAGGACAATACGGTCCACCTTCGAGTATCATGCCGGGTGTGATGAGCGCCGTGCCGTTTTGATCCAGCTGCACGATAACCTGGTCGTTGCAGACAATAGCCTGTGCGGAATTGGCGCAAGGCACCAGGCTCAAGGTCGTGATGCAGTTCGAGGCATTGCCGGCGCTGTCCACTACCCAAAGCACTACGGGGTACTGGCCTGATTGGCCTTCCGGATACACGAGCGATGTGAAAACCGGCGGAGTCGGCGAGGGCGTGTTTCCGGTTTCGATAAAATACTGGAGCAGTTCGGGCGCCGTGCAGTTGTCGCTGCTGCCGGCATTAAATTCGGCGGCGTTGATGGTGGTAGGCTCGAACAACTGAACCGACTTTTCAAGCGGACTGATACATACGGCCACCGGCGGCGTAACATCGCTGGTACACTGGGCGGCAAGGCGGCTTGTCCCGCAACAAAGCAGGACAAAAATCAGCAGTTGCAGCACCGTTCGGTTTGGGGATTGCACTGGTGTCAAATTTTTCATGATGCGGATTGAAACTGAGTTGTGAGCAGAAAGATGAGAACCCCGGGGAGGTGTCGCCGAAGTGCGATGCAATTCGACGGTACAAAAGTGCGGCGAGAGCATCTGCCGGCAAAAATCAAATTTCGGGTTTTGTAGAGTGGTTTAATAGATTACAATCTCCTCTTCAGGTAATCTGAATGCGGAAAAACGGTTTGGCCCGCCGCGTCGGCCCCACCCCCGGCCCCTCCCCCAAAGGAGAGGGGAGACGTAGGGCAATCATGCATTTGAATAATTCTATTGAATAAATCGCGGTCAACCCTACGTCCTCCTCCCCTTTTGGGGAGGTGCCAGGGGTGGGGTTGACGCAACGAGCTGCAGCACAGCGCTTGCCAAACAGCACGATTTTTGCGGGGTGTAAATTTCAGTTTGTAGACTAAAATTTATTTTTCCTAAAAATAAAAACCGTGGATCGAAACAACGTGTACCGCCTGATCCAATCCCTGAGCACCGTGGAACGCCGGGATGCCCGGCGTTTTCTCGAATCGCCCTACTTCAACCTGCGCACCGACCTGCTTCAATTGTTCGATTTTTTTTGTGCCGACAAACAAGCCGACAAGGCCGGCGCCTGGGCGGCCCTGCATCCCGACGAGCAATATGACGACACCCGCATGCGGCTGCTGATGAGTTATCTGAACCGGTTGCTGGAAACGTTCCTGCTGGTACAGGATATGCCCGAGAAGGCCCCGGAAAGCCGCATCCGGCTGGCTGCCGCCTACCGGAACCGGGGCCTGATGGAGCAACACGAACGCACGATGCGGGCTTTTGAGCGGGAACTTCAGGTGCAGCCCTGCCGCAACGAAAATTACTACGCCCTGCAGCGGCTCTACCAGTTCGAGCAACACGAAACGGCCTTGCGGAAAAACCCCGCCGAAACGGCGCCGCTGCGCGAACTTGCCCGAAGCATAGACGCGCACTACCTCACGGCCCGCTTGCGCCTCATCTGCCTCGACCTGTCGCAAAAAAACGTATACCGTTCCGACCCCGAGGCAGCGCTGCACCGGAGCGTGATCGCCCTGGCTGAAGCGCCGGAGTGGGCCGAACAACCGGGCATTTCCACATACCTGTCTGCCATCCGGATGCTGCAACACGCCGACGACAGCGTGCACTACCATGCTTTTTTAGAAAAAATGGAGACCACTCGCACGCTGTTTTCTGAAGTGGAGCAGCGGGAGTTTTTCATGTTTGCCATCAACCACTGCATCCGGCGGGCCAACAGCGGCGCCCGGGAAATGGAGCATGAATTGCTCAACCTGTACCGCCGGGCGCTGGACGCCGGAAGCCTGTTCGAAAACGGGGTGCTCTCGCGTTTTACCTACCACAACATCGCCGCTACCGGCTTGCGTTGCGGCGAACTGGACTGGGCCGAAACGTTTATCCACCGCTACAACGACCGTCTCGAGCGCCAGTACCGGGAGAGTTCCCTGAGTTTCAACCTCGCTCGCCTGGAGTATGCGCGGCGCCGCTTCGACTCCGTGCTGACGCTGTTGCAAAAAGCCAACTACAACGACCCCCTGCTCCACCTCGCCGCCAAAACCCTGCTGCTGAAAACCTATTTTGTGCTCGACGAGTACGACCTGCTCCATGCGCACCTCGATGCCATGCGCAATTACATCCACCGAAAAAAGGTGCTGGGCTACCACCGGAAAAACTACCTGAACATCATCCGGTTTACCGAACGGCTCCTCCAGCACGGCCATGATTCCAGCAAGCGCACCGCCCTGCGCACCGAGATCGAACGGGAGCCGGTGCTCACGGAAAAGGAGTGGCTGCTGGAGCAGATTTGATACCGTTCACAACTTTTTGGGCGACAGTGCGTACCTTGGCCGAGGCATTCACCCGAATCAGACGTTCGGGCTTTTTTCACCAAACCGTTCCCTCCTATGACACCACTCCTGATTATCAGCATCCTCGCCGTTTTGGTCATCATGTCGGCCGTCAAGGTCGTGCCCCAGCAAACTGCCTACGTGGTGGAGCGCCTCGGCAAGTTCCACGCCGTGCTGGCGCCCGGCATCAACTTCATCATTCCTTTCTTCGACCGCGCTGCCTACCGCCACAGCCTCAAAGAACAGGCATACGACATCCCGGAGCAGATATGCATCACCAAGGACAACGTGCAGGTGCAGGTGGACGGCGTGATTTTCCTTCAGGTGGTGGACCCCAAGACCGCGTCCTACGGGGTAAACAACTACCTCTTTGCCGTGACGCAACTTGCACAAACGACCATGCGTTCAGAGGTGGGCAAAATTGACCTCGACCGCTGTTTCGAGGAACGCTCCACGATCAACCGTCAGGTGGTCAACGCCATTGACGAAGCCGCTATCGGTTGGGGCGTGAAAATCCTGCGCTACGAAATCAAGAATATTTCTCCGCCGCAATCGGTGCTGCACGCCATGGAAAAACAGATGCAGGCCGAGCGGGAAAAACGCGCCCGCATCCTCCAGTCCGAAGGCGAAAAACAGTCGGCCATCAACGTAGCCGAAGGTCAGAAGCAGCAGGTCGTGCTGCAATCCGAGGCAATACAATTGCGTCAGATCAACGAAGCCAACGGTCAGGCCGAGGCCATCCGCGCCGTGGCATCCGCTACGGCAGAGGCCCTCACAAAAGTGGCCCATGCCACGCAGGAAAAGGGCGGATTCGAGGCCGTTCAACTGCGCGTGGCCGAGCAATTGGTGGAGCAATTCGGCAACCTGGCCCGCACGAACAACACGCTCATCCTGCCGGCAAACTTTGGCGACATCGCATCCATGATCTCCGGCGCGATGTCGGTGGTCAAGCATCAGTCGGACAAAAAATAACAAGGAGGGACAAATGGACTTTTCAGGATCGGCCCAGATGTGGGTCATAGCCGCTGCAGTTGCGCTTATCGCCGAACTGCTCACGGTGTCGTTTTTTTTCATGTTCCTCAGTGCCGGGGCAGCCGTTACGGCCTTGCTTACCTGGCTTGGCATCACGCCCGACATGACGAGTCAGTTGATTTGTTTCTCTGTGGTGTCGCTCGGCTCGCTCGCGTTGTTCCGGCGCTATGCCCTGCGCATTTTCGGGAAAAACGAAAAAGTGGACAATTACCAGGACTTCGTCGGCCACCGCGCCACGGTGTCGGTGACTATTCCGGCCAACGGCGAAGGGAAAGTACACTACCGCGGTACCGAGTGGATTGCCCTCAGCCACGACGGCAAACCAATTGACGAGGGCACTGTTGTAGCCGTGAAAAAGATGGACGGGATACGGGTAGTGGTGGAGGTTGTTTGAAGTACGAGTTACGAAATACGAGTTACTTATGGTGAACACTGGAAAAATACAAATCCGGTTGTCGGGTCTTCTGGCGATGACGCTGTGGGCGGCAGTGGCTCTGGCCCAGCCGGCCCCGCGTGCGGCCGATAACCGCGAAACAATGCTTTGGGTACAACGGCAGGCCGATCGCATTGAAACTACCCTGCACGATGCCGTACGTTCGCAGGAACCGCTGAATTTATTGCTCAAGATACATTGGGCGTGGCGCGAATTCGATGTGGTTGCGCAAGCCGGGTTGTACTGCCAAACTGCACGGGAAGCCGCCGAACACGGGCGCGCCGAATGCGATTTGTTGAACAATGAGCGCAAGCAGGATTTGAATTCGATGCTGATTCGCGCTGTGGAAGCCCGGGAATTTGCGTTGCGTATGCGCCGTGCTATAGCAGATTGTTTCGCCGAAAGTGAACAGAATGCAGCAGCGGGCGTAAATGCGGTGGCTACGTTTGCACCCAGGGATGTGCTTTTCCGGGATGCCGAAATCGTGGAACTCGATTTGTCGGACGCTAAATCCACCAGGGATTTTCACATTATTGCCCAAAAAATCGAGCACTCCATGCGCGTACTGCGTGATGCCGAAAAATTGGCAGCGTCTATGGGCACCTGTGAGGAGGCGTTGGAAGCCACTCGTGCCGCAATGGTATCCTGCCGGGAAGCACAACTCAGCAAAGATTTTGATACTGCCGCTCCACATATCGGCGCTGCGCTGGAACATGCCCTTCGCCTGAAAAACGCTTCAGTGGATTGCCGGTGAAATATCCTGCCTAACCGCCGGA
>CAYMQY010000102.1:0-14518 GCA_964392655.1 uncultured Saprospiraceae bacterium
AACCCATGACTCCTTGATTAAAAGTCAAGTGCTCTACCGACTGAGCTACGGGATCAGTAATAATTAGTTTTCTAGTTTTGGACTCCAACCGATGACTCTCCCGATGAAAAATCGGGATGCTCTACCGACTGAGCTACGGGATCAAACACGTTTTTTCAAAAACGGCTGCAAAGGTAAATTCACTAACTTCAAAAATCCAACCGTATCGCCGTTTTTCTCCAACAGAAATTTTGACGAGTTGCTTGTTAACCCGCCCGCGGGCAAAAAAGTTTTGTACACAATCGGAAACCTGCGCGCGTGCGCAGGTGTTGAGACGGCCTCAAACAAGCCGGAAAAATATATTTCCCCTGCCCGCTCCGTATTTCATCTACCTTTGCGGCCTGAAAACGACCTGAAATTTCCACAAAAAAATTGACTTATCATGGAAACCATACGCCAGAAACAAGTCGGCGAACTCCTGCGGCGCTTCCTCGGTATGACCCTGACCGAAGAAGGCAGCCTGATTTATGGCCGCGACAAACTCGTGACCGTTACCGGCGTGAAAATGTCGCCCGACCTGCTCATCGCCAAGGTGTACATCAGTGTGTACGGCACCGAAAACAAACAGGAAGTCATCCTTGAACTGGAAGAACACTACCCCCGTATCCGCCAGGCCCTCGGCTCCAAAGTGGGCAAAAACATGCGCCGGGTGCCGCACCTCGAGTTTTTCCTCGACGACACCGTGGACGAAATGTACCGCGTGGATGCCCTGCTCAACCGCGTACACGAGGAAGACGAAAACATGAAAAAATAGCCGCCCGCCCATGAAGATCGGCCTGTTCTTCGGTTCGTTCAACCCCGTACATGTGGGGCACCTGATCATCGCCAACTACATGGCCACTCAAACGGACCTCGACCGGGTGTGGCTCGTGGTGAGTCCGCACAACCCGTTGAAACCTAAAAAAACACTGGCCCGCGACTATGACCGCCTGCACCTCGTGCGCCTCGGCATCGGCGACAACCCGCTACTGGAAGCCTCCAACGTGGAGTTCAGCCTGCCCAAACCCTCGTACACCGTGGACACGCTGGCGTTTCTGCGCGAAAAATATCCCGACCGCGAGTTCGCCCTCATCATGGGCGGCGACAATCTCGCCACCATCCACCTCTGGAAAAACTACGATACGCTGCTGGCCAACCACGACATCTATGTGTACAACCGCCCTGATACCGACCTGAGCGCGTTTGCAGAGCACCCGCGCGTACGCATCTGCCGGGCGCCCATGCTCGACATTTCAGCTACCTACATCCGCGAATGCCTGCGAACCGGCAAATCGGTGCGCTACCTCGTGTCCGATGCCGTGTTCGAGTATCTGGAAAGCAGCACCATGTACCGGGGCGAGGGCTAAAACCGCGGCCATTTTTTTGACCTGCCGCCTTACCTTTGCCGCCATGTACACCCTTCTGGTATCGCTCATCATCGGCCTGTTTGTGGCCATGCTGTTTGTCAACATCTACTTCCGGGCCAAGGTGCTGAAAGTGTATGGCGTGCTGGTGCGCAACCGCGTGCAGTTCGGCGCGGCGCATGTGTTCAACCGGCAAAAACTGGAAGAAGAGGTGCTGCCGCGCTACCCGCAGTTCCGCAACGAAATCGAAGCATTCATCCGCCACATGCGCTACACCATCAAAATGGCGACGGTGCTCATCGCACTCATCACGGCCTTCGGCGCCGTGCTGATGTATTTCAGATAAATCATGGCAAAACTCAAAATCGGCCTGTTCGGCGCCGGCCACCTCGGCAAAATTCACCTGAAATGTATCCTCGCCACGGAACTGTGGGAACTTGTAGGTTTTTACGACCCTGACGAAAAAAATGCCGCATCGGCCATCGCCCAGTACGGCGCGCGCCGTTTTTCCTCCCCCGCAGCGCTGCTGCGGGAAGTGGATGCGGTGGACATCGTGACGCCCACGCCCACGCACTACCGGCTGGCCGCACAGGCCATGCGCGCAGGCAAGCACGTGTTCATCGAAAAACCCGTGACCGCCACGGTTGCCGAAGGCCGTCGCCTGCTGAAATTGGCCGCAGAAACCGGGGTTCAGGTGCAGGTCGGCCACGTTGAGCGCTTCAATCCCGCCTACCTCGCGCTACGCGACATGGCACTGCGGCCCATGTTCATCGAGTGCCACCGTCTGGCGGCATTTCAGCCCCGCGGCACCGAAGTGTCGGTGATCCTCGACCTGATGATCCACGACCTCGATCTGGTGTTGCACCTCGTGCAATCGCCCGTGCAGCGGGTGAGCGCCGGCGGCGTGGCGGTGCTGAGCAACACGCCCGATATCGCCAACGTGCGCCTCGAATTTGCCAACGGCTGCGTAGCCAACCTCACCGCCAGCCGTATCTCGCTCAAGCAGATGCGCAAAATGCGCCTGTTCCAGCAGGACGCGTACATCAGCCTCGACTTCCTCGACAAAAATGCCCAGATCGTGCGGCTGTTCGACCAGAACGCGCCCAACCTGCCGCCGCAGGAGCAACTCATGGAGTTTGAAACGCCTGCAGCCGGCAAAAAATGGCTGCACCTGCAAATGCCCGAAGCGGTGCCGGTGAACGCCATTCAGATGGAACTGGAAACCTTTGCCGAAAGCATCCGGAACGGTACCGAACCGCCGGTGCCCCTGCGCGACGGCTTCGCAGCACTGGAGGTGGCGCACCGGATTTTGAAGGAGATCGAGCGACGGCTGGCAGCAGTGGCGACAAAACAGTGAACATGCGCATCGCCGTCAACACCCGGTTTTTGCTGCCCGGCAAACTCGAAGGCCTCGGCTGGTACACGCACGAACTGATGCGGCGTATGGTGCGCCTGCGCCCGAACGACGAGTTCGTGTTCCTCTTCGACCGGCCTTACGATCCCGCCTTCGTGTACGCCGAAAACGTGCGGCCCGTGGTGCTATTCCCGCCGGCGCGGCACCCGCTGCTGTGGTACGCCTGGTTCGAGTGGGTCGTGCCACGTGCGCTGGATCGCTGCGGCGCGGAGGTATTTTTTTCGCCCGACAGTTTCCTCAGCCTGCGCGCCAAAACACCCACCGTGCTGACCGTACACGACCTCATCCCGCTGCAACACCCGGAGCAGGTGCCCTGGTGGTCGCGCGATTACTACCGCTATTTTTTTCCGCGCTACATCCGCCGGGCCGAGCAGGTGGTCGCTGTTTCGGAGTTTACCAAAAAAACCATTCTGGAAACCGTGCCGGGCATTTCTTCGGAAAAAATAGCGGTGGTTCACAACGGCAGCCGTGCGGGTTTCCGACCGCTTGCCGAACAAGAAAAACAGGCGGTACGCGCCGAATTTTCCGCCGGGCGCGATTACTTTTTTTACACCGGAGCCATCCACCCGCGCAAAAACATCGCGCGCCTCATCTGCGCCTTCGACGCGTTCAAAAACGCCACCGGCGCCGATACCCGGCTGCTGCTGGCCGGGCGCTTTGCCTGGGAGACCGGTGCCGTGAAAAGCGCCGTGGAGCAGGCGCGCCACCGCGCCGACATCGTGTTTCTCGGCTACGTACCGGAAGCGCAACTGCCGCGCCTGCAAGCCGCTGCATTGGCCGCCGTGAACGTATCGCTCAGCGAGGGTTTCGGCCTGCCGGTACTGGAAGCGCTGCACTGCGACGTGCCCGTGCTCTGCTCCAACACCACCGCCCTGCCTGAGGTGGCCGGCGACGCGGCCCTGCTCGTGAACCCCGAATCGGAAACCGACATTGCGGCGGGTTTGCAACGGCTGCACGCGGATGCTGCGCTGCGGGCAGAACTAGTGGAAAAAGGCCGCCGGCAGCGCGCGCGGTTTGATTGGGATATGGCGGCGGCGGCGGTGTACGGAATACTGTCGGCGAAAAGAAGCAGGGAAATTGGCCTTAGCCGAACTTTGTGAAGCTGAGCCATTCGGGATATCTTTCCGTAAGTTATGATTTGCGAAAGGCAAATATTGGCAAACAAGCCCAAATCATCTTTTGACACGACCCAAATCCTGATTTGAAGCGCCCGCCCCGTGCCGTCCCCGGAGTTTTGTGCCATTGTTTCACAAAAAAACTCAGGTATGAAAATGGCACTCATGTCCATGCTTTTCGGCTCGGCGCAGTCCGGCACAAAAACCCACGAAATCACTTATGCCCTGTTTCGCTTCTACTGCGGCATTTCCATTGCCATAGGCGCAGGGTTTTCCAAAGTGTTTCACAAAATCAACGAAGAGGGTGGCGACGAAAGGAGCAACCTCGCCTTCGGCGTGCCCGATTGGTTTGTTGAGCAAGTGGGCGAAATTGGCTTCACCTTCATTTCGCCCTCCTTTTGGGCGCACCTTGCCGTGTACGGTGAATTCATAGGCGGCTTGCTCGTGGCGTTCGGTTTCCTCACCCGGATTTCTGCGCTGCAACTGGCGTTTCAGTTTTTCGTGGTCTCCTTCATCTGGTACCAGGAGCCGGAATTGTTCGGCATGTACTATCAGCAACTTATTTTCTGGGCCTTCGTGCTGATTGCCGCTCTTGGAGGCGGGCAATTTTCTTTGGACAATTGGCTGAAAAACAGGCGGCTAAAAACTGTCTCGGTAAAAAATTCCTTGCTGGCGGCATGTTTGCTTTGCCTGCCGTTCATGGGCTTTTCCCAGACCCCAAACGGGGTGCAGCGGGTCAGTTTTACCCTCTCCAACCCTTCGCTGAAAGCCCGCTCCACTGACATTCGGCATTTCGACCCGGTAAAAAAACAATCGTCCGGCTACGGCTACGACCTCGGCGGACTGTCTTCTCACGCCGTGAACATGCCCGCCGGGACGAGGATTTACCGAAAAAACCACGGCGATTGGCAACTGGCTTTCATCATCACGTCAAGCGACAACGGGCGCAAATTCGACCTGACCCAGACTTACGAAATCAGCCAGGATCAATGGCAGCAGGCCATCCGTGACGAACAGGACGAACGCATCGCAGACCTTGAAGCGGCAGGCGAGCACAACGATTTGGAGGCGCTGGCAAAGGAAATGAGATTGGAAATGGTCACTTTCGTCGTAGCAGGAAAATCCCTTTTCGGCAGACAGGTGCACATGCGGGCGCAATTGCCTTTTGACGACCAAAAATCAAACATGGGGTTTAGCCGAAAGATCAACTTTTTCAGCCGTTTCAAGGTCAGTTATCCCGTCGGCACAAAGGTCTATCTTTGCGACGGGGCTTACTGGAAGGGGGGCGAAGTGCACGAAACCTTGCTGTTCGAGGTGGATACGGAACGCAAAAACTACCTCGTCCGGCTTTAAATTTATGATGAAAAAAGGGTTGGTGAAATTCGGCAATCAACCCTGATTCCATTTCCAGCCATGCAATTTGATTTCAATTATTACTCCACACCGCTTGTTTTCGGATTCGTGCAGGCGTGGATTTACGCCCTGCTTTTTTGGGTGCGTGCATGGCGGCACGAGCGGCTGTCCGATGGGCTGTTCGGCAGCCTGTTGGCAGCGTTTTCTTTCGAAATTTGGGAATATATGCTCGGCTTCGGCGGGGTTGAAATCCTGTGGAACGAACTGGAGTTTTTCCCCCGGAATTTCAGCCTGCTGCTGCCGCCACTCGCCTGGTTTTACCTGAAAAGCCAGTTCAACTCGAAATTTAGGTTCCATCGGGGCGATCTCGTTCATGCCATTCCTTTCGCTGTTTACTTAGCCTACCACCTCCTTGTTTTTGCGCAAGGCAGCGATTTTGTTGAAAAATGGAAAGAAACCGTGCATTTCCCGCTCGGTATTGACTACGTGCAAACAGGTTTGAAATTCGTGCTGGAAGGGGTTTATTTTTTCAAAGCATACCGCCTGTACCGACAGTACCAGACTTGGGCGCCGACGCAGTTTTCCAACATTGAAACGGTCAGTTTTATCTGGTTTCGAAATTTTCTGGTGGCATTTTTCGCAGCCAGCATCACCGGCTGGGCAATGACTCTCGCCGACCTCTGGCTCGACCTCGACTTTTGGCACGACTGGTGGGACGAACTGTTCAATGCCGGGCTGATTTACTACCTCTGCATTGCCGGCTACGCCCAAACGCAGCCCCACCGGCTGCATTTCGAACTTGCCGCCGGAACAGAGGAAACGCCCGTTTCGACGCTCGCCTCTTCGGGGAAGGCGGAGAAAATAGCGGAAAATGAAATCAAAGATTGGCGCACCCAAATCGAACGACTGATGACAGTCGAGAAACCCTGGCTCGACCCCGAACTAACCCTGTCTGAACTTGCCCATCGCCTACAAACCAACCCCTCCGTGCTCTCCGCAGTTATCAACCGGTCATTTGCCAAAAACTTCAACGACTTCGTGAACGAGTACCGTGTGGAGGCGGTAAAATTGCTGCTGCAAGACCCCGCCGCCAGCCACCTTTCGCTACTTGGGATTGGGTTGGAATGTGGCTTCAACTCAAAGTCAACCTTCAATCGAGCATTCAGGAAGGCGACGGGGGCGGCGCCCAGCGAGTGGGGGAAAGATCAGGCGAAGCCTTGATTTCCTTCGGCAAAACGGAGAGCCATTTCCTGGGCGCCACCGGCAATCATACCGCTCAAGCCCGGTGAGCCGCTGTACCCCCTGCTCTACAAAGGGCCGAAAACCTCTGCGACATTTTTCCCACGCCCTACTTCCGCTCGAAATCAGCCGGAATTTCGCCCCACACCTCCGTTTCCCATTTCAGAATTGGGTTGGTTACCTTGTTGATTTGGAGCCAGCGTTCGGCGCGTTCGATGAGCTCGAAAATTCGGTCGTTGTCGCCCATGCGAGCCAGTTTGGTGCGGCAGGTTTTGGCTTTGACCCAGGTCTGGGCGTTGCGGGAATCGGAATAGATCGGAACATTCGGGCTGTTCTGCTGCTTGAGCCAGGCAAGGGCATGCACGAGGGCCAGAAACTCGCCCACGTTGTTGGTGCCGTTGGGGAGCGGGCCTACGTGAAAAATTTCCTGCCCGGTGCGGGTGTGTACGCCGCGGTATTCCATGTCGCCGGGGTTTCCGCTGCAGGCTGCGTCCACCGCCAGACTGTCGAGGCGCACGCCGAGCGCCTCCAGTTCCGTCACCGATTTTTTCCCTGTTGTGGTGTTTTTTCCGGCGTAGGCCCAGTAGGTCCCCCGGTAGGCTTTTTCAGCCTCTGCCTTAGAGGAAAAACTCTTGTACTTCGCCTTGGGGTAGCCGTCTATCTGCTGTTTGGCCGATTCCCAGGTGGCGTACACACCGGGTTCGTGGCCTTCCCAGACGACGTAGAATTTTTGCTTGCCCATGAGTTAAAGCCCGAGCAGGTTGAGGCTGTAGTACAGCGAAACGCCCTGCCAACTAACGCGTCCGTTGCAGAATGCGGGGTCGTCGCAGTGGCGGTTGTACAGGGCATCGAGGTTGGACAGGCCGAGGTTGGCCCGCAGCCCGAGTGTGCCGCCGCCGGCCTCGGTTTTCCCGAGGCGGTACTGAAAGCCGGCTACGAGGCCGAAATCACTGCTCTTGAAGTCGTTGTTGGCGTCGAACAGTTTGTTTTCGCTCGCCGGTTTTTCCGTGCCGGAGATGCTGTTAAACAGCAGCCTGCTGTAGTACGGCCCGGCCAGAATGGTCAGCCTGCCGTCGCGTTTCAGGTTGATTTCGGGCACTACAGCGAGGGTGAGCCACACCTGATGGTAGTTTACGTCGCGCACGTAGTTGATGATGGAGTCGTCGAATTCGGTAAACGAGGCTTTCAAGGCCGAGGTCTTGCCCATCAGTCCGAGTTCGGCATTGACCGAGATAAACCCGCCGCTGCCTTTGAACCGGAACTGGGTACCCAGTTCCCAGCCGGGGCCTGGGGAGGTTTGTGGATTTTTGGCAACAAAGGCCAAATCGTCGGATTGCGGGAAATTGCCTGTGGTACGAATCGCAAACAAATTGACCCCGCCGCGCACCCGGAACTCGACCCCGGCGGGCGTAAATTCGCGTTCGAACACGTATTCTTCCGTGATCGTGCGGTTGCCGCGTTTGCCCTCGGTAGTCACCTGCAATTCGCGGCGCCCGAGTTGGCGGTAGCGAATTTTTTGCGGATTGTCCTGCTCCAGGTTTTCAAACAGGTAGCCGTCCCGGTCGGCCAGTACCAATTCGTACGGAACGGGTTTGTTGTTGTTCAGGCCGCGTACCGTGAGGTGGTACAGGATGACCTCGCCGCGCAATTCGAGGCGCATGGACTTGAGCAGCACCGTGTCGCCATCTTCCTGTTTGATGCGAACCTCCCGGCCCACCATCGTGCTGTCGTCTTCGAACGACCACATCTCGAGGCGGTCGCCGCGGTCTTGCGGCATAAACCAGACGCCGTCGAGTACGCGCAATTCACGGAAAATAATGTCGGCGTCTTCGATTTGAGCCGACAGAAAAAGCGGAAGGACAAAAAACAGGCCCGGCAGGGCAAACCGTTGGATAAACATCGTGTGATTAATTTTTCGGGCAAAGGTACAAGAAGGTTCAGCGGATTACGAGCGTGTTTACTTTTCCCTACTTTTGCGCACATGAACAACGAAATGACACCGACGCCCTCTTCCCAAAAGTTTGATGCACCCGGCGCTCCCAAACCCGTAGGCCTGTACCCCCATGCGCGACGTGTGGGCAATCTGTTGTTCCTTTCCGGCATCGGCCCGCGCGATCCGGAGACCGACGGCGTACCCGGACTGAAGCGCAGCCCGACAGGCAATTTCACTGAATTCGACTTCGAAGCGCAGGTACACTCCGTGTTCCGCAACGTCCGCTCCGTGCTCGAAGCCTCCGGCGCCCGATGGGAAGACCTCGTGGACGTGACCGTTTTCCTGACCAACATGCAGCGGGACTTCCACACGTTCAACCGGATTTACGCCGAATATTTCCACGATAACCAGCCCTGCCGCACCACGGTGGGCATTGACAGCCTGCCGACGCCCATTGCCATTGAGTTGAAATGTGTGGCGGTGGTGGCGGGGTGAGTCCGTTGCGGCTGGACATACGAGAGGGGTTCACCACTAAGCGCACCAAGAGCACGAAGAAACACTAAGGCAAGAGGAAAAACTTAGTGAAACTTAGTGGTCTTGGTGCGCTTAGTGGTGATCCCCTCTCGGACAGGCGCGTATCAGGGTACCGTTACGGCTGATCAAACATCCCGTAGTACATTTTCAGCGTCTCGTCTGTTTCCTTTTCGCGGATATCGGTTAGAATTTTTTTCAATTCGTCGGCTTTGGCTGTGTTGTCCGCTGCGCGGTAAAAGTTGCGCAGGTCGGCAATCGCCTTGGTGTTGGCGAAGCGCCGCCAGAGGCTGTTTTTGCTGTCCAATGAAACTGCCTGGAAGGCCTGCACCGCCTGATCAAGCATGGCCGGGTCGTTCAGGTCGGTGAGGTAGCCGACGAACAATTCGTAGTAGCGGAACGCCGCCATGTTGTCCACCTTTTTACCTTTTTTCAAAAACCACTGGAACGAACTTGCCTCCGGGCTGCCGGCATAGAGTTCGGCGATGGAGATAACCACGCCTTCGTTTTCATCGTCCTCGATTTTTTTTGCAGCGGCCAACGCAGCCTCTGGCGATACCTGGCTCAACGCTGCCAGCGAAGCCCCCATGACGCTGTACGGCTGGTCGGGAGACATACCTTTTTCAAAAACCGGGATATACGTTTTGTCTTCGGTTTGGCCGAGCATACCGATGGCCGTGGCGCGCACATCGGGCTTGGGGTCGGTCTCCGCCATTTTAGCCACGGTTGCACGGATTTCGGCATTATCCAGATCGGCCACGGCGAGAGCCTCCTGGCGCAACGACCAGTGTTTGTCGCGCAGGGCTTCTGCAAAAACACCTTTAGCCAATTCGGATTTGCTTTCTTTCAGTTTTTCAAAAGCATCCCAGCGGTCTTGCCACAGCGGGGCGTTCCGGTACATGAATGCCCACTCTTCCGGTGTGTGCTGGTCGTTTTTGACGGCGAGCAGGGCTTTGCCGGCGTCGGTGTTGATCAGCGCGGGCTTCACCGGAGCATCGAACGTAAACGTCTGGCTGCGTTTGGTCAGGCGGATGGACTCGCGGCGGGCTTTGCCGGAGGCGTCGTAAATATCCACCGAGAGCGGCAGGTCGTACACATAGGGCGTTTCCTTGTTGGGTTCCTGGGTTTGGGCGATGGTGACGGAGGCTTTGCCGGTGGTTTCGTCCCAGTCGTAACTGATGTCGAGGTTGGGGTGTCCGGAGTCGTAAAACCACTGGTTGAAAAACCAGTTGAGGTCCTGGCCTGTCACGTCTTCGAACGCGAGGCGCAGTTCGTGGGCTTCCACGTCGGTGAACTCGTTGCGTTTCAGGTAGCGGTTGAGGGCGGCGAAAAACGCGTCGTCGCCCACTTGCGTGCGGAGCATGTGCAGGATGGCGCCACCCTTGTTGTAGGAGTGGGCGTCGAACATGCTTTCGCGGTTGTCGTAGCCGAAATTGATAAGCGGGTGCCCACCGTCAAGGGCGGAGTAGATGTAGCCCTGACGTTCGGCGTATTCGTGGAAATCAGCCTCATCGCGGCCGTACTTGTGCTCCAGCCAGAGGTATTCGGAGTAGTTGGCAAAACCCTCGTTTAGGGTCAGGTTGGCCCAGCTCTCCGTGGTCACGAGGTCGCCAAACCAGTGGTGGAACATTTCGTGGGCCACCACTTTTTCATTGGTCAGGTGGTTGTCCATGAGGCCGCGTTTGTCCTGCTGCATGAACTCACCGAAAATAACGGCGCTGGTATTTTCCATGGCGCCGCTCACATAGTCGCGCACCACTACCTGCGAGTATTTGGGCCAGGGATAGTCGTAGCCGAGTTTTTTGGAGAAAAACTCCAGCATCTCGGGGGTGTACGGGAAAATGTCGCGGGCGTATTGCTCGTACTTCGGCTCCACGTAGTATTCCAGCGGGATGTTGCGCCATTTGTCTTTCACTACGGCGTACTCGCCAATGGCCATCATAAACAGGTACGGCGCGTGGGGTTTGTCCATTTTCCAGTAGTCGGTGCGGGTGCCGTCGGTGTTTTTCTTCGAGGACACGAGCACGCCGTTCGACAGGGTTTTGTACTTGTCTTCCACGGTCAGGTACATTTCCTGGGTGCAGCGTTCGTTGGGTTTGTCCACCGTCGGAAACCAGAAGGAGTTGCTTTCCGTCTCGCCCTGGGTCCAGATTTGGCGGGGTTTGTCGGGGTCGGCGCCGTCGGCATTGATGAAATACAGGCCTTTGTCGCTGGTGATGGCGGCGCTGCCGCCGAAGGATTCACGCTCGTCGGGTTTGGCCGTGTAGGAAATGACAACCTTGTATTCCTCGGTACGCGTGTACGTTTTGCCGAGGTCAATCACGAGTTTTTCATTGTCGTAGGCGTACTTCAGCGTGTCCTTTTTGCCGTCAAACCCGACGTAGTGGATGTCGAAATTTTTGGCGTCGAGGGTCAGTTTGTCGGTAGCGTAGAACCAGGGGCGGAGGGTAAGCGTGGCCTTGCCATTTGCGCGTTTTTTCGCCCAGTCGAACGAGAGTTCCAGTTTGGTGTGGATGAGGTCGTGCTCGAAGGTGTGCGAGGCGTTGTACGGCGGCAGGGTATCGGAGCGCACCATGTCGCTGTCGGGCGTGACGACGGCCTCGTCCATGAACATATATTCGTCTTCAGGCGCTTCCTCTTCAGGGTGTTCGTGGTCGGCGGTGTCTTCCTCTGCGCCGATGACGGGTTTTCCGATGGTATCCCATTCCACTGTCGGAACAGGTTTGACGGGCGTGGCGGTCGTTTGTTCTGCGGTTTTCGGGGTGCAGGCAAACGCCAGGAAGAACACCGCGAGCAAGGCCGACGGCAGCGAGAGGATTCTCATGTTGTTGAGGAAATTTGACATAAAAAATGTGGAGTTGAAAAAAGGGAGCGCAAGGTTAGCGGCTTTTTTAGGACTTTTGGCCCTCTTTCGCCCAATTGGGCCTGTAGCCGTGGTTATTGACCAAAACAAACGTTCATGGAACAAAAAACGTACGTCCAGCAAATTTACGACCTGCTCCTTCAGTATGGCCCGAAAGTGCTGGCGGCGACACTCATTCTCTTCGTCGGCCTGTGGCTGATCCGCCGGATTACGCGCTCGATGCACGCCGTACTCGTCAAGCGCAATATTGACGAAAGCCTGCGGCCTTTTTTTACCTCGCTGGTGGATGTGGCCCTCAAGGTGGCGCTGCTGTTAGTGGTAGCCGGGCAGGTGGGCATCGAGACGACCTCGTTCATTGCCGTGTTTTCAGCCATGGCCTTTGCCGTGGGTCTGGCCTTGCAGGGCAGCCTCGGCAATTTTGCCAGCGGCGTGCTCATTCTCCTGTTTCGCCCCTACCGCGTGGGCGATTTGCTGGCTGCCGCCGACCATTTCGGCGAGGTGGCCGAAATCCAGATTTTCAACACCATCCTGATTACCGACCACGCCAAACGGATTGTGATCCCGAACTCCAAAGTCACGGAAGGCGCGATCGTAAATATTGCCAAAGGCAGCGAGGTGCTGGTGGAGGCAACAGTCTTGCTGGATAGTTCCACACCCCTGTCTGCCGTGCGCGAAGCCGCCGATGAGGCCGCTGCCCGCTGCGAATGGGTGCTGCCCGACCGCCCGGTGGACGTGGCGATCACCGGCATCAACCGCGACGACATGAAAGTGGATGTGGGCTGGTGGACCATGGGCGAGCATTATGTGGCAACCAGCGATTTTATCCACGAAGCGCTTCGGGATTCATTTGAAAAACGCCAGATCAAACTTGCCAAGGAACGGCGGCGGGAATCGTTTGCAGCGTAAAAATCAGCCCGGGTAATCCGGCAGATCGGACAAAAACGCAAACGTTTCCTGCTCGAAATCCAGCGCGCAACTGTACGTCGCCAGGCCGTTGGTAACCGCCAGAAAAGGCGCACGGAATTGGAGGTTGTAGCGTGCCACCTGCTCGAAAGCCGCCTGGGTGAGCGCCACTTTGGGCGACTTGCACTCCACCAGCAGCCAGGGCTGCAAGTCGGCGTCGAATACGGCAATATCGCAACGCCGGGGCAAGCCGTTCAGCGTCAGCCCGATTTCGGAGCGGATACGGCTTGCCGGGTAGGCTTTGGCTTGCAGCAGGTACAGCAGCACCAACTGGCGCAGCAGTTCCTCGGGCGTAAGGGCCACGTGTTTCCGCCGGATCGGGTCGAACACCACGCGCCCCTCGGGCGTACGGGAAAGCCGAAGAGCCGGTTCAAACTGCAAAAAATCGAGTTGGAGTTGCACGAGGCAAAGGTGACAAAAACACACAACATGCAGCCACACTGGTACATCATCGCCAATCCTGCCGCCGGCAACGGAGCCGTAGGCCGACACTGGCCCCACATCGAGGCCCTGCTGCAGGAACTCGGCTTTTCCTACACCGTGCGCTTCACGGAGTACCGTGGTCATGCTGTCCGGTTGGTGGACGACGCTGCGCTCAAGGGCCGGCGTCACATCCTTGGCCTCGGCGGCGACGGCACCAACCACGAAATTGCCAACGGCATCCTGCGCCAGCCGCACCTGCCGCCGACCGACATCACCTACGCCCTGCTGCCCATCGGCACCGGTAACGACTGGGCGCGCACTTACGGGATTTCGAACCAGCCCCGCGAACGGCTGAACCGGCTGATGGGCGGGGAAACCGTGTTGCAGGATGTCGGCATGGTGCGCTACCGGCAGGAAGACGGCCAGGCCGCCGAGCGCTTTTTCGTCAATGTGGCGGGCATGGCTTACGATGCATTTATTGCCCAAAAACTGGAAAAACACAAGTTCGTTTCCCGCTTTCAGTATTTGTTGATGGTGGGCCAATACCTGTTTGAGTACCAACTGACGCCGGCGCGGCTGCACTGGCCCGAAGGCACGGTGGAGGATTCGTTTTACACGATCAATGTCGGCATTTGCCGCTACTCCGGCGGCGGCATGCAGTTGGTGCCCCATGCCGTGCCCGACGACGGGCTGCTGGCCGTCACCTACGCGCGGCGTTTACCCAAACTGGAAGTTTTGCTGCAGACACACCGGTTTTACAACGGCAGCCTGCTGAGTCACCCCAAAATCGGGAGTTTTCAGACCAAAAGCCTGCGCGTGGAGCACCTCGGCGATGTGCCCACCCTGCTGGAAGCCGACGGCGAATTTCTCGGCATTTCGCCCGCCGAATTTTCGATTCTGGAAAAATCGCTGCGTATCGCATTGTGAAAACCGGCTATCCGCGCATTTTACCCACCACACGTTCCTGAACTTTCCGTTTTTTTACGCCTGAACGCACGCAACCACCCATGTCCGACGTACTCAAACCGCTTGCTCAAATCCTCGTCATAGACGACGAGGCCGCCCTCCGTAGCCTGCTCGCCCGCATACTTCGGCTGGAAGGCTACACCGTGACCGAATCCGGCACCGCCCGCGATGGGCTGCGCCGGCTGGAGCAGGGCGAATTTCAGGTGGTGCTCTGCGATGTCAAACTGCCCGACGGCAACGGCGTGGAACTGGTCGGAACCATCAAAAAACAACACCCCGACGTCGAGGTCATCCTCCTGACCGCCTACGGCAACATCCCCGACGGGGTGCAGGCCA
>CAYMQY010000103.1:0-14222 GCA_964392655.1 uncultured Saprospiraceae bacterium
ACCCCTTCGGGGTTTTGGGTTTTGAACTATAGGTATTCAACACGCGCCGGTAGAAGTTTTTTTTACCGTGCCAACGCCCACGTCAGAAACAACGCCGCTACATACACGGTGTAAAGCCGCACATCCAGCCAGTCTCCGGTGCGCACATTCAGCCGCTTCTCCAGATACCAGATCAGGGCAATTTTTTCCCAAAAAAATGCCGCCACCGCCGACCAGGCCACGCCGGCCAGACCCCACCGGTGGATAAACAGAAAGCCAAGCACTGCTTTTAGTGCCAGTTCGATCAGGCCCACGGCCAAAATCGCCTGGGAATGTCCTTTGGCCAGCACCACCGTGTTGGGCAGCAACACCCGGCTTGCCGTAAGCAGCAGGTAAATATTGAACAGGGGCGCCGCTGCTGCAAATTCCGGGTTGAAAACCACCGGAAATAACTTTTCCGAGAAGCACAGCAGCAAAATGGTCATGGGAAAAAGCAGGTGAAACAGGCGTCGTGTCTTGTGCCGGAGTTCCGCCAAACCAGAAGTTTCCGAGGTGGCAATCTGCAAAACCATCGCCGTGCCTAATGCCGTAGCCAAAGCCGTGGCAACCGGGAACTCACGAGAGCCGTATCGAAAAACTGCAAAAATTGCTTCATCCTGAAAATACCAGCCGACGAGCCAGTTATCGAACAGCAAAACAAGACTTCCCACCAGCAAATTGAACACGAGCGGCATGGAAAACTGCAAATATTGCCGCAACAGGTCCGGCCGCCAGGTGGAGGAACCGTATCGGACTGCAAGCACGATTGCCCATACAAAACGCAGCAAACCCAGGCCCGCAAGGCAAATGATACCGCCTTTCAGTCCGAATCCGCTCAGCACCGGCGCCACGAGTGCCACAACATACAACCCGAACGACACACTCCCCCACCCCAGCAAGGCAACCGGTTTTTCGCGCAGCATGTACACATACTCCACCGGCAATGTGGCCAAATTGAAAAAAAGGTACAAACCGAACCATCCCAAAAAAGGCACCCGCTCCAATCCGGCGAGCGCCGGCACAGCCCATAGCCTGCCTGCCCACAAGACCGATACGACAACGAGTGCTATTGCTGTAAAAAGAATGAATACGTTGAAAATGAGCGCAGAACGCGCATTTGGATCGAGTCGGGCATACACGGTGGGAATACCCTGCAACAGACCGTTTGCCCAAAAAAATGCCGCCACGCTGCCGAGGTACAGCAGCGCTTCCCAGGTGCCGATCTCCGACATGCTCATGCCGCTTTTGGCCAGCAGAATACTGGTCAGGACAACCGAGCCAAGGCGCATTACCTGGTACGCTTGCAGAGCGCGGGTGGTGTTTAGCACGGCGCAATGTCCGGATTAATTTTGATACACCCGCTCCCGCCATTCTTGTGGTGAAAGGCCAAATTCCTGCCGGAATACCCGCCCGAAATAACTCGGGTCGGTAAAGCCCGTATCGTATGCCACCGAAGAAATGGTGAGCGCCTCATCTTGCAGGAGTTCTTTGGCCTTGCTCAGCCGGACATACCGGATGAATTTGGTGGCGGCAAGTCCCGTCAGTGCTGACAATTTACGGTGCAACTGCGAATGGCTCATGGCCATAGCCCGGCAAAGTTGCTCCACATCGAACGCGCTGTCGTCTATGTGCGCATCCACGATTTCCCGGACTTTTCGCACGAAGCGGTCTTCCTCACCGGGCACAGCCGGCAGGTCCTTGAGCACAATGGCTCCGTCGGCCAACCCGGCGGCGGCCAGATAGTGCTGCTGGAGTTTTTGCCGCATTTCGAGCAGTTTTCGGATGCGCAGGCGCAGCTCTTCCTTGTGAAATGGTTTGGCCAGATACACATCGGCGCCGTACTCCAGGCCTTCGAGTTTGCTGTCCATGTCGGCCTTCGCGGTGAGCATCACGATGGGGATGTGGCTGGTACGCGCATCGGCACGCAGGGTACGGCACACCTCGAACCCGTCCTTGCGCGGCATCATCACGTCGGTCACGAGCAGGTCGGGAATTTGCTCGGCAGCAATTTCAATAGCCTCCTGTCCGTCTTTTGCCACGGCAAGGCGATACTCACCGGCCAGACACGACGCGAGATAGGTCACTACGTCAGGGTTGTCTTCGGCAAGCAGAACGAGCGGGGCAGAGGACGGCAGGCGATGAACCGCGGCCTGTTGTCGCAGTTCTGCAGCCGGAACAGGAGGAGCAGTTGCCTGGTCGTCGAAAGAGAACGGCGGGAAAGTAGTGTCGTCAAGCAATGGCTCCGGGGCGGCAATTTTTTCCCCGCCATGCGCCTGTACCGGCAGGCTCACGGCAAATTCAGCGCCTTTTCCGAACTGGCTCTTCGCTGTGATTTCCCCTCCCATGAGTTTGACCAATTCCTTGGTGAGTGCCAGCCCGATACCGGATCCGCCGCTATGTACCGCAGCGGCAGCCAGCGGGCTTTCGCCGTTTACCTGCGCCGTTGCCTGATAAAACCGGTCGAAAATATGCGGCAATTGCTCTTCCGGAATGCCGACACCGGTATCGCGTATACGAATGACGAGTTGCGCTTCCGGTGTGTGCCCCTTGCGATGTCCGATCGCTGTCCGGGGCACTTCGTTCAGCAACCGCACATCGAGGTACACATGCCCGCCGGATGGGGTGAATTTCACGGCGTTGGACAACAGGTTTCCCACCACTTGCTGCAAACGCTCGGGATCGAAGTCCATGGACAAGGCCTCCAGGTCGGACAGAAAGTGCATCTGCACACCTTTGCCCTGCGCGTAGGAGTGAAAACTTTCAACCAGATATTTGAGGTAGCGCACCACGTCGCCCTGCTGGAGGTGCAGGGCCATTTTCCCGCTTTCCAGTTTGGCGAGGTCGAGCATCTGGTTCACCAAATCGAGCAGCCGGGTGCTGTTGCGTTTGATCATAACCAAACCTTCGTCGAGCCACTCGGAAGGATTTTCGCGGATCTGGTCGGCCATGCCGGAGATGATGGTCAGGGGCGTTCGAAATTCGTGGGTGATGTTGGTGTACAGCCGGGTTTTGACCGTGTCGAGTTCCTTGAGCCGTTCCGATTCGGCCTGCGTAAGGCGGCGATGGAGCAGAAACCGGTATGTGCCGTAGGCGATTCCAAAGATTAGCAAGGCGTAAGACAGGTACGCCCACGGCGTTTGCCACCAGGGTGGCCGTACCACCACCCGCAGGCTGACGCCGATCCGGTTCCACACGCCTTGTCCATTGGCGCCGCGCACCCGGAACACATATTCTCCGGGAGGTACATTGAAATAGGTCACCTCGCCGTCGCGCAAGTCGTTGCGCCATTTTTTATCGTAGTTTTCAAGCATAAACTCCAGGCGGTTTCCGTCGGGCAAACGGTAGTCGAAACAGGCCATGTTGAAGGCAAACACATTCTGGTCATGTGCAAGACGAATTTCCGAGGTAGCCCAAATGGGCTGGGTTAAAATTGACCCCGGGCCGGGAAGAATCGGTTCGTTAGCTAATTTGAAACCGGTGATTTGTACAACCGGCCAGGTCTGGCTTTCCTGCCGGGTCATCTTTTTGGGCAGGAAGGAATGAAATCCACCTTCGCCCCCAAAGAAAATTTCCCCTTTTCGATTGATGTAAGTGGCGAGAAAATTAATAGCCGGCACCTTGATTCCGAGGATGGCATCGTACGTGTAAAAGAATTCGCTTTCCGGATCAAACTCTACCAGAGCACTTGCCGTAGTCAACCACAGTCTGCCGTCGGGCGCCTTGGCCAGCGAGCGAATGTAGTTGCTCGGGATATTGCTGTTCGTCTGGTTATATCGTTTCATTTGCCCGGTGTTCAGGTCCAGTTTAAACAGGCCCTGCATCATGGTGGGCATCCAGATATTGCCCTTTTTGTCGCCGATGATCGTACAAATAGTGCCGCATTCGGCGCCTGACAGGAAGTGGATAAACATACCGGTAGCCGGATCGTAGCGATCTAGGAACATCGGATTGGTACTTACATCCGCAAACGGCTCGACGCCTCCACCCACCCAGATAAACCCGTTTTCATCTTCGTGCAGACCGAATGTCTGATTTCCTCCGATACTCCCGGATACTTTGGGATCGTGTAAAAAGTGCTTGATCTTGCCGGTTTTCATGTCCAGCCGATTCAGGCCGCCGCCCCAGGTCGTGATCCAATAATACCCCTGGCGGTCTTGCAGAATATTGGTGACTAAATCCGAACTCAGGCTGTTGGCATCGTTCGGGTTGTGGCCATACCGTTTGATTACCGTGTTTTTTCGGGGGTCAACGAGGTAAAGTCCTTTGTGGGAGCACACCCAAAGCCTGCCACCTGGGTCCGGCACGAGGGAAAACACATTGAAAAACGGGTCGCTTCCGGTATTGTCGGGGTCGAGTACAAGTGGCTGAATTTGTCCGGTTTGCCGGTTGAACCGAAAAATTCGATTGGAACCGAAACCATTACCGGCCAGCCACAAATCTCCCGAAACGTCTTCAAGAAAGTTGTTTACTTCAGGTAGAGTTTTTTTTGTATTAAAATACGGAAACAGTTGGGTGGTCGCCAACGCCTTCAGGACTTTGCCGCCGGTAATGCCGCCGCCCATCCAGATGATACCGTCGTGCGTCTGGGTCAGGTTCCAGATAAAATTCATCGAAATACCGGAAGGGAGATTCGATTGCTCAAAATGGCGCACAGTGCCGGTTGCGGAATCATAGATATCAAGTCCCGACATGGAGCCGATCCAAAGCCAGCCGTTTTTGTCTTCCAGAATAGACAGCACCTGCCTGAAGTCTTGTTTTGCCAACGGCACACTGCGCAAAAACGGCGTACTCAATTTTCCCGGATTACCCGGATCGGACGGCAGGCGGGTAAAATTCCCGGTCTGGCGGTCAAGGATTTGCAAGCCATCGTTTCCCATAGTACCCACCCAGAAATTCCCCCTTGAGTCTTCGAACAAGGCACGCACCCGGTTGTCGGCAAGACTGCGCGGATTGGCCGGGTCGTGCAGGTAGCGGGTAAAAGTTTCCGTGTCGGGGTCGTATCGGTTCAGGCCGCCGGTTTTGCCTTTCGGGTCTTCCGTGTCCCAGGGGAATCCGCAACCCACCCACAGCGTTCCCTGTCTGTCTACATAGAGCGAACGCACCATGCTGGAACTAAGGCTGCGGGAGTCGGAAGTGTTGGAATAAAAACGTTTGCAAGTTCCGGTATTGGGGTCCAGCCGGTTCAGACCCTTGTGCGTACCGACCCAGATAAAGCCCCGCCGGTCTTCCACCACCATCGAAACCAGGTTATCGCTCAGGCTGTTCGGATCGTCGGGGTTGTGTTTGTAGCGGGTAAAACGACCGGTAGCCTGGTCGTAATGCGTCAGCCCCTTGCCGTAGTCGGCGATCCAGAGGGTACCGTCCCGGCCAACACAAATCCACTGCACATAGTCACCGATCAGGGAGTTTTCCTGCAAAGGATCATGAATCAGGGTGGTCAGTTTTCGCCCATCGTAGCGCTGAAGCCCACTCTGTGTACCGAACCATAACACACCCAGCGAGTCCTGTGCAATGCATTGGACATAGTTTCCCATGACGTGTCCGGGCAAGTCAAATGCCTCGAACTGCGGCGAAAAATCTTGCAGGCGTTTGACCGGATATTGGGCACTCAAGCCTGCCGCACACAACAGGGCAAGCGCAAAGGGAAAGAAGAACGCGGTTGTTTTTGTCATAGCATAACTTTGATCTGTTGGCTATTGGCTGTTGGCCGCCGGGCGAGATGCCAAAATTATCGAACCTGAATGCCAACGGTATTCCTAGACTGAAAAACAGGGCAGATCGTTGCGACCCGCCCTGCCAAATGTATGAAGTATTTTTTTGGCCGTTGGCTATTAGCCGTTAGCCGTTGGCTTCCGAGCGAGATAGCACCGGTAACTTTTGGTATCTCGCTCGGAAGCCAACGGCTAACGGCTAATAGCCAACGGCCAACTGTAGCCTACTTGCCTGCCATCGCAGGTGTTCCCGGAACAGCCGTTGTGTGACGGGTGACGCCAAGGGCCACGCTGCGGCTCGTTACCACCAACTCCTGATTCAAGGTGGCAGCGCCCGTTTGCACGCGCAGGGTGTAGGTGCCGGGGTCAACGCTCAGCGTTTTCAGGTCCAGCATTTTGGCGAATGCCTGTTTGTTGGCCACTTCCTGTTCCCAGCGGATTGTTCCGTTCGGTTCGAGCAGGGAAATGGACGTTTGATACTCCTGCAGGTTGGCCAATTGTACGCGCAGGGCGTGTGTGCCCTCCATCTCCATGCGAACCACCACACGGCGCGTTCCGCCGGCATCAAGCAGCAATCCTCCTGGCGTAGTAACCGGGTTTGTTTCGCAGGCCATCCGGATGCGGCCTTCGGCATTTACACTTGTTTGGGCAGAGGCGGAAAACATGGTGAAACCGGCCAATACCATTGCGGCGATCAAATTCAGGTGCATTTTCATAGCTTCGTAATTTTAGTTTGTGAAAACTTTTTTGAAAAATTCGATGCTGCAAAGGTGCCGGTGCCCCCGACAAATAACCCCGGATTCGGATGCCAAGGTCTGGTACATTCCTGCCAAACACCCGGACAAATCTTGCAACAACAGGACAGGTATTGCATTTACACCGCTGCCGTGCAATACCTTTGCCGGTACTAAATGCACCTGTTCATTTTGGCCCCTTCTCAAATTGTTGATCTTGCAGTCAGTGTCGTACTCGGCCTGGTCATGTTCGGTGTTGGATTGTCGCTCACGTTCGACGATTTCACCCGGATCATCCGCTACCCGAAAGCATTTTTTTCGGCTCTGGGTATCCAGATGCTGGGGCTTCCGGTTATTGCGCTTGCAATCAACCTGATCGTCCCCTTGCCGGCGGCACTCAAAGTAGGCTTTCTGATCCTGAGTGCCAGCCCGGGTGGCGCCACCTCCGGGTTTCTAACCTACCTCTGGCGGGGGAATGTAGCGCTGTCCCTGTCGCTGACGTCCATCAACAGCATACTCGCCCTGTTCTCAATTCCCTTAGTGGTCAATTTTGCCCTGCGCGTTTTCATGGGCAGGGAAACCGACCTGCACCTGCCGTTTTGGGATACGGTTCAGCAGGTCTTTTTTATCACCATCATCCCGGCAACTCTCGGCGTGGCGCTTCGGCACTATTTTCCGTATCATGCCCAGTTGATCAGCAAGCCATCCAAATACATCATGCTGGTGTTGCTGGCAATTGTCTTTTTGGTGAAAATGTTTGCCAGCGAAAGTCAGGGCGGCGCCGGACTGACCTGGGAGGATTTTTTTCAGATCACGCCCGTAGCGCTGATTCAGAATGCCGCCTGTCTGTTCACCGGGTACTTTTTTTTGCAGTACATGGGCCAGCCACACCCATCCCGCCTGACTGCCGCTATTGAGTGTGGTGTCCAGAACACTACCCTGGCTTTTCTCATAGCGAGTGTCATGCTCGGCAATCAGGAAATGGTCAAACCGGCGCTGGTGTATTCCCTCTTTTCATTTTGGACCGCCTGCCTGTTCGCTTACTTTTCCAACCGGATAGCAAGCGGTAGCCGGTAATTGAAGTTTCCGGGGCAACTGTCGCCCAGTAGCCGAGTTATCGCCCGAATTGATCATCCCTGAGCCGCTTTTGCTGGTTCTGCGGTGCATACCTTTGCGCTCTACTTTCTTGCTATTGCTCACCACAACTTGTTTCCGTTTTTTTACATGAAATTTCTACCTCTGCTGTTCGCGCCTGTCCTTTTGCTGGCAAGCGCCCAACCCCTCTTTTCCCAGGATTTCAATATTCAACTCCGCGGCACGCTGGACTACCCGGGTCAGACACTGGCCAATATCTGCGGCTACGCCCAAAACGGCCAGGAATACGCGCTGGTCGGCGCTTCCAAAGGTCTATCCATCGTAAACGTAACCAATCCGACCAACCCGGTGGAGATCGTTCAAATACCCGGGCCGGATAATTTGTGGAAAGAAATCAAGGTCTACCGGCATTATGCCTACGTCACCTCCGAAGGTGGCGGTGGCGTACAAATCGTTGACCTCAGCAAATTGCCAAACCCCAACCTCAACTACCACTACTACACCGGCAGCGGGGAAATAGCAGGCCAGTTGAATGAAATACACGCCCTGCATATTGACGAAACCAAAGGCTACCTGTACACCTACGGGGGCAATTTCAACAGCACCCGGGTACACGACCTGAACGCCGACCCGTACAACCCGGTGTATGCGGGCAAGTTTGACCAACTCGGCTACATCCACGATGGGTATGTGGACAACGACACGCTCTACGCCTGCCACATCAACGGGGGCATCATGTCCATCGTGGATATGCGGGACAAAGCCAACCCGATCCTGCTCGGCTCGGTGGAAACGCCCAGCCGGTTTACGCACAACTCCTGGCTGCTTAGCAACCGAACAACGGTACTCACGACCGACGAACGCGTGCCGTCTTTTCTCACCGCCTACGATGTGAGCGACCCGGGCGACATCCGCGAACTGGATCGCTTTTCCACCAACGACGGCAATGGTTCCATCGGGCACAACACACACATACTCAACGACTGGGCCATTACGTCCTGGTACACAGACGGGTTGAACATCGTGGATGCACATCGCCCCGAGAACTTAGTCATGGTTGCCCAATACGACACCTGGCCGACTTCCGGAGCCAATTTCGACGGCTGCTGGGGCGTGTATCCGTACCTGCCTTCCGGCAACCTGATCGCTACCAATATTCCCAATACCAACGGCGGTATCGGCAGGCTTTTCGTATTGACGCCCACCTACCAGCGCGCCTGCTACCTCGAGGGCCGGATTCTCGACGGCTGTACCGGCCAGCCGCTTGCCGGCGCTGAAATCAAGATAAATGGTAGCGCAAGCACACCGGTGAAAGTTTCCAGAAACAACGGCATTTACAAAACAGGTCAGGCCCAATCGGGACCGGCAACCGTAATTGTAAGTAAGGACGGCTACGTTTCTCAATTCGTAAATGTAACGCTCGTGCCGGGGCAGGTACTCGAACTGAACATCACGCTCGAACCGACCACAGCATTCGACGTGAGCGGTCAGGCTGTGGATCAATTATCCGGAGCAGTTCTGGCCAATAAAACCCTTACACTTGCCGGCCCGACTCAGACCTATCAGGTTCAAACGGACAACAACGGCTTGTTCGATATCCCCTGCATGGGTGGCGGAAACTACCGGGTCGGAGCCTGGGGGTACCGGGTAACGGATGCCACTATCGCCAACGACGGTTTGGTTACGATTCCGTTTGAGGCCGCCTACTACGACGACTTTGAACTTGACCTCGGCTGGAGTAAAACTGCTACGGCCAGCTCTGGATTTTGGGTACTCGGAGAACCAGTTCAAACCAATTTGCAGAACAATGTGAGCAACCCGGGCGACGATGTAAACTTTGATAACAACGACCGCTGTTACGTCACCGGAAACGCAGGCGGAGAAGCCGGAGTCGACGATGTGGACAACGGAACTGTCACGCTATCTACCCCGCCTATGAAACTGGTGGCATACGCCGACGCCAAACTGACCTTCCGCTACTGGTTTTTCAACGCAGGCGGAACCGGAAATCCCAACGATAAATTTGAAGTTAAGGTCACCAATGGGCAGCAGACAGCGACCGTGTTTACACAAACCAATTCGGAAAGCGCCTGGCGTGCTTCCGGCGACATTCACCTGAAAGACTACCTGCCCCTGACTGACAACATGCGCGTGCTTTTCGTGGCATCCGACGCAAATCCAGGCCATATTGTGGAGGCTGCCGTGGATGCATTCGAAGTGGTGCCCGGAATCGTGTCGGCCCCCGAACCGGACAAATCGGCGGTACTGGCGCTTTCGCCCAACCCCTCGAGCGACGTATTCTCGTTGCAGTACAACTGGCCGACCGTCAATACAGCCACGCTGGAAGTGCGCAATCTGTTGGGCCAACCGATGCTCGTACAGCCTTTGGGCAGCAACAGCGGAGTCGTCCGTTTTGGACAGGAACTGCCGGCAGGGGTGTATCTGGTTCAGCTGCGTTCTGAAGGTCGGACAAGTACGGTGGCCAAGGTGGTTAAGGCCAGGGGATAGATTTTTTAAGGAACATGCACAACTTGTTTTTCACTCGTTTCCAAATCAATTTTTCACATTGATAACCGGCTTCAAAATGTACGTGCCGTTACCGTTTTTCACAATGGATTGCTCGGCATCAAAGTCAAGCGTAAGCGAATCAAGCGAGATTGCGAGACTTTTGTCCACTTTGATTTTCAGGCCCGACTGTTCGGCACTCGGGGTTTCCAGATTGTAGATCACGCTGTCCACCATCACGGTATTGTTCGAGCCAAGCACCAAGCGAACTTCTTTGAGCACGTCGGTAGAGACGGTGCCTGAAGCAAGCAAGGTATCCACACCGTTTTGGAAATCAAGCAGGTTGTAAATGCCCGCATTGGTCGGCAAGGTCTGCCATTTGCTGGTGTCTTTGGCCAGTTTGAGCACTACTTCCTGAATGTCCACATTGACCTGCTGGAAATCGCCCGGACCGTCTGTCAGGCGAATGTGCAGGGTGGTAGAGTCTTCGTCCTTGCTGCACGCCCACACAGCCAATGCAAGGAAAAGGGAAAACCATACGAACGGGTACTTTTTCATAAAACGTCGGATTTTGAAATGAGATAATTGAAAAGTGTGCCTTAAAACGGGGGGGTGCTGCAAAATTCACGGATTATTGCCGGCGATCTTTCAGGGTAAACACCCAAAAAAGCAGCGGCGCAAAACGGCTGACAGTTCCGTTTTGCGCCGCTGCGCTGAAATGATGAGGCCGATTGTTACGGATTCGGCACTACGGCATCCGGATAGTCGAATACCGACGTAGGTGTTTTTTTTCCGAAAATCTCTTCCCGGGTGCGGTATGGTACCTTGCCGATCATGGCGATCAGGCGGTCGCGCTCCACTTTGAATTCTTCCAGCAAAGCGCCCTTGATCGGATCGGGTTGAGGCAGGTTGAGGCGCAGGTGATCCACCTGCTTGCCGTTTTTCCAGAAGCGGAAACACACGTGCGGGCCGGTTGCCAGGCCGGTGGAGCCGACATAACCAATGGTTTGACCTTGTGCCACGCGGGCACCCGGGCGCATGCCTTTGGCAAATCCGCTCATGTGCAGGTACTGCGTTTCGTAGTTTCCGTTGTGGCGTATTTTGACAAATTTGCCGTTGCCGCCGCGTTGTGTGGCTTCCACAACTGTGCCTTCTGCCACGGCAATGATCGGTGTTCCATGCGGGGCGGCGTAGTCGGTGCCGAAGTGCGGACGGTTGTAACCCAACACCGGGTGCATCCGCTTGAGGCTGTACCGGCTGGAAATACGGCTGAATTTGACGGGGGCTTTCAGGAACGCCTTGCGGGCAGGCCGCCCCTCGAAGTCGTAGTAGTCCGTTTTTTCGCCTTCTTTTTTGAAATGAAAAGCGAATGACTCTTTACCGTCGCGCTCATACACGGCAGCGATGATTTTGCCGGTGCCAACCTCTTCGCCTTCCACGATATGTTGCTCGTACACGACCTTGAACCGGTCGCCCACTTTTTGGTGGTAAAAATCCACCGAGGAAGCCAGCACGTCAATCATGCCGTCGGCAAGATTGTCATTCAGACCGTTGTCGGTGAGCGCCTGCCAGAAATTGGTTTCCAGTACGCCGGACGCCGCGCGAACTTCGGTGGTAACATCGCGCTTGACGAGTTCCACTTTAAATGGCGCTTCCAACTGGAAAACCACATATTCGTATGGCGACGGCTCGTAGACCAGTGCATTCGGAACTTCGGCGCCATCCCGCGTGAGGAAGTGCAGTTTTTTCCCCATACGCATGGATGTGATGTTGAAAACCCCTTTGGCGTTTTCCACCAGCGTAGCCACAACGGGGTACGCAAGTCCTTTCTTGACCAGCACATCGCCCAGAATATCACCCCGGCGGAGTTCGGCTTCAGAAAGTTGAAATTCATTGACAGAGAAACCCCAGCGCATATTTTTCGGAACAACCGGAAGGGCGTCCAGTTCGGGCTGTGCAAAAACGAGCGCGGCAGCCTGACGGGTTTTGGAGAGGTCGAGGGTGGAGGTGATTATGGCGGCGCTGGTGGCAAGTGTTCCGGCGATTATCCAGTTTCGATAAGGGGAGAGCCGGAACTTGCGCAGCCAGCGCTGCGGCTTTAGGTCGTCAATACTCACAAGTAGAATCAGGTTTAGCGATTGTCAGAGAATAGCGGGGCCGGGGCAAATGTAGAATTGCATTTGGATTTTGAGGTGCTTTTGGTCGCAAGTTTAACCAAACAGTTTTTGCCGGTCGCACAACCCTTGCATTTTTTCACTGTTTGAACACCCATATCAGCCTGTTTCAATGTCCAGATTTTTCATCTTCTTTTTCCTGCTCCTTTCAGCCTCCCTGCACGCCCAGCAAAGCACCTTTGACTCCGACAACGAAAACTGGGGCGCATCGGGCGATCCGCTCAGCACCATAGCCGTTTGGCAAGCAAGTGGCGGCATACCCGGCGGACACATCCGGGTGACCGACGCCGCCACAGGCGGTACCTGGTACTTCGAGGCGCCGCCAAAGTTCCGGGGAAACAAGTGCGATGCCTACGACCGCTACCTCCGCTGGGATCAGTACACCAGCGACACCACCAACGCCCAACCTTTCGGCGGACGCCCCGACGTGATGATCGAAGGCGCCGGCCTGACCCTGGTTTTCGACAACGCTCAAAACCCGCAACTCACCTGGACGCACTACGACATCCTGCTGCGCGAAGATGCCGGCTGGCGGCTCAACGACATCACCGGCCCCGTGCCGACCCAGGCCGAATTCCGGGCCGCACTGGCAGGAATTACCGCCTTGCGAATCCGCGGCGAATACCGCTCGCAGGCCGACATCGGTGGCCTTGACAACGTGATTCTCGAAAGTAATTTCCGCTTCGACCTCGACGCCGACAACAGTTCGCTCGTGTTCGACGACGGTTTCGCTACCGACACGCTCTGCGATCCGGTCAGCCCGGTGGTAGACCTCGATGTGGTGCTGATTTCTGAAAAACCCGTGGATTCCATCGTCCTGCGGCTCCTTTTGGCTTCGGATGGGGCCGCCGAATCGCTCGAAATTGTCGGTGTTGTGCCGCCCACCTTGTCGGTTTCGCAGCCTGCTCCGGGCTGGATAGTGTTGAGAAATACCGGATCGGCTACGTTGGCCGATTTTATCGCCGGGCTGCAAGCCCTCGGCTACACCAACACAGCAACTGCCCCCACTCGTGGCGAACGTTTCGTGGCCGTCCGGCTGTACGGCGAATGCGGCGACATGGGCGTGCGTTATGCCTACCTGCGCGTTTTTCCGGCAGGGGATGCGGGCATTTCCGGTGACACCACCCTTTGCGCGGGCGACCCGGCAGCCAATTTGCTGTCGGCGCTTGGCGGAACGCCCGAATCCAGCGGATACTGGCAGCCCAATCTGCCGGGAGGACTGTTCAGAGCAGGCATGGATGCGCCGGGATTTTACCGATACATCGTGCCGGGCGCCGGCAATTGCCCGGGCGATACGGCTGTGGTGCAGGTAGATGTGGAGTCGCCGTTTTTCCTTCAAAACGATACCACGATTTGCTACGACTCCACACTTTTCCTCGCTGTTCCGCCCGGTCTTACCAACTGGCAATGGAGCGACGGCAGTCAAGATGCGTTTCTGGACATCACCGCGCCTGGCATATACAGTTTGAGCGGAAAAGTTGGACAATGCATGTTCAGCGACTCCATTCAGGTGAATTTTTACACTTGCAACACCTGCCCGTACTACGCCCCCAATGCATTTTCGCCTAATGATGACGGCTGGAACGATACCTGGCAGGTGTTTCTGTCCTGTGCATGGGTGCGGTTCCGGCTGGAAGTTTTTGATCGTTGGGGCAATCAGGTTTTCGTTGCAAACGATCCGGAACAAGCCTGGAATGGAAAAATGCAAGGTCAGGCCGTTCCTCCGGGGGTGTATGTCTGGAGGCTGGAATGGACAGGAGAATTGTTCGGGCAACCTGATACCTATCGGCAAAACGGCGACGTAACAGTTGTGCGCTGAGCATTATTCTTCCGCTTTCACCCGGTAAACTCCACTGTCAAGTCTTTTTTTTACAAATTCAAAGTATTCGGGCACGATCTCAAAGCCCACGTACTGCCGCCCCTCCAGTCGGCTGACTACGGCCACCTGTCCGGAACCGAGGAATGGATCGAGCACCACGTCGCCG
>CAYMQY010000103.1:14232-14496 GCA_964392655.1 uncultured Saprospiraceae bacterium
TTCCGGATGATCTCGGCGGGCAGTTTGGTGGGGGTTTTCACATCGCCGGTCCAGTATTCGCGGGGGATGTTCCACACATCCTCCTTGTCCTTGTAGTGGGCGCTGCCACCGTCGGGGTGTTGGGCATCCTTGTCGAAGCGGGCGTAGGGAAAAAAACGGCGCTTTTTGTCGTCCACGCCGGCAAACAGGATGTGGTAGTGCGAGGTGACGTACTTACGCGTAGTAACCAGGCCGAACTGGTATTTCCAGACGAGGTGGTTTACG
>CAYMQY010000104.1:0-14428 GCA_964392655.1 uncultured Saprospiraceae bacterium
AACTCTGTGAGCCTCTGTGACACCCCACTCTACGGCGCCCCCCCGAGCACCCACGGGTAAACCCGTGGGCTGAAAAATCATCTTGACCTCCAACCAGAAACCTTCCAACCCTCAAACCGGAAACCTAAACCATCGCCATGTTCAGAACCTTCTTTTCTTTCGAACTCAAGTCCTGGCTGCGCTCACCCATGCCGTGGATTTTCCTGTTCATCATTGCGCTGCTGTGCTTTTTCGCCACCATTTCCGATCAGGTCAGCATCGGCGGCAGCTACGGCAACGTGTGGAAAAACGCGCCCTTCGTGGCCCAGAACTGGTACGGGGTGTTTTCCCTGCTCAGCATTCTGCTCACCACGGCGTTTCTGAACTCGGCAGGTATTCGCGACTTCGAGCGGCAGACCAGCCAGATCATTTTTTCCAAACCCGTCGGCAAGGCGGGCTACTACTTCGGCCACTTCTGGGGCGCCCTGCTCATTGCCATCGTGCCCATGCTGGGTATCAGCATGGGCATGTGGGCCGGCGTGGGCCTGAACTCCATGTTCGACTGGCTCGACGCCAAACGTTTCGGCCCGTTTGAACTGACCGGCCACCTCATGGGCGTGCTCGTGTTTGCGCTGCCCAACACCATTTTTGCAGGCGGCATCCTGTACGCCGTGGCCATCAACACCCGCTCCACCATGTACTCGTTTGTGGCGGCCACTGCCCTGCTGGTGGGCTATATCGTGGCCGGCAACCTGATGCAGGACATCGAAAATGAACAATTAGCCGCCCTGCTTGACCCCTTCGGATTCCGGGCATTCAGCGTGGCCACCAAATACTGGACGGTAGACGATAAAAACGCTCTGGCGCACGGCCTCACAGGAGTGGTTCTGCTCAACCGCGCCCTCTGGACGGCAGTCGGCCTGGCAGCCCTGCTCGTCGGCTACCGGTTTTTCCATTTCGGCGAAAAAAGCCGCTCCTCGCGCAAGCAAAAAGCAGCGCCAGCGGATGACGGCGCCATCGGCATTCAGACCCTGGGCGCACTGCCGCGTGTGGCGCCGGCAACCGGCTGGAGCACGTCGCTGAGCCAATTGCGCAGCCAGTTCAAAACTGAATTGCTGGGCATTTTGCGCAGCACGCCGTTTGTATTGCTGACTCTGCTGGGCTTGCTGAACTGCGTGCCCAACCTGTTTTACGCCAATGAATCCTACGGCACCCATGAACTGCCGGTCACGTACACCATGATCGAGGGCATCCGCGGGTCGTTTTACATGTTCACCATCATCATTTTCGTGTATTTCAGCGGGGCTGTCATCTGGAAAGAGCGCAACGCCCGCATGAACGAAATCGTGGACGCCCTGCCCACCCGCAACTGGACGGCCTGGCTCGGCAAGTACGGCGCCGTACTCGGCGTGCTGTTCGTGCTGCAAGCCGTGGCGCTGGTTGCCGCCGTTGTCGCGCAGTGGACGATGGGTTTCCACGCCTACAACCTCGGCGTGTATGTGCGCGAACTGTTCGTGATGGACATGCTCGGGTTTGCGTTTTTGCTGGCCCTGAGTTTCCTCGTGCAGGCCTTGGTACCCAACATGTTCCTCGGGTTTTTCGTCACCATCATTTTCATCATTGTCAACAGTTTTGTGTGGGGCGTGGCCGACATCGGCAGCAACATGGTCAAGTTTGCCGGTACGCCGGGTTATGTGTTGTCCGATTTTTACGGCTACCAGCCCTACCTGAAGGGGCTGTTCTGGTTCAATGCCTACTGGTTGCTGTTTTGTGCCCTGCTGGCGCTGAAGGCCATACTTTTCTGGCCGCGCGGCAAGGAGTTTTTCTGGAAAAAGCGCCTGCAAATCGCCCGGCAGGAATGGTCGGGCTACCGCGTGTTCGGACTTGGAGCACTGGCGCTATGGCTCGGCACGGCGGGCTGGACGTTTTACAACACCCAGGTTGAAAACGAGTATGTCACGAGCCAGCGACGCGACAACCTTCAGGCAAAATTTGAAAAGAAATACAAAAAGTACGAAGGCCGCATCCAGCCCCGCGTGTACGACGTGAAGTACGACATCAGCCTGTACCCCGAACGGCGCGCGCTGCATGTGGCAGGCAAGTTTTACGCCCGAAACCGCTACAACCGACCCATTGACACCCTGTTCGTGAACGTGCCCCAGCGCGGCGAGTTCGACCTGAAAAATCCGCGCCTGAAACTCCTGCTCAACGACTCCGCCGTGTACTGGCGCATGTACCGCTTCGAGCCGGCGCTCCAGCCCGGCGATTCCATCCTGCTGGAATTTACCACGCACTTCGAGCCGAAGGGTTTTGAAAACGAAGTGACCTGGGGGCGAGTCGTGCAAAACGGCACCTTCTTCGACAACACCGACATCATGCCGATTTTCGGCTACCAAGCCGACGGCGAACTGACCGACAAAAACACCCGCAAGAAACACGGCCTGCCCGAAAAAAGCCGCCGCCCCGCCCTCGACCGGCTCGATACCCTGCACCGCATGGAGGCCTACATCGGCCTGAACAGCGACTGGGTGAATGTGGAAACCGTAATCCGCACCGCGCCCGACCAGATCGCCATCGGCCCCGGCTCGCTCGTGCGGGAATGGACGGAGGACGGCCGCCGCTGCTTCCAGTACAAGCTCGACCACGCCTCGTTCAATTTTTACTCCTTCCTCAGCGCCCGCTACGAGGTGGCGCGCCGCGACTGGAACGGCGTCAAACTGGAGGTGTACCACCATCCGGGTCACGATTTCAACGTGCCGCGCATGCTGACGGCCATGGAAAAATCGCTGGCGTATTTCACCAAAAACTTCGGCCCCTACTACCACAAGCAGTGCCGCATCATCGAGTTTCCGCGTTTTTCCGGGTTCGCACAGTCGTTTCCCGGCACCATGCCCTACTCCGAAAGCGTGGGCTTCATTCAGGATTTCAAAGACCCCGACGCCGACCTTGACCTGATGTTTTACGTGGCCGCCCACGAGATCGGGCACCAATACTGGGGCCACCAGGAATGTGCCGCAAGCATGCAGGGCGGCGAAATGTTAGTGGAAACCTTTGCCCAGTGGAGCGCGCTCATGGTCATGGAACACGAGTACGGCCGCGACCAGATGCGCAAGTTCCTCGCCTACGAGATGGACAAATACCTGCGCGGGCGCGGGCGGGAATCGCTCAAGGAACTGCCGCTGGCCAAATGCGAGGGGCAGGGCTACATCCACTACAACAAGGGCAGCGTGGCCATGTACTACCTCAAGGAAATGATCGGCGAGGACAACGTGAACGCGGCGCTGCGCGACTTCCTCGACAAGTACCGCTACGCCGAACCGCCCTACCCCGTCAGTCTCGACGCGCTCGACGCGTTTTACGCCCACACGCCCGACTCGCTGCGCTACGTGGTCAAAGACCTGTTCGAGGACATCACGCTCTTCGAAAACCGCTGCAAGGACATGTCGGCCAAAGACCTCGGCAACGGCAAGTGGGAGGTGACCATCCAGGTCGAATGCCGCAAACTGAAAGCCGACGAACTCGGCAAGGAAACCGAGGTGCCCGTGAACGACTACATCGAGATCGGCGCTTTCGCCAAACCCGCCTCCGGCAAAAAGTACGGCAAGACGCTGCACCGCGAGCGCGTGCGCATCGCCCAGCCCGTCTCAACCTTCACCTTCACCGTGAATGAAAAGCCCGACAAGGCGGGCGTGGATCCGTTCTCGCTGTTGGTGGACCGGAATCCGGAGGATAATTTGAAGGGGATGTAACAATTACGCTCCCTGCTCAAATGTCCCGTCCGCATGCCGCGCAAAACGCCCCTCGGCGCGGTCGTGCACCTGATCGTAGCGGTTCCAGGGCCAGCCACCGAACTTGGTGGCGTGGTAGTCGTCGAAAGCCTGCTGGATTTCTTCCTTGGTGTTCATCACAAACGGTCCGTACTGGATCACCATTTCTCCGATGGGGCGGCCCTGCAGTACGAGGATGCGCGCTTCGTCGTCGCCGTTGACGATTTCCAGGTCTGTGGCGGCGTTCACGACCACAGAGTGGTATTTTTCAATCGGCTGCCCGGCCAGCGTGATTTGACTTCCAACATAAAAATACAGGGAGCGGTTGACGCCCTTGCCGGCTTTGGGCAGGGTAAATTTGGCTCCCGGCTCCATTTTCAGGTTGAAAACAGCCACCTCGTTGGCCGGGTCGGCAGCCCAGGAGTCGGGCGGCGGCGCGGGGGCTGTCTGCCCGAGCAATTTTCCGGCGATCACCTCGGCTTCAGTGGTTTTGCCGCCTGTGTCGGTATGCCGGGGTTTCGGAATTTTGCTGCCCCACAGCATCTTAAAATGCGGCTGCACCATCTTGTTTTTCTTCGGCAGGTTGAGCCATATCTGGAAGAGTTCCATCGGGTTTTCCGCGTCCTTTTTCAGCAACGGGAACATCTCGGAGTGTTGCACGCCGCCGCCGGCGGTCATCCACTGCACGTCGCCCTCGCCGTAACGGCCCGACGCGCCCATGGAGTCGGCGTGGTCCACGATGCCCTGCCGCACCACGGTGATCGTCTCGAAGCCCCGGTGCGGATGCCCCGGGAAGCCGGGTATTTTTTTGCCGTGGTACATGCGCCAGCCGTCCTTGATGATGAAATCGTCGCCGAGATGGCGGCCTTTCAGCGACACGGCAGGCCCGAGTTCGTCATTGCCCGCCGGGAACTTGTCTTCGTGGTGCACGCAAAACAGGAAGGGGTCGAGGGTTTCCCAATTGAAGCCCATAGGCTTAACGGAAAGCACCGGATGCGGGTCGCCGTCCGCTTCACCGCTGCCGCCGTTTGTTTTGGACCGGCCTGCCCAAGGCAGGCCCAGCATGGAAATGATGCCGAGCGAAAACTTGGCGAGAAAGCCTCTTCTGTTGTCTTTGTTTGCGTCCATGACAGCTGTGGTTTGGATGTGAAAACTTGTGGAAGAACGGGAAACAAACGCCGCTTCCGGACTTTTTGTTCGAGACTTGGTACTTTCCCCGGCGCTGGCTGGCACTGGGCGCGGAGTTCAACACCTACCACGTCACCGACGAAATGAACAACACCTGGGGTTTCGGCCTGCGGCCATTCGTTCGGTTTTACCCGCTCAATGGCTCCCGGTTCCGGCTCTATTTTGAAAGCGGGGCCGGGGTGATGTATTTTCTGGAAAAATTCCCCCAGCCAACCGGATTCTTCGGCGACAACCGCACCGGCACCAACTGGAACGGCTCACCCAAGTACGGCATCGGGGCCGAATGGCAACTCAACCGAAATATCGCCCTGCAGTTGGCCGCCCGCCACGTCCACGTATCCAACGGCAACGCCTGGGGTGCAGAAAACAACCCGGGACACGACAGCAACGGAGTGGCACTGGGGGTGCTGTGGCATCCGGGGTTTTGACCAAAAAACACAAATTTTTTCTTTTTCCGAAAGTTTGAGCCGGTCGGTCATCGCATTTTTGCGCCGGCAAAACCTGTTCTCCATGCTCAGAATCCTCCCGCAAAAATTATACGAAGATCCCGTCATACGCAAAATCCTCGTGGACGGACATTCTTGCATTATCCACAAAGTGCTGGATGAACCGGTACTGGGCAAGGAAGGCTATCTGTCCACACATGCCCTGACGATGGTGCTGCAAGGCACCTTGCGGTTAGAAAATGAGGACAATGTTTTTTTTATGGATGTACCTGCCGGGAACCTGGTTTTTATTCCGAAAGGGCTGTACACCGTGTCGGATATTTTGCCGGTAAACGGTGTTTTTGAGGCGATGATGTTCTTTTTTGAGCGCGATGTGATTCGGCAGTTTCTGGAATCCCAGACATTCAAAAACAATGGGAATGACAGCCCTGCTTCCCCTGTAATCATTTCGAGCAACGACGACCTTCGGCTATTTTCTCGCTCGCTGTTGCAGTTTTACGGCGGCGACATACCTGCCAACCGCCAGTTGGCCAAACTGAAACTGCTCGAACTGCTGCACCTGCTCCACCTTTCTTTTCCCGATACTAACCGGTTCCCCAACCTGCTCGCCGCACTCGACAGGCGGGAGCGTCTCGGTTTGGGTGAGTTTATGCAGGCCAACTTCCACAAACCGCTTGGCATTGAGGACTATGCGTACCTGACGGGACGATCGGTTTCGACGTTTACCCGCGATTTCAAGGCTAAATTTGAAGGCGTTTCGCCCAAACAGTGGCTCATCGAGCGGCGGCTCAACCGGGCGCACGGACTGCTCGTGCGCAACCACATCAACAATATTTCAGAAGTGGCCTGGGAGTCGGGCTACGAAAACGTGCCGCATTTTATCAAGGAGTTTCACAAAAAATACGGCATCACGCCCAAGCAGTTTTTAATTGAAAGCAGAAAAGAGGCGACTGTTTGAACCCTTGTTCCGTACTACAAAGCGGCAATGTTGTTTCTTCAAAAGCCTGGAACCACAGATTCAGAATGAAGGCTATGCTTGTGTAAAATAGTTTTTGACCGAAATACACAACTTTCGCGTGTTCCTGAAATTTCGGCTTCCCGCTCCCCGCCACTTTTGCAGCAGATTTTATTTTTCAAAAAAACACATTTCTGTATGACAAAAATTGCAATCGTCACCGGCGGCAGTCGGGGACTCGGGAAAGACATGGCGCTCGCGCTTGCGGGCAAAGGTTTGGATGTTGTGGTTACTTATGCTTCCCAACCCGAAGCGGCAGCCGAGGTGGTTCGCAGCATTGAAGCCCTGGGGCAAAAAGCCGCAGCCCTTTCGTTAGACTTATTGAAAAACAACGGACTGGATGTTTTTATGCAAGAACTTGATACCGTTTTGGCTGAAAAATTTGAAGGCAGGAAGCCCGATTTTCTGGTAAACAATGCCGGCATGGGCGGCACTATCCCGATGCCGCAGGCCACCGAGCAGCAGTTCGACGATTTCCTCAACGTGCATTTCAAGGGCGTGTATCTCCTCAGCCAAAAAATACTCGCCGTGATGAACGACGGCGGCGGTATCGTCAATATTTCAAGCGGTACGACCCGTTTTTGCCACCCGGGTTACTCCCTTTACGCGTCCATGAAAGGAGCGGTGGAGGTGCTGACCCGTTATGTGGCAAAAGAGTACGGCAGCCGCGGCATCCGCGCCAATGTGGTTGCCCCCGGCCCGGTTGAGACAGACTTCAACAATGCCGCCATCCGCTCGAACCCGCAACTGAAAACGGCTCTGGCAGCGCTCTCGCCTCTGGGCAGGGTCGGCCAGGCGGACGACATCGGCAGCGTGGTGGCCTTTCTTTGTTCCGATGAGGCGAAGTGGGTGAACGGCCAGCGCATCGAAGTGTCGGGGGGAATAAATATTTGAAGTCCGATCGTACTGCCGACCCGCTTCAAAACTACTACCCGCCCCGCTCTTTCCGTGCGGGCGCTACCTGCTTAGGCGCTTCCTTGCGCGGGGCCGGTTGCGTTTGTGGTCGTTCCTGCCATTTGTCCCGGTGGTAGTCTTTGGCATCGTCAATCGGCGGTTTTTGTACCGGTTGTCGGGTCTGCGGCTGGCGTTGAGCAGGTTGTTGGGTCTTGTCGGTGGGCTGGGTGCGCGGCGGCGTAACGGGCTGCGTCTTCGGGCGATTGGGCGCTTCGGTGCGCGGTATGCGGGCCGGCGGGGTAACGTCCGGTTTCACGGGTTCTTTCTGAGGCGCCCAGTCGGAGCGGCGCTGGTTTTCGTCTGCGCGCTCGCGCTGGATTTCCGTTTTTGCCGTAGCGCGCGATTGCGTCAGTTCGGGAAAACGCTTCGTGTTTTTGTCCAGAAACTGCTCGCGGGTCAGGGCTTTGCCCGGGTTTTTGTCATTGAACGTCTGGCGTTCCTGCTCGAAGCGCCCGTACTCGCGCAGGCGTTCGGGCAGGCGGCTCTGGTCGCGCAGCCAGTCGTCGGACACGAGGTCTCGGTTTTCGTTTCGCCATTCTTTTACACCGGCCGTGATGGTGGTGCCGGAATTCCGGTGCCGGTTGTAGTGGCTGATGAAATGCGTGGACAAGTGGTTGTGCCGGTAGTGGTGGTACGGACGGTGGAAGTACCAGTGCATGAAGTGGTACGAGGGCATGTGTACGATCACGATGACCCGATTGTAGGGGTAAAATCCCCAGTACCACCAGTACGGATACGGACGCCAGCAGGGCTGGGGCGCCCACCACGGGTAGCCAAACCAGTATGGGTAGGCGTACTGGTAGTAGTATTGGTGCACCACCTGCGGAGCGGGCGCCGGCTCGGCATACAGGTCGTCGTTGGGCACGATGTCGTAAATCTCGTCGGTGTAGCCATACTCCCGGGCGTATTCCTGCGCGGCGGACTGCAATTCCTGCTGCGCTTGCGGGTCGTTGGCCATACTTTGGTTCCAGTCGGCTTGTTCATCAGCGTGGGCGCGGGCCACAGCAAGGTTGAGGGAATCCATTTTTCGGATCACCCAGGCGGGGTCTTCCCGGTACACATCGCCGACCAGAATGGTAAACCGCAGGTCTTCGTTCAGGATGTCCACCACTTCGGGCAGCCCAAGCAGCGTACGGAAAGCCGCTTGCGCAGGCGCGGGATACAGGGCGATCAGGTTGTCGTAGGCGCGCTGTGCGGTCTGGTTCAGGTCGTTGATTTTGGCGAGGGTGCCCGGGTTGCGCTCTGCCACGGCGAGGGCTTCGGCGCGTTTGTTTTCCGGCAATACGCCCAGCACCTCTTGCATGCCCTGTCGGTTATTTTGCCGGGCAACGAGGTCGGGCACCAAGCCCGAGAAACGCGTCAGGTCGTAAAAAACATCTTGCGTGTTTCGGGGGTAATCTTCAATAAGCGTGCGGAAAGCCGCCGTGGTTTTGTCCCGGATGCCCTGCATTTTTATGAGCACCTCCGGGTACTTCGAGGCTTCGAGAATGGCTAGCCGGGCATCTTCGGGGTAAAGCGCCAAGGCCTCAATGGATTTCCGGTTATCTTTGGCGAGTTCGCGCAGGAGGGCTTTGTCGGTTTGAGCAAAGCCGGCGCTGAGCGCGAAAAACAGGAGCGAAAAAATGAGTAGGGTACGCATGGCAGTTTGTGTTTGTAAAACTTGCTTTGGGTGTGGTTTTGAAACCATACCCAAAGATTTGCCATTCGTACCCCGGCGGGGCAAGTGTCGCTGTCAGGGCAGGCTATGAGTGTTGTCAATACCGCTCCTTACTTCCCCATCCACTCCCGGAACGACTCGGCTTTTTCACGGCTGACAAGCACATCGTCCTTGCCGAGCGGGTCTTTCAGCACCACTTTCAGGCGGCTGTTGGAGTAGGTTACCACGTCTTTGATGGCCCCGATGGCGACGATGTACTGGCGGTTGAGCCGGAAAAACAGTTCGGGGTCGAGCATGTCTTCGAGTTGCTCCAGGGTGTAGTCCAGCGGGTATTTTTTGCCGTTCTGGTGGCGCAGCCACACGAGTTTGTTTTCACCGTAGAAAAAATCAATGTGCCCGGCGTCAACGGCCGTGAGGTGGTCGCCGATTCGCACGAGGAAGCGGTTTTTGAACTGCCGGGGCTTCAGCGTATCCAGCATTTGGCGCAGGGTGCCGGGGTCGAGGGCTGCCGGCGTGCGCAGTTGCCGGAGTTTGGAAAATGCCCGGGCCAGATCGTCCTGGGCCACGGGTTTGAGCAGGTAGTCCACGCTGTTCACCTTGAATGCCCGCAAGGCGTAGGCGTCATAAGCGGTGGTAAAAATGATGGGGCAGGCGACTTTGACTTGCTCGAAAATCTCGAAACTCAGGCCGTCGGCCAACTGGATGTCGAAAAAAGCCAGATCGGGCGCCGGGTTGTTCCGGAACCACTCGACCGCACCGCTCACGGTATCGAGCGTGGCCAGCACTTCAATGGCCGGATCGAGTCGTTGCAGTTTGCTGATAAGCCCCCAGGCGGCGAGGTCTTCGTCTTCGATGATCAGAACGCGCATGTCAGGTACAGGTTTCAGGTTAGAAGGTTTTTGGTTGACAGGTTTTCAGCCCACGGATTTATTCGTGGGTTCCGGTTGGAGGGTTTTTGGTTGACAGATTTTCAGCCCACGGATTTATTCGTGGGTTCCGGGATAAGAGGGATTTTTACAGTAAATTGGCCATCGGTGTCGGTGATGAGGACGGGTTTGCCCGAGAGGATTTGGTACCGCGCGGCGATATTTTCCAGGCCGATGCCGGTTGACTCCGGCAGGGCGTTTTTCGGCTGGAGGTTGTTGCGTACGGTGATATGGCCGTTTTCGGCGAAAATTTCGATCCGCAGCGGGTGGCTTTTTGAGGCCTCGTTGTGTTTCAGCGCGTTTTCCACGAGCATCTGCAACGTGAGCGGCGCCACTTGCCCTTCCGCCGGTTCGGGCAGCCGGATGTCGGTTTGCAGACTTGTACCGAAACGGGTTTCCATCAGAAACAGGTACGCGCGCAGGATGGTCAGTTCCTCCTCCAGCGGCACTACTTCCCGTTCCCGGCTTTCGAGGATGTAGCGGTACACCGCAGACAGGCGGCGGATAAACTGCTCGGCCTGATCAGCGTCCTTGTGCACGAGCGAGGCCAGCACGTTGAGGCTGTTGAACAAAAAATGCGGATTCACCTGACTTTTCAGCGCTTCGTAACGCGCCGAAATCTGCTCTTTTTTCAGGCGCTCGGCTTCTACCAGAGTTTCTTTCCAGTTGAGTAAAAACGCACGGCCGTGCATGAAAATCGAGATCAAAAACGTGATAATCAGCGTGGGAATAAAGTCGCCAATCGTTAGTTCCTGCAAATACGACCAAAGATCCTGACCATACCATCCGTCAATCAGAACCCAACTGAATATCACCCAGGCCGAGCAGGTGAATGCAATGGTGAGCAGCACGGAGATAACGAGCCGTTTGACCGGTGCTTCTAACCAGGTGACCCACCGGTCGGGCACGTCGCTCAGGTAAGCATTGCCCATCCAGAAGGTAGCGGTGCCCACACCGGCCCGCCAGTAGTAGGCCCAGAGCAGCGCCAACCCGCCGCGTTCGTACAACTTGAATGGATTGCCAAAAGCAAATACGATGAAGACACCGCCAACGGCGGCTATGACGAGAAACTCGGTCAGGACTTGTTTTATCTTGCTTGACATGGTTGTGTTCGTTGAGTGGGCATTACCACGGCGAGGTTTTGAACCTCGCCGTGGTGGTGGAAAATTACTTCGACGACACTTTTTCCAGGTACTGCGCATTTATCCGTCGCCCCCAGTGCGGCAGCAAGCCCCGGTCTTTTTCTTTCTCGAACAGGGCTGCCGCTTTTTCAAACAACGGTTTGGCATTGGCTGCGCCGCCGCCGTAAAACTCGGGCATGTTCAGCACATACGTGCCCTCCAGAAATGGCGCGCGCGGATTGGCGGGATCCATCGCCGTCGCTTTTTCCAGCTCGGCAAACACCCGCGGCGACAGTTCGGCGCCCTTGGTCATCGGGTTTTCCAGCACACGCCCGATGAGGATGTAAGCCTGCAACACGGCTACATCGGATTCGCCGGGCGCCAGCGTTTTCGCCCGATCGAGACTTCCCTGTGCCACATCGAGGGTGCGGAGGGCCTGAGCGGGGTCCTGGCTGAAGGTGTTGAACACAAAAATCAGGTTGGAAAATGCCGCGTAGTAGTGGGGCAACCACTGCTCCGGCTCGGCGGCGGCAATGCGGGTAAACGTATTGGCGGCGGCCTGAAAATCGGCGGGACCTTTGGCGGAGTCCAACTGCGCCACGGCGGCGGTCATGGCGGTGTGGTAGCGGTCGTTTTGGGCGGTCAGCAGGGCAACCGGCAGGGCAAAGAGAAGGAAGAACCAGACTTTTTTCATAGCGCAACTTGTGTTGTTTTCGGTAAAAATGATGCGCAAAGGTTTGTCCACCGGCAGGCTCCATAAAAATTTAGGTGACCGAAACACCGAAAACAGGGAGTGAACCGTCGCGCGGCAATGTGCATTACGCGCTCCACTCAAAACCCGAAACTCAAAACTCAAAACTACCGAACCGGTTCCAGGAAATATTCCTCCGCATAAATGGGTGTTTCGGTGACGGCTTCGATGTCAATGTTTACCGTGATGTCGTCGAACCAGTTGCTGGTGCGGAACGCGAAATAGTGACTGCCCTCCAGCGGTGTGTAACGGCGCTGCACGTCCACGCTCACCGAACTTTGCCAGAGAAAGGCCTGGTACTGTTCGCGTTTTCTGAATTTTTCCACATTGTCTCCCGACAGCAGGGCATACTCCACCGCCTCGCCTACCTTGGGTACGGAGAGGTCAATGGCCATGCCGAGCGCAAAAGCGGCAAGGGCGGTTTCCGGCGCCACGGCCAGGAGTTTGGCTGCGCCGGAATTGAGGGCGCTTGTCAGTTGGTCGGCGTCTTTTTTGCGGGCATCGTTCAGCGCCTGCCCGACCGAGACGCGATACGCCCAGTTCACGGTATGGGGCGGCAGCGAAAACTGGTACGTGCCGACGGGATTCTTCAGCCCCAGTTTGCTGGCGCTCACGTTTGTCTGGCCCTTCAGCGACACCACATCCGGTTTTTTCCCCACCAGAATCATACGCCGCTGCTCGCGGTATTGCGGAAACTGCTGCAAATCCCACAGCACGCGGGTGTCCATGCGCTCGGTGACCGGGCTTGCGGGCGTGCGGGCCAGCGTGAAGCGGCAGACTTTTTTGCCCATGCCCCGCTCGCGCAGGGCCAGTGTGTACACGCCCGTTTGCGGGATCAGGATGGTTTTGTCCAGCACCGAGTCCAGCGCAAAATCGCTGAACAGCACCGGGCCGTTGTGTTGCCGGAATTCCACCTCGCGTACCTGCCGCCCCACGAGTAGTTCGATGTGCAGCGCGATCTGATCCCCTTGGGCAAAGGCATAGGCAAAGACGTGGTCGCCGTCCATTTTGAAAGTCTGGTCAGCGACGGGGATGGGCGATTGGGCGATGCCGAGAAACGGCAGGCAGGCGGCGAGAAAACAAAGAATACGCATGGCAGGAGGTGGTGAAAATGAGTGGACAAAGGTATGGCATGGCGCTACCCGGTACAGCGCGAAATCGCAAAAACATGCTTTGGTTAAAACTTTGAGTAAATTTACTCAATACGTTGAGTAAAGTATTTTTTATACTCCAACGAGTACATTTTCAGACACTTGAAAGCAGGCTAAAAGAGCCGCGTACTCCCTTCTGAAAATGAGTTTGTAGTTTTGGCATCCGATTCCCGAAACCCGACTCAATTTACATGGAAATACTTTTTTACCGCGCTGAAAAACGCTACCAGGCCGACCTCTCGCAACCGATTGACTTATCCATTGTGCTGCGCAACGGTCTGAACAACCCGAATTGTTTTTGGGCGCCGCCGGTAGAGTTCAGCCCGGTAGTGGCCGGCGATTTTGTGGGCAGCACGGAGCGCGGCGGGCCGGTCAATTTTTTCAACGTGCGCCTGAACCCGCACGGCAACGGCACGCATACGGAATGCGTGGGCCATATTGCCCGCGAGCGATTTGTCCTGCACGAGTGTTTGCGCGAGCACCATTTTTGGGCAAAAGTCGCCAGCCTGTACCCGCGCCCGACCGACAACGGCGACCGGGTAATTTTTCGCGACCAACTTGAAGAAGTGCTTGCACCCGGCGAAGCCGAAGCCTTTGTCTTGCGCACCCTGCCGAATGATGATTTAAAAAAAACGCGCAACTACTCCGGCGCCAACCCGCCTTACCTGCACCACGAAGCAGCGGCATATTTAGTTGAATGCGGGGTGCGACACCTCCTGCTCGACCTGCCGTCGGTAGACCGGGAGGAGGACGGCGGCCAATTGCTCGCACACCGTGCTTTCTGGCAGTACCCGCACGCGGTGCGAAAACACTGCACCATCACGGAAATGATTTTCGTGCCGGATGCCGTGCGGGACGGGTTTTACCTGCTTAATCTGCAAATCACGTCGCTTGATCTGGATGCAAGTCCATCGAAACCGGTTCTTTACAACGTGCTGGAAGCATAGGTAATCACACGCCATAGTTGTCAATAAAATCGCGGTACCGCTCGTCTTCGCGCAGTACCTCGGGGTTGCCCAGCATAATCACCTGCTCGCGGGCACGGGTGAGCGCTACGTTCAGTTTGCGGTCCACACCTTCGGTGGAAAGGTTGACTAATTTGGCCAACTGGGCAGAACTGTGTACGCAGCAGGAAATCAGGATCACTTCGCGGGCGCCGCCCTGGTAGCGCTCCACGGTGTCAATTGTGATTTCATCCGGGTCAAGTCCTGCCTCGGCAATGGCCTGTCGGATTTGCGCAATTTGCGCGCGCCAGGGTGTGATGATACCGAGGCTGTGTTCGGGTCGCCAGGGTTTGCCCTGTGCGGCATACAGATCTTTGAAATACCGCACCAACCGGGCGATTTCCGCGGCTTCTTCGGGTGCGGTTTTTTGATTGGGCAAGGCGTTGGGGGAAATGACGGGCAGGAAGAGGACACGGGAAACCCCACCCCCGGCCCCACCCCCCAAGGGGCGGGGGGGCGGAGGCCCCAC
>CAYMQY010000105.1:0-14416 GCA_964392655.1 uncultured Saprospiraceae bacterium
GTGAACGAAACGGTGGACTTCGGTTTCCGTCTGGAAAAAGTGGCTGTGGGCAACTACGTGTTCATGGACAACGACGACAACGGCACCTTCGGCGTCGGCGACATGCCGATCCAGAGTGTTGAAGTGTGGCTGTATGCAGCAGGGGCCAACTACGGCGTGGATGTACCGCTGGCAACCGATGTGACGGATCCGAGCGGCTACTACTACTTCGACAGCCTGTTCCCCGGCCAGTATGTGGCCTTTATTCCGGCCCTCAACTTCGCTCCGGGCGGTGCTTTGGAAGACAAACAAAGCGTACCGGGCGCCGACGGCGGCGAACTCGTGGACGACAACGACAACGGTCAGGACACGCCGGTGAACGGCGGTATCCGTTCCAACACGTTCACGCTGACACCGAACAGCGAACCGACCAACGAGTCGGGCGCCGGCGGCGAAGGCACAGGTACCCCGGCTTACCCGGGTGGTCTGGACGACGACAACGTGAACGAAACGATAGACTTCGGTTTCCGCCTGGAGAAAGTCGCGTTGGGTAACTACGTGTACATGGACAACGACGACAGCGGCACGTTCAACGCCGGCGACATGGCCATCCCGAATGTGACGGTTTGGCTGTACCCGCAAGGCGCCGACTACGGTGTGGATGTTCCGTTGGAAACCACGATCACGGATGGCGGCGGCTACTACTACTTCGACAGCCTGACGGCAGGTACGTATGTAGTGTTCATTCCGTCCTCGAACTTCGGCGCAGGTCAGCCGCTGTTCAACAAACAGTCCACGCCCGGTCAGGACACCGGCGACACGGACGACGACGACGACAACGGTTCGGACACGCCGGTGAACGGCGGTATCCCGTCCAACCCGATTGTGCTGTACCCGAACGACGAGCCGAGCGATGAGCCCGGTTCCGGTGGCGACGGCACGGGCAACCCGCAGTATCCGGGCGGCCTGGACGACGACAACGTGAACGAAACGGTGGACTTCGGTTTCCGTCTGGAAAAAGTGGCTGTGGGCAACTTCGTGTTCATGGACAACGATGCCGATGGTGTTTACAGCGTCGGCGATATGCCGATTCCGTTGGTGGACGTTTGGTTGTACCCGGCAGGCGCCAACTATGGCGTGGATGCTCCATTGATGACCGATATCACGAATCCGGACGGCTACTACTATTTCGACAGCCTGTTCCCGGGTCAGTATGTGGTGTACATTCCGGCTTCCAACTTCCTCCTCAACGCAGCGCTTGACAGCAAGGAAAGTTATCCCGGTGCCGATGCCGGTAATGGCGACAACAACGACAACGGTCTGGATGTACTGGTCAACGGCGGTGTAGCCTCCGTGGTAGTAGACCTGCAACCGAATGCCATGCCGACCGACGAGTTTGGTGCAGGCGGCGCGGGCACGGGTACTCCGGCATACCCTGGTGGTCTGGACGATAACAATGTGAACGAAACGGTGGACTTCACCTTCCGCTGTGTGAATCCGCTGCCGGATATTATAGCCGACATCACGGTGAATACCGAACCTGGCGTTTGCACGGCAGTAGTGACCTACAACGTGAATATTGTGACCACGCCTTCGGGCAACCTGACGGTGACGTACGAATTCACGGGCGCTACCACGGGTAGCGGCAGCGGTACGGGTAGCGGCTCCACGTTCAACCTCGGCGAGACGACCATCACCATCACCGCCACGAATGCCTGCACCACGGTGGTGCGCATATTCAAGATTACGGTGATTGATGAAGAGCCTCCGGTAATCACTTGCCCGCCGAATGTGACGGTGCAGTGTATGCCAATGCAACAGAACGCCACGGCTACGGACAACTGCTCCGTGGAATCGGTTGAACTGCTCAGCATGGTGTATCTTGATCCGCCGATGATGTGCGTAACGGGTCGCCGATTGCTGCGCACCTTCATTGCCACCGACGGTTCGGGTAACACGGCCACCTGTACCCAATTGGTGACGTTAAAAGACGACATCAAGCCGACATTTACCTTCGTGCCGGCCAACGTGACGGTCCAGTGCAACAGTGTGCCGCCGCCCGGAACCCCCGTGGCTACCGACAACTGCGCGGGTCAGGTGACCATCACCTACAACGGACAGGACAAGACCAATGGCGCCTGTGTGGACTCTTATGTGCTGGTGCGTCGGTGGACGGCTACCGATGCCTGCGGCAACACCCGCACGGCGACGCAACGTATCAATGTGATTGACTCGCAGAAGCCCGCGTTCCTGAATCCACCGGCCAACATCACCGTGCAATGCACGAACATTCCGGTAGTTACAAGCCCGGTTGCAACGGACAACTGCGACCAGAATGTGGCGATCACCTACGTCGGTCAGACGAAGACGAACGGCTCTTGCCCGAATGCCTACACGCTGACGCGCCGCTGGGTGGCTTCCGACAACTGCAACAACACGGTGAGCATCTCGCAACGCATCACGGTGGTGGACAACGTCAAACCCGTATTCACCTCGGTGCCCGGCAATGTGACGCTTAACTGTACCCAGGCAATACCGCCTGTGGGCACAGCAACGGCTTCCGATGCCTGTGGCGGAAACGTGACGATCAACTACCTCGGCGCCTGGAACATGAATGCTTCCTGCCCGGGTAACTACCAGATCATGCGCGTGTGGAAAGCCACCGACGTGTGCGGAAACTCTACGACGGCAGCGCAGGTGATCAGTATTGAGGACAAAACAGCACCGACGTTCACGAACTTCCCGAACAACGTGACCATCCAGTGCAGCCAGGCACCGCCTGCGGTAACCAATCCGGTGGCTTCCGACGGCTGCGGCGGCTATGTGAACATCACGTACCTCGGGCAGGTTCGCACCAACGGCAACTGCACGAATAACTACACCCTGACGCGTACCTGGCGGGCAACCGACCAGTGCGGTAACTCGACGACGCGCGCTCAGGTGATCACGGTACAGGATACGCAAGCGCCGACCTTCACCAGCAGTCTGCCGGCAAATACGACGGTGACATGTGCTCCGAACTGCATTCCGGTAGCACCTGCACTGACGGCTACCGATAACTGTGGTTCGGCAACCGTAACGATGCAACAGACGCAGACTCCAGGCGATTGCTCCACGGGTTACACCGTGACGCGCACGTGGACGGCTACCGATGCCTGCGGAAACTCGAAGCAACATACCCAGGTGTTCACGGTGCTGCCCTCCTCCAACTTTGGGCCGGTCAGCAGTCCGAACGCGCAGAGTATGCGGGCCAAAGTCAAGGTGCCGACGCAAGACCGAGACCAACAAAGCGACGCACTCGAAACGCAACACTCGAAACTCAAAGCCCTCACCCTTGCGCCCAACCCGACGACCGATTGGGTGAGCATTGGTTTGAGCGACTTTGCAGGAGAAACCGTGGTGGTTTCGATTCACAACGAACTGGGCAGCCTGATCTGGGAACAGCGTATTCCGACTGTGGAAGATTCCGCCCTGCGGGTGAATCTGCGGCAGGCTGGAGGAGCAGCGGGCATGTACACCGTCTCGGTGCGCTCCAACGGGCAGGTTTACACCAAACGTTTGGTACTGATCGAATAAGGATTTGGACAGGATAGTACCGGGGCGGGAGTAGCCCCGGAATCAAGTATCAAATTTGCATGGGTCGTTCCGGTTTTCGGGGCGGCCCATGTTTTTTGCCGGCTTTAACTTTTACCAGTTGAAATTTTCATTCCGGAAATGCTTCAACAAGGCCCCCCGGGAGTGGATATGCAGTTTTTTGTAAATGTTTTTTACATGATACCGGACGCCGTTCACAGACAAATTGAGGGCTTCGGCCACCTGCTGATAAGTAAGCCCGTCCACTAAAAAGCGGCTGATTTGAAGTTCCTGATCGGAAAGAACTTCTGCATGTTTTTTGCGGGGATCAGGTTGAAAATAGGACAGAATGCGGCGGGCCACCATAGGACTGAGGGCGGCGCCGCCGTTTTCCGAGAGTTCGATCAGCGTGTTTTCCAGTTTGATAAAGTCCCCGTCCTTGATCAGATAGCCGTTGGCGCCGCAGCAAATGCAGGTGAAAATGGTATCGTAATCGTTGACAATGGTGTGCATGATGATTTCCGATTCAGGCAACAAACGGCGAATGATCGGTATACCTTCAGTGCCGGAGATATCGGGAAGATTAATGTCGAGTAATACAATCTGGATATTCATGAACTCCCGGTGGAATTTTTTGAATTTGGGTACGGACTCCACTACCAGCAGGCATTGCACCTTGCTGCTTTTGTTAAAATACTCGATTATTTCCTGCCGAAGTACCGGATCGTCTTCAATAATTGCAATGTTGACGGGCATGCTGATGATTATTTGAACATTTGGGAGAAAGACAACGTAATGGTTTGACTGGTGTCGGTTGTTTCAAATAATTTAATGGTTCCATTAATCCTGTCGAGCCGCCTTTTCAAGGTAGTCATCCCGCGTTTATCGGATGCTACATGAAGGTGTCCGGTTGTTTGCTCGTCAAACTTGTTGCTGATGGTCAGGGTAAGGGTGTTTTCAGCAAAAACGTGCAGCTGCACGGCAACCTGCCGCGGAGGGGCATGTTTCACCATGTTCGTCAGCAATTCCTGAAAAATCATGATGATGTTGTGTCGGAAGTCCAGAAGTGTTTCCTTGTCGGGCACTTGTTCAGGCAGTGAAAACCGGCACTGAATATTCAGGGGCTGGAGAAAATCGTCAGCAAAATCCTGCATACGGGTAAAGATGTTTTCGAGGCGGTCTTTTCGTGGGTCTACCGACCAGATCAGCGTGCGTAAAGATTGAAGCGTCTGTTGGTTGGTATCGAGAAGGCCTGCCCAGATTTCCCGGGGTGGAGGCTGATCTTTGTCAAAATAATCGCGCTTGATCTTTTGCAAAAGAATGTTTGTCATGTTCAGTTTGTTCCCGATGTCGTCGTGCAGATCATCGGCAATTTGCTGCCGAATGGCGTATGTCCGCAGCACTTGTTGCAACCTGTAGCGATATGCGAGATAGGAGATTAGTACCAATCCGATTAGCATCAGTGCCCGGAACCACCAGGTTTCGGACAATGGCCGGGCAACATGAATGTGCATACGCACCGGTTTGCCTTGATGCCCGTCGTACGGAAGAGCCTGCACCTCAAGCGTATAGTCGCCGGGAGACAGATTGAATAAACTGATTTTGTTTTCGCCATTTGTGTAGGTCCAGGACTCAAATGCGCCGGCAAGGCGGTATCGGAACCGAGGTTTTGCCGGCTGTACAAAATCGTTGAAACCCAGGCATATTTCCACCAGCCTCGGGTACGGCGGTAGTCGAAGGGTTCCCTTCGGCAGCGGGTATACGTTTATCGAATCATTGTTTTTTTCCTGAAGATGCAGGTGTGAAAAAAAGGTTTTATACCGGAACGTACGCGGACGAAGTGAATCAGGATGAAAATGCACCAAACCGGCTACTCCGCCGAACATAAGGACACCATTTGGAAAACGAGCGCTCGCTGCCGAGTTGAACTCATTGCCGGGAATGCCATCGGCTTCGTGGTAGTTGTGAATAATTCCGCTCGAAACATCCAGCCTGGACAAGCCGTTGTGCGTACTGATCCATAGCACCCTGTCCTTGTCGCTGCCTTCGATGCGGCAGGTCGAATTGCTGGCCAGTCCGTGATCGGTATTAAACCATTCAAAAGAGCTGCTCGCCCGGTTGTACCGGGCCAAACCTTTGCCCTTGGAGGCAATCCAGACATTGCCGTGTTGGTCAGGATACAGGTCGCTGATGAAGACATCCCGCAGCAGGGTGTCAATGCTCCAGTTTGCCGGAAACTTGCGGAGATTGAGTCTGAAAAGCCCGTTTTCGGCCCCCGCCCAGATGCTGGAGTCCCGATCAGCCAAGAGCGCACGAAAAAAAGGAGCCTGTATTGGAATGCGGCCTTTGGGGTAGTTCAGTACATTAAAATGGAATGGATCGCCCGGGGGCGACCAGTATAAACTGGTATAGGTTCCTACCCAAATATTTCCCTGAAAATCCTTGCAAACAGAAAGAGTACTTCCCGTCATATTGTATGGTGATAGCCCCAGAGGCCTGCGCACCGTATTGTTTTGGCGATTCAATACAAAAACCCCAACCTTGTTTTCACAGACGAGCATCCAGTTACTCGTATCGAGAGGTATCCCTCCCCAAACCCCGGCTATTTTGGATACGGGCTTGATGGCCTTATGCGACAATGCTCCGGAAAACAGGCCGGTATAGGTGCCTGCCAGCCAATTACCAGACGAGTCGGTCAAAATACCGCGTACCTCGCTGCCCACCATTCCTTCGGGTACCTGGAAATGGTTGAACCGGTTTTGCAAAATAAACAGGCCAAGAGTAGTGCCTGCCAATTCCTGTCCGGTTTGCAATACCTGGTGCAATCGTAGTACATTTCGTTGATTTAAAGCACGGTCTAAAGATGAAATTGCCGGGAAAATATCAGCAAGTGTCAGGTTGGAAACGGGTTCAAACGTTTTGCTTGCCGGCTCGAAACGGCAAAGGTTACGGACAAAGTCCCACCCAATCAAGCCATTGGGCGTTCTGACAAGGCCGATCAAACCAGGCATAGGATTGGGATTTTGCCTGAACGAGGGTAGTTTAAACCGGGAACATTCACTTTTTGAGACTCGATAAATTTCCTGTACCTTCGGTAGCAGCCAGACAGACTCGGGTTCTGCCGGGTCTATGACAATGACACCGGACACCGAATCCTGCAGATTTGCAAAGAGTTGAGCCGTAAAGCGAGCTGGTCCAACCTGTTCGATTTGATACAGCGAGCCGGCACAAAGTGCGACATATTTTCCCTTATCCTTTTTTTCAAATTGAGTGCATCGGGTGAGAATGCTGTCCGGCAGCCCAAGCGTGCTGAAAGGTAAAATCTGATCATACTCGGCATCTAACAGCCAGCCTCTGCCTTGGGTGCATACGAGTAAAAGAGGGGAGGAGGCACCCGCGAGACATTCCAGATCGGTAATATTTTCGGTAGGTAAGAAACCCTTGTGCCGGTCGCTGAAGTGCGTTACCCGAAAGCCATCAAAGCGATACAAGCCACTTTGTGTTCCAAACCAGAGCATTCCTCTCTGATCTTCTCCGGCAGCGGTAATGATTTGGTTGGCAAGGCCATCCTGCATACTGATACGTCGGAAGCTGTAGTCGGGCACGGCCTGCCTTTGGGCAAATACAGACCTTCCTTGGAACATAATGATGATGCCGAGGATCAGACGAGAGTAGTACCGGATTGAAGCGCCCATACCGTTTGAACGGGATGAAGGGAGTAAAGGAAAGCGGCGAAGTTAGTTTTTTCCCGGACAACTCTAACAAAGTCCGGCATTCATATCAAACTACATAGGTATGTAGTTCAGGGATAAATTGTGCCACCAGAAGTGGTACCCGCTCAAGTGTGGCTATTTTTACTCGATGTTTGCGGTATTACCACTCAAGCACTTTTTTTAATCAAAACATACTTCATTTTGAACGAACTACCTTTTGTGCCATGCAAGACCTGGTAGATCTCATCGAATTTATCCAGAAAACCAAGTTCAAGTCGAACTCGCTTCTGGAGGCACTCATCAAGCCTGACTCTCAGTTGGGCAAAATGTACCATGCTATAGCAAAAAATGAGGCCATATCCGACCGCGATCTTCTGGAAATTCTCCCGGAACTGGGCAGCCTGCAAGCCGTTTCCACCCTACGGAATCGCTTGAAAAACAGGTTATGCGATGCCGTGTTTTTGCTGGACTTTCGGGAAGAGAACTACCCCGACAGGCAGGCAGCCTTTGTCGAGTGTGTCAAAAAGTGGAGTGCTGCGATGATCCTGATTACCAAAAATATTCGCAGTATCGGGATCAAGCAACTTGAAAATCTGCTTCGGCACACGCTGGAGTTTGAGTTTACGGAGATGAGTATGAACATCATCCGTACGCTGGAACTTTACTATGGCACTATTGAGGGCAACCAACGGAAATTTAGCGAACTGGAAGAGACACTGCTCGAATTGGAAGCCGCCTGGCTTGCTGAGCAGAAAGCCGAGCGGTTGTACAGCAATCTGGTAATGCACTATGTGAATGCACGTGCCGACAAATATGCCGCATCTGAAAAAGCCAAAGAGTACTTTGAACAGATACAGCCTTTGATGCAGCGGCATGAGGCGTTTAAAGTACACTTTTTCGGATACCTGATCAAGACCATCATTTTCGACAGCCTGCACGAATACGACAACATGGAGCAGGTTTGCCTTGAAGCTGTGGGCTTTTTTGAGACAAAAAAATACCGCAGCGGGATGGTTCTTCAAACCTTTTACTACAATTTGCTTACATGTTACCTGAACACCCGTCAATTTGAAAAAGGCTTGCCGTTCTTTCAGGAGCTGGAACAATTGGTGGAACCCAATTCCTTCAACTGGTTTAAACTGCAGGAAATATACCTGCTGACGGCTATGCACAGCGAAAAGTACCGGGAAGGCTTGAATACGCTGGAGAAGGTACGGGCGAATCCCGGGTTCCAGTCGCAACCGTCACACGTACAGGAAATATGGCGCATCTTCGAGGCATATCTGTACTACTTGATGCTTACAGGGCAATTGCCCGGAGACGAATCCCGGCTGACACATTTTCGTATGAGCCGATTTTTAAATGAGGTACCTGTTCTTTCCAGGGACAAAAGGGGGATGAACATCGCCGTGCTGATTGTCCAGTTCCTGTATTACGCCGCCATGCACATGCAGGACGAGTGTGAAAACCGGGTAGACGCATTTAAGAAATATGTGACCCGGTACCTCAACGATGATACTACCCTTCGAAACAGGTGTTTTATCAAAATGATCCTGCAAATTCCTGCCAGTGTATTTGACAGCAAACTTATTCGAAAAAAAACTCAGGAATCATTTTCACAACTCCAGCAAATGCCCTGGCATACGGTCAACCAGCACCGGGAAGTTGAGGTAGTTCCATACGAACATCTCTGGCTGATTGTGCTTCGGTCTTTGGAAAAACCGATCACAATACCGGAAACCGTCCATCCCTCGGAATCATTTTCGTACTTTTTCATGCAGCACGTATCGCCCGGTTGATCGTGATTTTTTAAAACAGCGCGTCGAATGCAGGCTTCTGAGCAAGTTGTTGGATTAGATTAAAATTGTCACATCTTGCTAAAGATTAAAAATTAAAATATTACAAAAATTGTTATGCGTTAAAAAATCGGTTTTTTGTCCTTGTACCGGAATAGCGCATGGTCGTACATTTGAAATGTTATTAATCCGTAATCCTTAACGCTTTAATTATTCCGCCTATGAAGGTCTTTTCGTACTGTTTCGATGTGCTGCGATCGAACAAACTCAAGGTTTCCCGTTCGTACACCCTTGATGCCTCGATCAACAACCTGGACGTGCTGGGGCAATAAAGCACCCGGCACCACCTGACAAGTAGCAGGAAGGGCATTTGCCCTTCCTGCCTTGACTGGCCGGATGATTCTTCTCCGTCAATTCATGGAACATATATTACCTGGTAGCTCACCAACCGGTGCACATGCCGGCAGGTTTTTTTATACCTAATCAAACACATCACAAAACATGCCATCCAAGCCAATTCAACCAACCATATTCGACGACTTCGGAGTGCCGCTGTTCCTGATCGGTTCCGATATTCCAGCACATCTTCGCGATCTCGCGCCCATCGGCCTGAACTGGATCATAGTACCCCAACAAACCGAAAACACACCGGATACGCTTAATCCGGTCGGCGCCGGACAGGAGTGCCAGCCAGACAGGGACAAAAAAAAGTTTCCCTTTCAGACTGATGCTGAACGATAGCGTGCCGAAGCAGACCATGAGCCAGCCAGGTACAAATATGTGAAACCGTTTTAATCGAATCGTCTTTCTCATGCAGGAGTTGATCAATCTGGTACATCTGTTCCAGCGCACGAAGTTTAAAGTGAGCGGAATGATGGGCATCATCCTCGAACCCGATTCGGAGATGGAACGCTTTTACAACGCCATTGCCGTCGGGACTGTCAAAACAGACGAAGACGCAAAAGCATATTTTCCCGATTACGCCCAAAATCCGGCTCGCCTGCACACCATAAAGGGCAAACTAAAGGAACGACTCAACGACTCAATTCTGCTTCTGGATTTTCGGGAGTCCGCATTTACCGAACGCCAAAACGCTTTTTATGCCTGTTCCAAAAAATGGGCTACAGCCATGACCCTGATGTCCAAAAACGCCCGCGAAAACGGTATCAATCTCCTGGAAAACCTCCTGCGCCAAACCCTTCGTTTTGAGTTTACCGAAATCACCGTGGATATTTTGCGCACCCTTCGCCTGCACTACGGCATTCTGGAGGGCGACCAAAAACGTTTTGATCAGATCGAACTGCAACTCAACCAATATGAGGAGTATTGGGTCATGGAGCGCAAAACTGAAGGATTTTATGCTGAACTGGTGACCCGATATGTGCGCAATAAATCCCAAAAAGAAGACATATCCAAAAAGGCCCGCGAATACTTCGAGCGTATAAAGCCCTACATGGAGCAGTGCGGCACCTTTAAAGTACAATTCTTTGGACGCCTGCTTGAGGTACTCATTTACGATAGCGTGCAGCACCATGTTGTTACTGCCCGGCTGTGTGAAGAGGCCCTGGATTTTTTTTCCAAAAAAGATTACGTCAGCAGCATTGCCCTGCAGGTGTTCAATTACAACCTGTTTACCTGTTACCTTCATCTGCGCCAGCATGACAAATGCATACTCATGGCACAACAACATCAGTACCTCTTCGAAGATGGGAGTTACAACTGGTTCAAATTGCAAGAGCTGTATTTCCTTTCGGCGATGCACTCGGGCAACTACTCTGAAGGCCTTAGGATCAATCTCGCCGTTGCTGCCCACCCCAATCTGGAACATCAGCCCGTTCCGGTAATTGAAACGTGGAAAATATTCGAGGCATATATCGCACTTCTCTCTCAAGTCGGTTTGATAGCTACTTCTGGCCTGGCAAACAAATTCAAGCCATCCAAATTCCTGAACGAGATCCAGTACTTCACAAAAGACAAGTCGGGCATGAATATCCCGATTCTTGTCATTCAATTTATGTTCGACTTGGCCCAAAACCGGTGGTTACAGATAATTGACCGAGCCGAAGCTTTGGCCAAGTACCGCTCCCGGTACGTCAATGGGCCGGAGATGGGTCGAAGCCAGTGTTTCATACGGATGTTGGAACAAATCGCCAAGGCATCGTTTCGTTTGCCCGACGTTCAAAAACGCACCACAGAAGCCCTGCGACAATTGACAGACACCCCTTCGAGCGTGAACAATCCGGATACTGAAATTGAAATCGTACCGTATGAGGTGTTGTGGAGCATCGTCCTAATCATACTGGGGAAATCAAGACAAAACGAACTTTTAGCCCTGCCGCTCCAATCAGCACAGGTGAGGGTTTGATCGTATTGTTTCTTTATATCACATAAGCCCATAAAGTTCTGAAGAACGTAGAGTTTTTATTCCGCTGTGCTCTACAGAACACTGTGAGCCTCTGTGATGAATACTACCCCCGGTTGCCTTATTGAGTAAGAAACCCCGAGTTTTTGTCCAAGGGGTTCGGCCATAGTGCCTATATTTTTGTGAGGTAATTATTAAAATAATCATCTCATGAAAAGCAAGACAATCTTCCAGACTGACGCCACGCGTCCACTCTCCTCTCATTGCCGTTCCTATCTTAACAAGGCGACTTTTTATCACAACGATATTGTCATCATTGACGTAATCGGTTTTTGATCGTGTAATCAAAATAACCACACTCAAAGACTGGGTTATGTGACTAACATCTGCTGACTGTTTTTCGGGGCGCAAACGAGCGTCCCGAAATCAAGTCACCTTTCCTACTATGAGAAGCATGGAAAGAAGGAATTGTATCAACTGTTTTTAAAAGAGCAGGTACTGTGAAAAAAAATTATACACAATACCAGAACACGCTATTAAGCCCGCAAAATGATGTTGTAATCAAAAAGACGAGAATAAAAGCGGACATCGTATTCGGATCGCCAAGTACCGGCTGTAAAGGTTCGGGCGTATGTACCGTTGTCCCGGCTACACAAATGGGGAGCAAGTCATTAAAGTGTCCGTATGCAACCGCTTGGATATCAATGAAAAATAAACGAAATATTCGTTTTGCTTTCATCAAGTCTTCAATGACGGAACAGCAAATCAAGTGTTATTTTCGATGGAATTTATTCCAGGTATTTGAATCGGTTGCAATGCCGCAATTTGTGCAAACCCGTATTGGATATCACCGTCCATTGATAATAAGATCAGGTATATACCATGTAGAGGTGCGTACACATGAACTTATTGTGGATTTTAAATTGACCGACTTTTAACACATTTCATCTATCCTATGAATAACAAGTTTGCTTTCCAAGAATACATGTTCCAAAACACAGAGCCTGACATGCAGGCTTTAATATCATGTCTATTGGGGAAAAATGCAGATGTATCGCGCGAATTTGGAACAATATGGCAACAGATGCTGCCGGAATCGCCGGGCTTTAGTCCTGTGAGACAAGATGTAGTCAGTCAGATTGTCTCCTCAAGTTCAAAATTTTCATCACGATCAGAACCTGAACAAATGTTCAAGATAAGGGAAGGGCCTTGATGCTGCATTGTGCGATAAGCACATAAATCCATGTTCTTTTTATAAAATAATCTATGCTCGATAAATATACACATCGGGGATATGGCATCGGCCATGCCATTAAGAGCCGTACAACACCGCAATAATGAAGTCAATCTATAAAATTCCCGTTTCATGAAAAATTATACACCCGCGCGACAATTCGTTCATTGGATCAGCGCAGCATACGACTATTCCAAAGCGAATATTGGTACTAACAATATTATCGGTTTGTCTTTACTGACCATTTTCCTTGGACTAGGAATAGCCGGTATGCTCCCATTAGGACCCTCAACCGATAACACACATACTTCTACTATTCTGTTTCAAGCACCGAACATGCAGTGGGCGGGTGATGCGGGCATTCAGATTTCCAGCACCAGAAATCTCGGACACACGGAGATCACACTAACCCATGAGCCTGTGGTGATCAACGACCGAACATCCATCCGGAAAGTGGTCGGCATCCATCCCGAATTCGACGAGCAACTTGATGCCGAGATGGTTTTCGTGTACGAAGACGCCGACCTCAATGGTCTGGAGGAGTCTAAACTCATCCTGTACTCATCAACCGATGACGGAAAAACATGGGCGCCACACCGCAATAGTGTGGTGGATCCGCAACGCAATACCATCACGCTCGACGGTATTGCGCATTTTTCGTTGTGGACTGCTGCTGAGGTGCCGCCGCAACCACCAGCCGGCATACTCGCTTTCGTACACGGCGCCGACGACAACAGCGGCGCTGGCACGGGCACATCTGCCTGGGTGAGCAACGGCGACGGCACCTTTCGGATCACCAAAATTTCTGATACCGGCTTCGATCGCGACAATAGCGGCACCGAAGTGTTTGGCGACGATGCTACCGCAGCCACGTTTTATGAAGATGTCACCGAAGACGGGATCACCGACATCGTACACGTCACCGAAAACAACAACCGCTCCATCTACGTCTATTCAGGCAAGGGCGACGGTTCATTTGCCAAAACGCCCATCACGACCACCAGTATGCAAGCGGGAACCAACTCCGTCTTTGCCGGTGTCAACGGCACGGAACAATCCTTCCTGGGCGATGTGAACGGCGACGGTAACATTGACTACGTCTTTTCCGGCAACGATAAAATCGTGCATGTCTGGTTCGGCAATGGCAATGGTACATTTCAAACCACGAAAGTGTCCACCACGCTGACCGGGGCAAATGGCTACGAAACTTCTGGTGTTACGACGGATGAAACGGCTTTCCTCGGCGATGTCAACAACGACGGCAAATCCGACCTCGTGTGCACCAATCAGGGCGACAACCGCAGCATTCGCGTTTGGCTGGCCACGACCGGCGGCAGCTTCGCCACTTCGCCGGTGTTGACCACCAATTTCCAGCAAACCGGTTCCTCGATATTTACCGGTAAAGGCGGAAACGAAACTTCCCAACTGGCCGACGTGAACAACGACGGAGACCTCGATTTCGTCCATACGAATGAGTTCAACTCCAACAACGACATTTTCGTATTCCTCGGCAACGGCAACGGCTCCTTTGCCACCACATATATCGTGTCGCTGCTGAACAACCCATCCGGCACCAGTTACACCGTAATTGGCGAAAACGGCGCCGAGTTCGGCCAATGGATTGACGTGACCGGCGACGGCAAGGTGGATTTCGTTACGTCGCACGAAGGACTGGGCGCCAACAGCGGCATTTATGTGTATCCAGGTAACGGCGACGGCACCTTCCAGGCAGCCCCCGTAGTGACCAATCTGGGCGGCA
>CAYMQY010000106.1:0-14271 GCA_964392655.1 uncultured Saprospiraceae bacterium
GACTGGAGCGCCGAACTGACCTGGAACCCGCCAGGCAAGCCCAATAGCAATGGTTTCAGAGCCGTCACGTCGCTGCGCGCCCGGGCTAATTTTGTGCAGGTAAATTATTCCGGCGTGCCCAATTCTCCCGTGGCATACGCCATGCTGGACGGCCTGCAAAACGGCAAAAACCTCCTCTGGAGCCTGAATCTCGACCGGCAGTTATCGCGCTCCGTGCAACTCAGCCTGAACTACGAAGGCCGTCAAACGGGTGAAAACCGGACGGTGCATGTGGGGCGGGCGCAGGTGCGGGCGGTGTTTTAGTTTTGAGTGGAGCGTGTATTTTTGGAGCGTATCCGGCCGTTGCGATTTTCCCGCTCAAACCCGTAGATTTGCATTTAAAAGAAATGAATATGGCTATTGCAGAAGTTGAAAAACGCATTCATCAATTGGAGCCGCAGTATCTGGACGCACTGGCAGAGTATGTGGAGTATCTGCTTTTTTTACAGAAGAAGCAGATAAAAAAGCACACAACAGCAGCGCCTGCTGAGACAAGAGCAACAAAAGAACAACCGAATGGGACAAAACTGAAAGAGGAGCCGGAGCGCCTTCGTATTGCCAGAAAATTTGCAGGTGACGTGCCTTATCCCGACTTCCCTACCTCCAAATATGACGTTTATGAGCAATAAACTACTCGTAGACAGCTCGCTGTTAGTGGAATACAGGAAGGGCAATCATCTTGAGGTACTGGACGCTATGCTTGCCGAGCCTGCATGTGAATTATTCATAAGTCAGACCGTAGTTAGCGAATACCTGTTTCATCATTTAGCGATAGTTGGTGGTAAGTCGCCACGAACTATCAAGGAAAATGGTGCTATATTTTCGGTTATTGAGCAACGAAATCCCGTGCTTTTTCTCGATCTTTTTATCTGGCTGCCTGATGATGCTGCCATGCTGCATCCTGCAGTTGACCTGATGGCCAAATACAACCTACTCCCCAACGACGCCCTCATTCTTGCGCTTTGCAAACATCACGATATTCCGGCAATCGCCAGTTTTGATCCTGATTTTGTCATTCCTTGTCAAGGAGAGGGCATTCATCTGTTGCAAACGGTGGGGGATTTCGAGGGCCTCTTGAAAGAGGTGTGAATTTTTGATTTTTGCATCATTATCAATGCTCACCACCGCCACACCATCCGACATTCCCGCGCTGCTGCACCTTGTGAACAGCGCCTACCGTGGCGAACCCTCCCGCCGGGGCTGGACCACCGAAGCCGATTTCCTCGCCGGCGACATCCGCACCGACGCCGATGATCTGGCTGCGCTCATGGCCCGACCCGAAGCGGTCATCCTCAAAATCGCCGACGAGGAAGGCCGCCTGGTTGGCTGTGTATTTCTGGAAAAACGCGGCGACCGGCTGTACCTCGGCATGTTGTCGGTACTGCCCGAATTGCAGGGACAGGGCATAGGCAAGGTGCTGCTGCGCGGAGCCGAAGAGCGGGCAGTACGGCTGGGTTGCCGCGCCGTGTACATGCGGGTGCTGACGCCGCGCCATGAACTTCTGGCCTGGTACGAGCGGCACGGTTACCGCCCAACCGGCGAATACGAACCGTACACCGCCCCGCCCAAATACGGTGTGCCGCAGCAAGCGCTGGAGTTTGCATTGCTGGAAAAAGTGCTGTAGCCTGCTGGCATCATGGAGCCGTACTTGCCATACTGAAAATAAACAGCCGGAACTCCTGAAAACGACTAATGCTTTTTCTACCTTTCGGCTGCAGGTTTCAACCTGCCCTTCCTGTCATGTAAAATTACATCTATGAGCCTTTCCCAATTGGACTTGCTGGCCGAATGCAAGTCCCTGATAGAGCAGCATCGTTTTGCAGAAGCCGCTGGCAAATTGCAGGATGCCAACTCCGGTGTACCCGCCGCCGAAAGGCAGGCCATACTGGGTTTGGCCTATTTTCACCAGGAACAGTACATGCTCGCGGCGGAGGCCTGGGAAGAAGCCGTACGGCTGGATCCCTCCCGAGCCGAATGGCAGGAGTTAGGTCAACAGGCCCGACACAATGCGCTTGCAGAAGTGCATGTGCCCGTTCCGGATGTCTATCACTTCGAGCGTGGACAATTGTTGCAGCCACCCACGATCGGGGAGGGCATATTGCCACCACCACTGCCGCCACTGCCACCGGCCGGGATCATCCGGAAGTTCCGGGTTGCCTTGGGTAATGGCCTGGGCGCGCTGGCCACCGCGATCATGGAATTCCTGTCCCGCACTTGGGGCTCGATTGCCGGTTACCGTGACCGCGTCTGGACCAACTGGTACCGCCGACCTTTTCTGCTGGGCATTCTGACGCTGGCCTATATGCGGGAAAAACTGAACTCCCACAACCTGAAGTCTACCTATCCTGCGGGTACTCTGGTCGGTTTCCAGGCAGCTGGCCAGACGCCTCCGGCAGGCAGCACACATTTCCGGACGGCCAACGGCAGCTGGAACAACCTCGAAGACCCGATGGAAGGCGCTGCCGGCACACGTTTTCCCCGAAACGTCGGCAACGAAGCCGTCAGGCCCGAAACGGGTGAAACGCTGATGACACCCAATCCGCGGGAAGTGAGCCGGAAGTTGCTCACCCGGGAGGACAAGATGAAAGAGGTGCCGTTTTTGAATTTGCTGGCTGCCTGCTGGATCCAGTTTGAAAACCACGACTGGATCAACCACGGGGAAAATATCCAGACCGAACTGCTCGAGGTTCCGCTGCCGGACGACGACCCCGCCCGGCAGAAATTCCGGCAGAACAAAATCCTGGTGCCCAAAACGCAACCCGACCCCACGCGAATGCCGAACGGCGAAGTAACGCCGGTTACCTTCATCAACGAGGTCACCCACTGGTGGGATGCCTCTCAGGTCTACGGCAGCGATCAGGCCACGGTAGACCGCCTGCGCAGCGGCATTGACGGGAAGTTGCGCCTGAACGCCGACGGCACGCTGCCGCTGGACAAGAAGAAAATTGAAGAAACGGGCTTTTTGCGGAACTGGTGGATCGGACTGGCCATGCTGCACAATCTCTTTGCCCGCGAGCACAATGCGATTTGTGACCACCTCAAGGCGGCCTATCCGGACTGGGACGACAACCGCCTGTTCAATGTGGCCCGACTCATCAATGCCGCAGTTACTGCCAAGATACATTCCGTGGAGTGGACGCCGGCCATACTCGCCAATAAAACGCTGGATAATGCGCTGAATGCCAACTGGTACGGTCTGTTGACCAATCTTTTCCACAAGGGCACTCACCGCAAAACTGTTGCAGCTATCAACGTTCGGAACCCGGAACTGGGCGGCGTGGTAGGCAACCCCATCAACAAGCACGGGTCGTCTTTTGGGCTGACCGAAGAATTTACCGAAGTGTACCGCTTGCATTCGCTCCTGCCGGAAACCTTGCACATCAGGAAAATAAAGGAAGAAGGAGTGGAGGAGATACCGTTCGTAAAAACCCGCCAGGCGGGTTCGGCCAAATTGTCGCAGCGGGTACCCATGGCCGACCTGTTCTATTCTTTCGGCAACCAGCATCCGGGGCAATTGGTGCTGAACAATTACCCGAAGTTCATGCAGGAACTGAGTATCCCGTTTAATCCTTTGTTCGACCTTGGAGCCGTGGATATTCTGCGTGCCCGCGAACGCGGCGTGCCCCGGTACAATGAATTCAGAAGGCAATTGGGACTCAATCCGATTGCGCGTTTTGAAGACCTTACGGACGATGCCCGACAGGTGCAACAACTCAAGGAGGTGTACGGAGACCAGGCGGAGGATGTGGAAAAACTGGACCTGATGATCGGTACCCTGGCAGAAGGCCACCGGCCCAACGGCTTTGGTTTCGGGGAAACCATGTTCCAGATTTTTATCCTCAACGCCACCCGCCGCCTGCAGGCCGACCGGTTCTACACCACGTGCTACACGGAGGAATACTACACAAAAGAAGGGCTGGAATGGATTGACCAAACCGACTTCAAGGCCGTCCTCCTGCGACACTATCCGGAACTGGCCGAAACCGGTCTCGCCAATGTGAAGAATGCCTTCGAACCCTGGGATATAGCCCCTCAACTGGATCCTGCCCGGCATCCGCTGCGGGGCTGGGACAAGTCGCTCAAGCCGGATCCGTGGAAGGGCGATGCGCACCGGTGAATACAGACCTGAAATTTGTTCGTCTCCCGGTTTCAGTCAGCAAAATCACGTCCATCCATGTCAACCGATACCAACTGGCAACAAGACATTCGCTATCTCGGCGGAAGTGCCGAAAAAGAGGCAGTGCTCATCCGGAAATTCGGAGAAGACATCCGCGAAGCGATTCGCGCGTCTGCCCGAAAACGCAAAGCCCCGCCCATCCGGCCGCAGCACGCCAAGCAACTCGCCGGGATCAGGCGGGCCGAATTTCGGGTTTGCCCGGATATTTCCGCTGATCTGCAATACGGATTCCTGCAGCCGGACCGGGTCTGGCCGGCCTGTGTGCGCTTTTCGAATGCCGGAGGCGTGATCCGCCCCTCCGATGCGGAAGGAGACCTGCGCGGAGTTGCCATCCGGGTATTGCCCGATACCGGCCTTGCACACGACTGGCTGATGACCAATGCCGAACAGCACCATGCCAAAGATGCCACAGGCGCCATGGCGACCACGCTGGCTTTTGCCCAGGGGTCGTGGGTCACGGATATACTGGAAGCGCTTTGGGGGCCGGATGCCACATTCCCGGCCCCGATACGGCGGGTCAGCGGTATGGCCGATCTGCTGGCCGGCATACGTCGCCTGGCTTTTCGGATGGGGCCTGCCGAAACCCTGCACATTCTCAGGACCCTGAGCCGACAGAGCAAGCGCCCGATACCCAGCCTGACTACGGAAACCTTCTGGAGCCGGGCTCCGCTGGCCATCGGCCCGGTAGCAGCCAAATACCTGTTGAAGCCGCAACTGCCCGATGCCGCCGGCCCCACACCCGACAACCTGCACGATGAACTGGCCCAACACCTCCGGCAAGGACCGGTGATCTTTGATTTATGCCTGCAGCGCTACCGCGACCCCGAAAACACCCCCATCGAAAATGCCCGCCCGGCCTGGAAAAGTCCCCACGAAAAGATTGCCGAGCTGGTGTTGCTGCAACAAGACCTGAACGATGTCGTCGGCGAGGCCGACAGCCGCTTTGTTCTGGCACAGGCTTTCAGCCCCTGGCAGGTGAATACGCCTGATTTCGTGCCCATCGGCAATATGAACCGGGCGCGGAGATTGGTGTATGCCGCCAGTGCGATGGAACGACAGGAACAGCACGGGCGTGAAGGGTAAAACCCCCTTGCATACCTGAAAAATTTTGGCTCCGGCTTAATTATTCCCCGCAAACTTTTTCCGGTTCAACAAACCGACCTACTTTAACCGCGCAAAATTTCACCAACTCAATTCCTCGCCTATGGCAACCTATGATACCAGTAAAATCCGCAACGTGGTACTCGTCGGCCACTCCGGCTGTGGCAAGACCACCTTTGCCGAAACCATGCTTTACGAGGGCAAAGCGATCAGCCGTCGCGGCAACGTCGGCGACGGCAATACCCAAAGCGACTACACCCCTCTGGAACAACAGCGCGGCCACTCCCTCTTCGCAAGTGTGCTGCACTGTACCTGGAAGGACACCAAGATTAACATCATTGACACGCCGGGTCTCGACGACTTTGTAGGCGAAGTCGTCACCGCCCTCAAGGTAGCCGATACGGCTGTGGTTATGCTCAATGCCCGCAGCGGCGTGGAGGTAGGTACCGAACTGATCTGGGAATACGTAGACAAGTACGAAACGCCTTCGCTGTTCGTCATCAACCAACTTGACCACGAAAAAGCCGATTTCGAGCGCACGCTTGAGCAGGCCAAGTCCCGTTTCGGCAACCGCGTGCTGCCGCTTCAGTTTCCGGTCAACCAGGGGCCGGGCTTCAACGCTATCGTGGACGCCCTGCGCATGGTCATGTACGTGTTCCCCGCCGGTGGCGGAAAACCCGAGAAAAAAGACATTCCCGCTGAACACAAGTCCCGCGCCGATGCCATGCACAACGCTCTCGTGGAAGCTGCCGCCGAAAACGACGAGGGGCTCATGGAGAAGTATTTTGAAAACGGCACGCTCGACGAGGAAGAACTCGCATCCGGCCTGCGTACCGGTCTGGCGCATCACCAGTTTTTCCCCGTCTTCTGCGCTTCCGGCCTCAACGACATGGGCTCGGGCCGTATCATGGGCTTCATCCATGACATTTGCCCCAGTCCAGCCGACCGGCCCGCAGCAAGCCTCGAAGGCGGCGGCTCCAAACCCTGCGACCCCAAGGCGCGCCCCTGCGTGTTTATTTTCAAAACCGTGAATGAACCCAAGGTGGGCAACGTGTCCTACTTCAAAGTGTATTCCGGCACACTGAAAACCGGCGACGAACTCACCAATGCCGACAACAGCACTGCCGAGCGTTTTACCGCCCTGTTTGAGTGCGAGGGCAAAAATCGCGAACAGGTGCCCGAACTTCAGGCCGGCGATATCGGCTGCACGGTCAAACTCAAAAATTCGCATACCAACCAGACACTGAACCCGAAAGGTTCCGATATCAAAATCGAGCGCATCCATTTCCCTACCCCGCGCATCCGTATGGCTGTGGTGCCGCCCAGCAAGGCCGAAGTGGAAAAAATGGCCCATGCCCTGCACTCCATTCAGGAGGAAGATCCCACTTTGCTCATGGAGCAAAGTATCGAGCTCAAACAAACCATCGTACAGGGGCAGGGCGAGTTGCACCTCGAAATTGTGCGCACCAAGTCCGAACAAAACTTCGGCGTACACCTCGAATACGAAGAACCACGCATTCCCTACCGGGAAACGATTACGAAAGAGGCCAACCACCCGTACCGCCACAAAAAACAATCGGGCGGCGCCGGACAGTTTGCCGAGGTACACATGCGGATTGAGCCGTATTACGAAGGTATGCCCTCCCCGCACGAACTCACGGTGAAAAACATCGAGGTGGAAGACCTCAAGTGGGGCGGTAAATTCTCCTTCTGCTGGGCTATCGTGGGCGGCTCCATTGACGCGCGTTTCATCAACGCCATTAAAAAAGGCATCATGTCCAAAATGGAGGAAGGGCCGCTTACCGGTTCGTATTGCCGCGACATCCGCATCAGCATCTACGATGGCAAGATGCACCCCGTGGACTCTAACGATATGGCCTTCCAGATCGCCTCCACCATGGCGTTCAAGGAAGCCTTCCCGATGTCGGCGCCGCAAATCCTCGAGCCGATCTACAACCTCGAAGTCATGTGCGATTCCGAGTTTATGGGCAACGTTATGGGCGACCTTCAGACCCGCCGCGCCATCATCATGGGCATGGACGCTGAGGGCCACTATCAGGTCATCCGCGCACGCGTGCCGCTCAAGGAACTGCACCGCTACTCATCCACCCTGCGCGCACTTACACAGGGCAAGGCCAAGTTCAGCATTTCCTTTGCCGACTACGCTGCCGTACCGCCCGACATCCAGGCCAAACTCGTGGCTGAGTACGCAGCACACGCGAAGGACGAGGAGCACCATTGAGGTGGTTGGCTGTTAGCCGTTGGCTTTTGGCTTTTGGGGCAGCCGCAGGGAGGACGGAAACGTTCTTGCTGCGGCTGTTTTTTTTGACCCCGGGGTTTTCAGAATTTCAGAAATGCAGAATTGATTTAACTTGCGCAAAAATTCACCGAACATGAGCGGACTGACGGCTGCTGCGCCCGGTGTGCAGCCCAAAAAAGGCAAATCACACCTGCGGAAATACACCCTGGAGGAGTATCTCCTGCTGGAAGAAACCGCGCCGGTTAACCATGAATTCGATAACGGAAATTTGATCCAAATGCCTGGCGGAACTCCTCAACACAGTTTGATTAAAGCAAATGCTGTCACGGCTTTAAACAACCAACTCCGAAAAAACCGAAAAAACCATTTAGTCTTTAACAGCGATATCCGCATATACCTCCCGGCCTACAACCGGGCTGTCATGCCCGATGCGGCGGTTGTGGCGGGCAAAGCCGAGTTCTCCATCGAGCATCCCGTCGGCGTGCTGCTCAACCCTGCCCTCGTGGTGGTGGTGCTGTCCGACAGCACGGAATCCTACGACCGGGGCGAAAAATTTGAGCGATACCGCTCGCTGACTACTTTGGAGGAATACGTGCTCGTGTCGCAAAACGAGCCGCGCGTGGAGACTTTCGTGAAGCAAAACGGCAAGTGGTACATCAACGAAGCCGCTCAGGGAATGGATGCCGAAGCAGAACTTGTTTCGCTCGGACTCAAAATTCCTCTGAAAGACATTTACCGAAACGTCCCGTTCGAGATTCCACAGAAGAAACGGCGGAAAAAATCGGAGGGATGACTTCGGCCGCTTTTACAACAGCGGGCGTACTATTTTCCACACCGTTTCCGCCACAATGCGGTGCCCGGCCTCATTGGGGTGAATGCCGTCGGACAGGTTCAGTTCCGGCTCGCCACCCACGTTTTCCAGCAGGAAAGGAATCAGTGCGGCGCCGTTGGCCTTTGCCAGGTCGGGATACATGGCGGCAAAATCCCGGGTGTACACCGGCCCGAGGTTGGGTGGCGCCAGCATACCGGCCAGCACAATTTTGCAGTCAGGGTATTTGGCTTTCACCCGATTGATGATTTCCTGAAGATTCTTTTTCGACTCATCCAGCGGGAGGCCGCGCAGGGCATCGTTGCCGCCGAGTTCGAGCACAAACACGTCCACCGGTTGGCTGAGAATCCAGTCCACGCGGTTTTTGCCGCCGGCGGTGGTTTCGCCGCTGTTGCCCGCGTTCACGCAGCGGTAGGGCAGGCCGAGGCTGTCAATTTTTTGCTGAATCAGGGCCGGAAATCCTTTTTCCGGCGGTAGCTGGTAGGCCGCCGTCAGGCTGTTTCCGAAAAACACAATGGTTTTTCGGGGTTTATCCGGTTGTCCGGTGGCGGCACCGGAGTTGTCGCCTGTTCCGGTTTTTGGCCCGGGCGCCGGATTTTGGCAGGAAAAAAATGCAGCAATGAAAGCCAGCCCCAAAAAACGGAGGCCAAGCAAAGCGGTGCAATGGGTAAATGAACGCATAGTCGAATATTGTCGGGCAAAGGTACAGGCAGCCAACCAGAAACCCTCCAACCAGAAACCCATCAACCTTGCTAACCAAATCATGCTTTGCGTGTTACTTTTGCACGATAAATCAGGCCATGTCCATTCAGCGCGACGATCAGCATATCATCAAGGAAGTTCTCGGCATTTTTGCCGCCCATTTAGAAAAAAGCGGGCTTCGCAAGACGCCGGAGCGTTTTGCTATCCTGGAGGAAATTTACAAACGCAGCGACCACTTCGACGCCGAAGCGCTGTACATCCACATGAAAAACAGGAATTACCGCGTCAGCCGGGCCACGGTGTACAACACACTGGACCTGCTCACGACCTGCGACCTGGTGAAAAAACACCAGTTTGGAAAAAACCTCGCCCAGTACGAAAAATCGTACGGCTACAAGCAGCACGACCACGCTATCTGCGCCAATTGCGGGCGTGTGGTGGAATTCTGCGACCCGCGTGTGCAGCAAATCAAGGACATGGTAGGCGAGTTGCTGAATTTTCAAATCACACACCACTCGCTCAACCTGTACGGCATCTGCGGCTCCTGCCAAAAAGAAATCGAGTTCGGCATCATCCGTAAAAAACCCAAACCCTCGGACGACGAGCCGGGCTGGGGAGATTAGTTAGCTATGAGTGATGAACGATAAGCTATGAGCACCAAAAAGACTCATCGTTCATCACTCATAGCTCATCACTCCACGACTGTTACTTTCAGCATATTGGTTCGGTAGCGTTTGTGCACGGGCATGGATGCCGTGTTGATCAGGACGTCGTCCTTTTGGGCGTAGTTGCTGTTTTTCAGAATATCAGCCAGGTCCTGAATCGTTTCGTCAGTAGACGCATCCCGGTCGTAATAGAAGCACTGCACGCCCCACAGCAGGTTCAGGGTGTTCAGGATGTGTTGCTGGTCGCTGAAGATGAAAATGTGTGAATTTGGCCGGAAGCTGCTCATTTTAAATGCCGAGTACCCCGAAACGGTGAGGCCGACGATGCCTTTGGCGCCGATCTCTTCCGCCACCTTGCAGGCGGTGAAGCAAATCACGTCGTTCTGGAAGGTGCTGGCGTTGACAGAAGGCTTGGGGCGTTTCATTGCGATTTGCGGCCAGTAGTGTTTTTCTGCTTCTTCAATAATGCGTGTCATCGCCTGCACAACGAGGGCAGGGTGATCGCCTACCGATGTTTCGGCGCTCAGCATGACGGCATCGGTCCCGTCGAGCACGGCATTGGCCACATCAGTGATTTCGGCACGGGTGGGCGATGGACTTTTGATCATGCTGTCCATCATTTGCGTAGCCACAATAACCGGGCGTGAAAACTGCATACACATTTTGATGATTTCCTTTTGGGTCATGGGCAGGCGCTCCATGGGCATTTCTACCCCGAGGTCGCCGCGGGCGACCATAATGCCGTTGGCGGCTTTCACAATCTTTCGCAGGTTCTTGACCGCTTCGGGTTTTTCAATTTTAGCCATCACCTTGGCGGGGTGCCCGCTCGCTTCCACGCGTTGTTTCAGGTCTTCCACGTCTTCGCGGGTACGCACAAAGGACAAGGCGATCCAGTTGACCGGTTGCGTCAGGATGAAGTCGAGGTCGTCGAGGTCTTTTTCGGTGAGTGAGGGTTGCTTGATGTTGGTATCGGGCAGGTTCACGCCTTTGTTGCTGCTGAGTACGCCGCCGTGCAGGCACCGGAGTTTTACGGTGTCGCGTTTGTTCGTTTCGGCCACCTCAAACACTAATTTCCCGTCGTCCATCAGGATGCGCTCGCCCACCTCGCAGTCTTCTGCGAATTGCTCGTAGGACATGTAGATTTTTTCCCGGGTACCAAGTACCTCCTCGTTGACCAGTGTGATGATGTCGCCGGCCTGCAAGGGCAAGGCATTGTCCTTGATTTTGCCCACACGCAGTTTGGGGCCTTGCAGGTCGGCGAGAATGCTGACGTGTGTGTTGAACTCGTCGTTTATCGCCTGAATATGCTGAATGACCGTCAGGTGATCGGCATGAGTGCCGTGGCTGAAATTGAGCCGGAACACATCCACGCCGGCTCTAACCAGTTCAAGCAACTTGTCGTAAGTATTACATGCCGGCCCTACTGTGGCCACTATTTTAGTATTTTGCTTGCCGTCTTTTCGCATGAGGAGGGAGTTTTGATGCAAGATGATATCTGTTTCTGTGCGTGTCATTTTTGTGTTGCCCTTTTTAAGTGTATAATTTACAATAAGAAGCGACCACAAAAGTAGAAGGCGGCACGCGAAAAGCCAAAGCATTTTATGGCTATACACTTAAAAACAAATGCTATTGTCGCCTAAGCACCTTTGAAGGTGATTCGATTGCCAAGCCTACTAAGTGTATTTTTTACAAAAAAGCGCCAGGAAACAGCAGGAAGATACGGGAAAATAATAGGGACAAAAATTTTTTTAAAAACCGGGATCGCCGTTTCTTTGCCCCTCGAAAAATGCACTTTTTTTCACCTAAAGTCGTAAAAACATGGCAAACGTAGCCGAACGTGTCAAAAAAATCATTGTAGACAAACTGGGTGTGGACGAAAACGACGTGACCCCTGAATCCAACTTTATTCAGGACCTCGGGGCCGACTCGCTCGACACCGTGGAATTGATCATGGAATTCGAAAAGGAATTCGACGTGTCCATTCCGGACGAGCAGGCCGAAAAAATCCAGACGGTCGGTCAGGCAATCGAGTATCTCGAAAGCCAGACGGGCGCCTGAGCAGTTCGCTGCGCATTGTCCCGCTCTCGAAATATCTTTCAAAAGGTTCAAGGCTGCTTTGCCTTGAACCTTTTGCGTTCTGTTTCAACCCTTGTACCTTTGCCGCTGTTACATCGCTCCAAAGGCCTTTCGCGAACCAGATTAACCGACAATGCAACGTATGAAACGAGTCGTCATTACCGGCCTTGGCGCCCTCACCCCTATCGGGAACACCCTGTCCGAGTACTTGCTTGGCCTGCAAAAAGGCGTTAGCGGAGCTAATCTCATCACCCAGTTTGACGCAAGCCTGTTCAAAACGCAATTTGCGTGCGAGGTGAAAGATTTTAACCCGGAAGCGCATATTGACCGCCGCGAGGCGCGCCGCCTCGACCGCTTCACGCAGTTTGCCATGGTTACGGCAGATGAGGCAATAAAGGATTCCGGACTCGACCTGGCAGCGATAAACAAGCAGCGGGTCGGCGTGATCTGGGCATCCGGTATCGGCGGTCTGGCCACACTCGAAAAAGAAATCGAAGAGCACATCACCGGCAACGGCACGCCAAGGCACAATCCGTTCCTGATTCCCAAGATGATTTCCGACATCGCCGCCGGCCAAATCTCCATCCAGTACGGCTTCATGGGCATCAACTATGCCACGGTGTCTGCCTGCGCATCCTCATCGCATGCCCTGATGAACGCCTTTGACTACATTCGTATGGGCCGGGCCGACATTATAGTGTCCGGCGGATCGGAAGCCACTATCACTAAAACAGCCGTGGGTGGCTTCAACTCCATGAAAGCCCTCAGCGAGCGCAACGACGATTTCGCCACGGCATCGCGCCCTTTCGATAAAGACCGCGACGGCTTTGTGCTCGGCGAAGGCTCGGGCGCCCTTGTACTCGAAGAATATGAACACGCCAAAAAACGGGGCGCCCGCATTTACGCCGAAGTAGTAGGCGCTGCTGCCACCGCCGATGCCTACCACATCACGGCGCCTCACCCGGATGGTATCGGGGTGATCAATGTGATGAACCTGGCTTTGCAAGATGCCGGCCTCCAACCTACCGACCTGGATTACATCAACGTACACGGAACATCCACCCCATTGGGCGATGTGGCCGAACTGAAAGCCATCCGGCAGGTATTCGGCGAACACGCCTATTCCCTGAACATTTCCTCGACCAAAAGTATGACCGGGCACCTGCTTGGCGCTGCCGGTGCTATCGAGGCCATCGCGAGCATTCTGGCTATTCAGCACAACTTTGCGCCCCCCACCATCAACCATTTTACCGACGACCCCGACATTGACCCGAAACTCAACCTGACCTTCAACTCGGCACAACAACGCAACGTGAACGCCGCCATGAGCAATACTTTCGGCTTCGGCGGGCACAACGCCTCGATCATATTCCGGAAAATATGATCAAGACGCTGCGAAACAAGCCGGGTGGTTGCAGAAAACAACCAACCCAAAAACCGGCTCATCATCGCCCGACAGCATCGGCGCGGTGCAATTAATCACCTTCGTATGCCTCTTGTTCTACGGTTCATTCGACGATTCTACAACCTGTATTTCCACCCCGAAAAGGAACTGGCGCGACGGCTCAAAACCATGTTGGGGTTCACACCTGCCTACCTCAACCTGTTCAAACTCGCGTTTTATCACAAAAGTACCTTCTCCGCCGGCGATTATGCGATCTCCAACAACGAACGGCTGGAGTTCCTCGGCGACGCCGTCCTCAGCACTATCGTAGCCGAGTACCTGTTTACCAAATACCCCAACAGCGACGAAGGTTTCCTGACAAAAATGCGCTCCAAAATTGTCAAACGGCAATCACTGGACGAAATCGCCGACCGGATGGGCCTCGACCTGTTCCTCACCAACTACAACCAGACCCGCCTCTCCAAATCCATGCTCGGAAACGCGCTGGAAGCCTTGGTCGGTGCCATCTACATCGAGGTGGGCTATAATCGGACCAAACACTACGTCATCCGCCGCATTTTGCGCCGGTACCTGAATATTCACGAACTGGAATCGTTCGACGACAACTACAAAAGCCAGTTGCTCGAATGGTGCCAGAAAAACGGACGCCAGATTGATTACAAAGTGCTGGCCAAGTACAAAAGCGACAAACGCGACAAATTCAAGGTGGCCGTTTATGTGGATGGAAAAAAGGTGGGCACGGCAGACGACTTCAACAAAAAGAGCGCCGAGCAATTGGCCAGTGAACGCGCTATGGTGTCGCTCCACATCCTCGACCGCGAAGGTATGTCTGCCTCCGTTCCCGACGACGAAGACGAACCTGAAGCCAACGCGTAACAGCTCCCGCAGATGCGTGCTGAACGTTTGGCCGTCCGGAATTTTTTTTCCACCCCCCGCCGGTGCGGTACCCTGATTTTTGCAGAAATATCCGTTTCGACCCATACCGCTCACCGCGTAGCCTGCGATATGTCGGCGGGC
>CAYMQY010000107.1:0-14208 GCA_964392655.1 uncultured Saprospiraceae bacterium
ACGCCGCACCGCTCGTCACCTGGCCCTGAATTTTGGCGCAGGCATCGGCAATGAATTTGGGCGCTCCAATGTAGCCGAGCCGCCAGCCGGTCATGGCAAATCCTTTGGCAAACCCGTTGACCGTGATCGTGCGGCTTTTCACCTGCGGCAAACTGCCGATACTGACGTGCTCGTGCGTAAAGTTGATGTACTCGTAAATCTCGTCGCTGACCACGTACACGTGCTCGTGTTTTGCCAGGACATCCGCATAGGCTTGCAGTTCCTGGCGGTCGAACACGGTGCCGGTGGGGTTGCAGGGCGAGGAAAACAGCACAAATTTGGTACGCGGCGTGATGGCGGCGTCCAGTTGTTCGGGTGTGGGTTTGAATTCTCGTTCCACGCCCGCATACACAGGTACCGGCACACCGCCCGAGAGTTTGACGATTTCCCAGTACGACACCCAGTAGGGCGCAAACACCACCACCTCGTCGCCGGGGTCAAGCAAAGCCTGGCACAGGTTGTAGATGGACTGCTTGGCGCCGTTGCTCACCACAATCTGTTCGGGTTTGTAGTCGAGGTTGTTGTCGCGTTTGAATTTTTCACTGACAGCCTTGGTCAACTCCGGCAAACCCGGCACCGGGGTGTACTTGGTGTAACCGGCTTTAAGGGCCTCGTAAGCCGCCTCCTTGATGTGATCGGGCGTATCGAAATCCGGTTCGCCGAGGCTGAGGCTGATCACATCATGCCCAAGCGCCCGCAATTCGCGGGCCATACGGGCCATTTTGAGGGTTTCGGATTCGGCAAGGTGCAGGACACGCTGCGAGAGTACAGACTGAGAGTTGGTCATGCGTGGTGTACGGGTTGACTATGGATTGTTGATGGGCAAAGGAAAAACAAAATACCTTCACGGCCAACAATCGGCGAACACAGATTCAGTATGAACTATCCACACATTTTGGAACAGGTATCGCAGGAGGCCGCTGCTCTTGCCGGCACTGGCCGGGTCGCGTCCTACATTCCCGAACTGGCCAAGGTGCCGCCCGAGCGTTTCGGCATGGCACTCGTGACGCTCGACGGGCAGGTTTTTTCCACCGGCGATGCGGCGGAACGTTTTTCTGTACAAAGCATTTCCAAGGTTTTTTTGCTGGCGCTGGCGATCCGGTTAGTCGGTGAAAAACTGTTCGAACGGGTAGGAAAAGAGCCTTCCGGCAACCCGTTCAACTCGCTGGTGCAATTAGAATACGAGCACGGCATCCCGCGCAACCCGTTCATCAATGCCGGCGCATTGGTGATGACCGACGTGCTGCTCGAACACCTGCCCGATGCAAAAGCCGCCGTGCTCGATTTTGCCCGATTGCTCAGCGGAAGCCCTGAGGTGGACTACGACTATGCCGTAGCCGCTTCCGAACGTGCTACGGGTTTCACCAACATTGCCCTTGCCAATTTCCTGAAAGCGCACGGCAACCTGCACCACCCGGTCGAGCAGGTCGTAGACGCCTACTTCCACCACTGCTCGCTGCGCATGTCTTGTCTCGAACTGGCCCGCTCCTTCCTTTTCCTCGCCAACCACGGCATCCTCCCTCACTCTACCAGTCAACCAGTCAACCAATTAACCAATCAACCAATTAACCAGTCAACCAATCAACCAGTCAACCAGTCAACCAGTCAACCCACACGCCTGCTCAGCGTCAGCCAGACCAAACGCCTGAATGCCGTCATGCTGACTTGCGGGTTTTACGACGAAGCCGGCGAGTTTGCTTTTCGCGTAGGTTTGCCCGGAAAAAGCGGCGTGGGTGGCGGCATCGCCGCCATCATGCCGGGCCGTTGGGCGGCTGCCGTGTGGAGTCCGGAAATCAACCGTTTCGGAAATTCCGTGCGCGGCATGAAAGCGCTGGAACTGCTGACAACGCTGACCGGGGAATCAATTTTTTAGTCCTTCCGGGTAAATACGGGCCAACGCTGCCTGCACCGTAGCCTTGTCCGCCGGATACGTCACGCCGTACCAGGGACTTTCGCAGGTATCTACCTGCACCTGTACTTTGCCGGCGCGAAGCAGGTTGTTCACCACCGTGGGAATGTAAAACTCGGCCTTGGGGCGCTCCAGGTTGTCGTGTACAAACGCACGGAATTGGGCATCCAACTCCTGAAAAATTTCGGGATGAAAACCCCAGAAGTTCATGGAAACCGGTGTGTCGTCGGCCAGGGGGTGGCGGGCACCGCTTTCGTCCACGTAGTGAATGCCGTCGGGGAAACGTTCGATTTTGGTGCGCTCGGTCACGTCGGAGAGCAAGCCGTCGGGGCCGACGCTGCACACCCCGCGCGACACGGCGCCGTTTTCCGACAGGGTATTGCCGAGGCGGTAAGCGACCATTCCGTAGCGGTCGGGCGCACAGTCGTTTTTCAGAAAAGCGGCGATGGTCTGGAAGGCGTCGGCGCCGTAAAAATCGTCCGCATTGATGGCGGCAAATGGCTCTCGGATGCAGTCACGGGCAACGAGAATAGCGTGGCCGGTGCCCCAGGGTTTTTCGCGGTGCGGGCGTTCGGGTAGCCAGTCGAGCGCCGAGTTCATTTCCTGAAAAGCGTACTCCACCGGCATGCGCTGTTCAATTTTGTGACCAAGACGGGTGCGGAATTCGTCTTCGATGTCTTTGCGAATGACAAATACGACTTTGCCGAAACCGGCTTGTCTGGCGTCATGTACGGAAAATTCGAGAATGGCCTCGCCGCCGGGGCCGATACCGTCCACCTGTTTGAGGCCGCCGTAGCGGGAGCCGATGCCGGCAGCGAGGACGAGAAGTGTGGGTTGCATGGTGTGTTGTTCGTCGTGTTGTTGGATAAAAACCGGGCGGCTTGCGCAGAATCAATTCCGCATTACATTTGCCGGGCCGCAAAAGTCCAAAACCCTGCTCACTTCTTCCTACACCGCTGCGCTCGAATTTTGTCATGCAAAACACCAACTCCCGCCCTTCCGGCTACCTGTACCAGATCACCATCATCGGCCTGCTGTTTTTCATCTTCGGTTTCGTTACCTGGCTGAACGGCACGCTGATCCCGTTCCTGAAACTGGCTTGCGACCTTCAGTACGACTGGCAGGCCCTGCTCGTCACCTTTGCTTTTTACATCAGTTATTTTTTCCTCGCGCTGCCGTCGTCCGCCATTTTGCAACGCACGGGTTTTAAAAACGGCATGGCGCTGGGCCTGTTGGTCATGGCGGTGGGCTGTCTTGTGTTTGTGCCTGCAGCCAACATGCGGGCATTTCCGCTGTTCCTGACCGGGCTTTTTGTGCAAGGCATGGGCTTGTCGCTGCTGCAAACGGCATCCAATCCGTACATCAGCATCATCGGCCCCATCGAAAGCGGGGCGCAGCGCATCAGCATCATGGGCATCTGCAACAAGGTGGCGGGTATTCTCAGCCCGCTCATTCTGAGCAGCATTGTGCTGAAAAATGCCGGCGCCATTGAAGATCAGGTAGCCGCAGCCACCGATGCCGTACAAAAATCGGCCTTGCTGGACGAATTGGCCGGACGTGTCGTGTTGCCGTATATCGTCATGGCGCTTGTGCTGGGTATCCTGGCCTTCCTGATCCGCCTCTCGGCATTGCCGGAAGTAAATCCTGCCGACGAACCGACAGGCGATACCGACACTGCCGGCCGCACGAGTATCTGGCAGTTCCCGAACCTGCTTTTGGGCGCTCTGGCCATCTTTTTTTACGTAGGCGCCGAGGTTATGGCCGGCGACGGCATCGTGGTGTACAGCCGGTCGCTGGGCTTCGAACTGGATGATCGCAAATTCTTCACCTCGTTCACACTGGGCGCCATGCTGGTCGGCTACGTGCTGAGCATCGTGCTCATCCCGAAATACATTTCCCAGCAAAAATTTCTGCGCTATTCGGCCATGCTCGGACTGGTACTTACGGCGGCGACTTACTTCCTGTCGGGTTCGGCGGCGGTGTTCAGCATTGCCATGCTGGGCCTGGCCAATGCCGTGATGTGGCCGGCTATTTTCCCGCTGGCCATCAATGGTCTGGGTCGTTTCACCCAAACCGGCTCGGCCTTGCTCATCATGGGCATTGCCGGAGGGGCCGTGCTCCCGCAACTTTACGGACTGCTCTCCGAAATGGACGGCCTCGGATTCCGGGCAGCATTCCAGATCACCATGCTGCCCTGCTATGCGTACATTTCGTACTACGCTCGCAAGTTTTAATGAGCGATGAGCTATGAGTGATGAGCGATGTGTACCCTACGGGACTCAAGGCTCATCACTCAAGGCTCATCACTCAAGGCTCATCACTCATAGCTCATCGCTCATCATTCCCTTCAAAAAAGGGTGGCTGAACACCGCAACCAGTATGATCGCCACGCCCACATAAAAACCGGGGCTCAGGCCCTGGTGTTCCTGAAAAAACAGCCCGGCCAGCACCACGCCGTACACCGGTTCGAGGTTGATGGTCAGGTTGGTGGCGAATGCGCTGATATGCCGCATGGCTTTGAGTGTGAGGTAATACGGCAACAGGGTACAGCCCCAGGCGAGGAGTAGCATCCACAACCAATCACTGCCGAGAGGTTGCACACGTAGTTCGGGAGAAATGCCAAGTACCACCGGTAGCGCCAGGGAGCATACTACCAGGGCGCCGAAGAGTTCCACAAAACTCATGGCCAGGGGCGGCGGCGGCCCGGTGTCGAGCATACGTTTGTTCAGGGAGGTAAACACAGCGGCGAGCAGGGCGCCGAGAATGCCCACGGCAAAGCCGGCTCGCATACTGAAATCGAGGTTGCCCACCACGAGCGCCATGCCGGGCAGGATCAGGATGCCGAGGGCAAGTTCGTGCCGGTTGATCTGGCGGCGCATCAGTACCGGCTCCAGCAGTGCGGAAAAAAACGAGGTGGTGGCCATGGTGGCCACGGCGACGGAGGCGTTGGATCGTTTAATGGCGTCGTAAAAACAAAGCCAGTGCAGTCCCACCAACGCGCCGATGCCGAGCATTTGCCAGAAGGTCCGGCGCTGTAGTCCGCGCAGTTGGCTTTTGGGCAACAACCACCACAGCGCCGCACAGCACAACAACACGCGCCACCACACCAACGGCAGCGCCTGCAAAGTGATGAGTTTGCCGAGTATGGCCGTGAAGCCCCACAAAAAAACACAAAAATGGAGGTACAGGTAAGCGCGCGTGGTTTCGTTCATGGCGGCGCAAAAGTAACCGCGCCGGCGGGTTTTACTGAACGGTTTTGATGGCTTTGCCCTTTACTTCAACCAAAGAATCCATCTCGTAACGGGCTTCGAAAATCAGATCGCCGGTGGGCGACCACTTGCGCAGGTAGCCGTTTTTCTTTTCCTCGTGGTAGTGCACTACAAATTGTACGCGCCCGTCTTCATAAAAAAGCGTGTCGCCGCCTTCTTTCAGGCCGTTTTTGTAGTATTGCACTTCGCGGATTTGACCGCCCGGATGGTATAGTACCGTGCGGCCGGTTTGTTTATCGTCCTTGAACCAGCGTTCGGCTTTAAGGCGCCCGTCGGGGTAATAGTCGGTCATCAGGCCCTGCTTTTTACCTCCGACTTCCTGATAGCGGCGGGATACTTTCCCCGAGCCGAACTTTTCCAGTTTTTCTTCCAGTCGGGAAGATTGAGGCTCCGACGTTTTTCCGCAGGAAAAGTCCAAAAGCATACAAACAAGTACTAAAACAGGCAGGCAGATGGTTGTCCGCATAGGAGGGTGATTGTGGAAATTATTATCAGGATCAGAATTTACATACAAAGACCTTCCAGGTTTTAGAAACCTGGAAGGTCTGTTTATCAATCAGTTGACGCCCTTATTTCTTCCAGGGCAGGTTGTTTACATGGCGACCGATAGCGGTTCCATAGCGCAGGCCTTCTTCGCTGTCCATGCGGAAGTGTACGCCCAGCGGCACGCGAGACCAGGCATTTTCGAGTGCCATTTCGTAGAAACTGCCGAAGGTGCGCGGGGTTCCGATGAACTCGAAGCGACCCTCATGACAACGGTCGGTCATGGAATATGCATAGCCGAACACACTGCCGAGAACTTCTGCTCCGGCGCCACCGAACGTAGCGTGCCCAGAGGGATAAGCCGGAAACGAAGGCGTCACGCTGTTTTCGCCGGTGATCGGGTTATCCAGATTGGTTTCCCAGGTGGGATCAATCAGGCGGCGGATGTAGGACTGCGGGCGCTCTATGTTGTAGTAGTACTTGGAGTTCCAGGCGCCTACACCGGCATCGTTGAGGGCCATGCCCATTTTGGCATAAGTTTCGAGTGCGATTTCAAGCGAAGCATGTTCGTGGTCAATAACCTGATTGGCAATGGCAGTCCAACGAGGCGGGGGGCTGAACGTCAGGTTCAGCAAGTCATCGCTCCAGAACTCACCCACCCATTCGGCTTCGTACGACAAGGTCGGGGTATTTTGTGCATACACCTCGATGGCCTGAGAGTAGAGCTGCGAGTTGGGTGATTCGCTGTACGGCAGCGGCTGGCGGCAGATTTTTTCCGTTTCTGGAAGTGCAAAAGTGCGGACCTTGCCCCAATACGGGAACATACCGTTGCCCGGGCCGGGCTGGAGCGGTTGCCAGGAAAATGGCCCGGTCACATGAGATTGCCAGTCGTACCCGCGGAAAGGATCCAGGTAGGCTTCGTGACCGTGTACATCGGTTGCCGACCATTCCCATACGGCTTTGGCTACTTCCTGACCCCGGCGGCGCGAGCGCTCGAATATTTCGGGGGTAGTTTCGGCCCGGTATTTGTTCTCTAACTGGGCTTCCAGCGTAGCCATTTTTTGTTTGTCGTTTGCCGATACGTGGGCAAAAAAGCGCGGCATCAGGTATCCATAGGTAGCATTGACCACAGTCGGCCAGTGGTATTCGCCGGCCTCAACTGCCGGAATGGAAATACCGGAAAAAAGCGGCGCCAACGAATTGTAATCAGGCATGCCGGGAACACAGGCTTCATAAGCCGCAAAACCAAGATAGCCCAGCGAACGTGGCGCCGGGCCAGGACGGAAACCAATTGCATGGCGTTCCACATCGAGGAAAAGTAAATTCCAGGAGAGCGCCGACTCATTGGAAAATGAGGCCACCCCTTTATCCACCGTGTTGAACTTGCCGTCGCCACAAGACGACCAGAGCCAAGTGCTTACCAGTAAAAATGCCAACAGGCGAGTGATGTGAAGATTCTTCATCGGAATTAATTTGATTAACAAGTTGAATTTGATTTGAACGAATGGCAAACCAAGGATCAAAATTGAGGCCAAGTCGCATTCCTTTTTTTTAAAAAGTGCTTAAAAATCTGCGCAATGCCCGCTTCATAGTAATTATTGGAACGAAATTCACAGTTGCTAAAGAAAATTTGCCCACCTTGTTATGCGCGTACTACTCATCGAAGACGAGCCAAAGTTGGCCCGCTCCATCAAAAAAGGCCTGGAAGAACACCAGATCGAGGTAGATTTTGCCGAAGACGGCCTCGCCGGAAAGCGCCTGTCGCAGTCCAGCGGGTATGCTGTTATTGTGTCGGACATCATCCTGCCCGGCATGAACGGCATTGACCTGACCCGGCAAATCCGCAGCGAGGGGAACAGAACCCCCGTGCTTTTGCTCACGGCACTTGGTCAGACGGACGACAAAGTGGCTGGATTTGATGCCGGAGCCGACGACTACCTCACCAAGCCATTCGAGTTTCGCGAACTGCTGGTGCGTGTGCAGGCACTTGCCCGCCGCCCGGTAGACAGCTATCAGGCTCAACCCGAACTCCGTTTTGCAGATGTGGTCATGGACATGCAAACCCGGGAATTCTTCCGGGCCGGGCAAAAAATCCCGCTGACCCCCAAAGAATTCGCGCTCATGGAGTATTTCCTCAAAAACCCCATGCGCGTGATTTCCAAACAGGAAATCTCGGAAAAAGTATGGAATCTTGACTTTGATACCGGCACCAACGTCATCGAAGTGTACGTCAATTTTCTCCGAAAAAAAGTAGACAAAGACTTCGATACCAAACTGATTCACACCCAGTTCAAAACCGGATACATTCTGCGGGAAGGATAGAAGGTTGGAAGGTTTCTGGTTGGAAGGTTAGAGGGTATCCGCAACCCTCCATCCTTCCAATCAGAAACCTTCCAACCAGAAACCTTCCAACCAGAAACCTTCCAACCTCGTTGTATGCAGATACGTACCAAACTCACCCTGCAATTCATCACGATCGTGGCCGGCATCCTGCTGTTGTCGCTGTTTTTCATTTATACCAAGTTCCGTCAAATCACGGAGGATGAGTTTTACAACCACTTGCGCTCAAAGGCGCTGATGACCGCCGAGATGGTGCTGCACGATACCACCAGCATATTGGTTCCGGTGGAAGAGTCAAGGCCGGTTTCGGAAAGCCGGCTGCCGTTCAGCGAGAATATAGCCATTTACGATTACCGGCTTCGGCGCGTGTTCTCGTTCAACTACCATGCAGATGTGCCGACTCCCGGTGTTTTCCAACAGGTCAGGGGCAGCACGGAACACCGTTTTCTGCAGAACGGGCGGTATGCTCTGGCGCTGTTGCATCGCACGCACGGCGGGCACGAATACGTCATTGTTGCGGAGGCAACGTTTAATTCGGAGGAACTGGCCCAATTGCGCAACATCCTCATTCTCGCGTTTTTCCTCGGCGTAGGCATCGTGGCCGTCGGCGGCTGGGCATTTGCCGGACAGGCACTTGCTCCCGTGTCGCGGATTGTGCAGCAGGTGGACAATATTCACCCGGCTCAGTTGCAATCCCGACTGAACACCCCCGGTAACCGCGACGAAATCGGACGCCTCGTAGCCACGTTCAACCGGCTGCTCGACCGCATCGAACTGGCGTTCCGCATGCAGAAGAACTTCATCTCCAACGTCTCGCACGAACTCAAAAACCCGCTCTCCGTCATTACGGCGCAACTGGAGGTTGCCCTTGGCAAACAACGCACTACCGACGAGTATCAGGAAACCCTGGCCTCCATTCTGGAAGACACCCGCCACCTGAACGATGTGTCGGAAAACCTGCTCCAGTTGGCAAAAGTACACTCCGACGGCGCCGCAATCGCCTTCCAGCCTGTGCGCCTCGACGAGGCATTGTTGCATACCCGCGACGCCATCCTGCGCCGCCATCCCGATTACCACATCGTTTTCGATATGGAAGGCGCTCCGGAGCACGAGGAGCACCTGTGCGTACTGGCCAATGAACAACTGCTCAATCTGGCATTCCTTAACCTGATGGACAACGGATGCAAGTACTCGCCCGACCACCGCGTTCGAGTGCGTTTTGTGGTCAAACCCGAAGGTGGGCATCAGGTAGAAATTGCCGATAGCGGACCAGGCATTTCTCCCGAAGACCAGCAGATGATTTTCCAGCCGTTTTACCGAAGCGCCGGCGTTCGGCATGTCAAGGGAACCGGTATCGGCCTATCGCTGGTAGACAGCATCCTGAAACTGCACCAAATTGGGCTCGAAGTGCTCTCGCGGGAGGGCCGGGGAACGGTATTCCGCATGAATTTCCGTCCTGTGCATTCCAACGGCCTCAACCTGACCTGACAAGCAAACCGGCGATGAGAAATATTTTTTACACGGTTATTTTTTTGGCAGTTATTTCCCTGCTACCCGCTGCGTGCAATCGGGACAACGGAGCCGTTCAGCCCGAAAACTACCGGGTTGCTACAGGCGTCGTACAGGAGTGGCACCGGCTTCTGCTCGATCTGGAACGCCACACCCCCGGATACCGCCCGCCTGTTTCTGCCAGAATGTGGAGCTATGTGGAACTTGCGGCGTGGCAAGCCGCCCTGCCCGGTATTCCGGAAGCAGTCCCCCTCGGAAAATTTGTTGAAGGGCTGCCCGACCCGCCTGCTTTTTCGGGCGATTATTACCTGCCGGCCGGCCTCAATGCTGCTTATGCAGAAATTTTCCGGCAGTTTTTTCCGACTGCCCCGCCGCATTTGCTGGAAGAAATCGAAACGCTGGAATCCGAACAACTGGCTCATTTCAAAGCGGATACCGATGCAGGCGTGCTGGCCCGCTCTGTCGCATATGGAAAAAAAACCGCCCTGGACATCTGGCGCTGGTCGGCCACCGACCCGTTCGGGCACGAGGGCTTTTTGTTCAATTTTGATCGAAACTACTCGCCGAAGGAATGTGCCGGCTGCTGGAAACCCGGAGGCGCTCACCCCATGCCCGCGCTTTTGCCGTATTGGGGCAAGTCGCGGTCGTTGCTGGTTCCGGCTTCAGCCGTAGCGGTGACCCCGCCGCCGCCATACGACGACAAGCCCGGCTCGCCATTTCATGTACACGCGATGGAAATTTTCGCTATGTCCAAACCGCTCTCAACCGAGCATCGCTGGATTGCCGAATTCTGGAGCGACGATGTGCCGGGTCTGACCGTATCGCCCCTTGGCCACTGGATTTCCATTACCAACCAGGCGCTCAGGCAAGCCCATCTGCCTTTGCCGCAAATACTGGAATTGTACCTGAAAGCCGGCGTCTCAAGCGCCGATGTACTGGTTATTTGCTGGGAAAACAAATACGCCTACAACCTCGAACGTCCCGAAACGTACATCCGCCGGGTGGTGGACCCCGCCTGGACACCTCTGCACAACAGCCCGCCATTCCCCTCCTACCCTTCCGGCCACGCTGCTATCGGCGCAGCCATATCGGAGGTACTCACAGACTTTTTGGGCGATGCCTTCCCGCTTACCGACTATACCCATGAGGGTCGAAACGAGTTCATCGGCAAGCCCCGTTCGTTCGGGTCGTTCCGGGAAATGGCCGAAGAAAACGCGCTTTCCCGTATTGCGCTCGGAGTACACTACCGCATGGATTGCGATGAAGGGCTGCGCCTTGGCAGGCTCGTGAGCAAACGTATAGCAGCGCTTCCATTCCGAAAACAGGAAGCCCGAATTTCGTGGAACAAATAGTTCAGCCAAGAAAATCGCCACCAAAACTCAGCGGCAGCAGGTCGCTGCCTTTTTCAAACACGAATACCGGCCCGGTTTCACCCTGCAGGATTACCTGCATCGGGCGCCGGTTGCGTTGCTCCGTTTCGCAGATCACCTGCCGGCAAGCGCCACACGGGGCAGCCGGAGCAGCCACCGGTTTGTGCGGGTTTTGCACCGTAATCGCTATGGCTACCACCGGCTCGCCGGGGAAGCGGCTCGCCGCAGCGGCGAGTACGGCCTGCTCGGCGCAAATACACAACGGGTATGCGGCATTTTCATAATTGGCGCCACCGAGCATTTCGCCGTTAGCGAAGCGAACAGCAGCCCCGACTTTGAAATGCGAATACGGCGAGTACGAATTTTCCAGCGCCCGCCGGGCTTGCTCCAGGAGTGTGCGATCTGCATCGGGGAGCGCTTCGGAGGACGGGTAAATCTGATAAGCAATTTGAAGTGTATGTGTTTGCATAGGTTAAAATTCCGTTTGGACTGCCAAAGTAACGGTTATCATTCATCCGCACAATTTGAATTTTCATAGGGCATGCCGGCGGAGAAGGGTTTACCACTAAGTACACTGAGAGCACTTAGAACCACTAAGATCACTAGATCACTTCTCCACTTAGTGCTTCTAAGTGCTCTCAGTGTACTTAGTGGTGAATCCCTCTCTTGGCAGGCAACTTCGCCATTCAATCCTTGACTTTGCCGGCACGCCTCCGACAATGTACCTTGCACCTGAATTCAAACAACCCGACAGCAATGAAAAAACTGGTCTTTTTGCACGTCCTCCTTGCCCTGTCGTGGGCGTATCCGCTTCGTCTGACTGCCCAGGAACCGCTGGACATCACGCACGGTTGCAACTTCACCACCGCCGAAACGCCTTCGGAACTGTATGCGTACGAAGCATCTGCGGAAGCAAAGGAAATCGTGGAAAGCATCATGCAAATGAACGTACTGCCGCAAAATTTCGTGGTACGCTCGGCGGACTGCAGCAACGCCCTCGCCACCGTCATCGGCAAACAACGCTACATCCTGTACAGCACGGCATTTCTGGAAAATTTCAAAAAAGAAGCCGATACCAAATGGGCGGCTTACTGCGTGCTGGCGCATGAAATCGGCCACCACCTGAGCAACCACAACCTGGAGGAAACCAACCCCAAAGTGCGCAAGGGTTACGAACTGGAAGCCGACAAATTTGCCGGCGGCGTCATGTTCCGCCTCGGCGCCACACTGGAGCAGGCACAGGCGGGCATCAACACCTTTTCGTCCACTACCGACTCCCAAACCCACCCGCCCAAACGCGCCCGCCTCGAAGCCGTGGCCGTGGGCTGGAAACAGGCGGAAGAACTGGCTTCAAAAGCAGAGGGCAATACCGGTTCGGCAGAGGTAACCTCCGATGAGAAAAAACTGTACGATCAGGCCCTCGCCGAAAAAGACCCGTACAAGGCCATCGAACTGCTCGACCAGGCTATCGAACTTAAGGAAGACTACGCCGACGCCTACTTCGAGCGCGGAAAACGCAAGGTGGACATCGAAAACGTGGACGAAATCCGGGTGAACTACAGCGATGCGCTCGACGACTACAACGTGTACATTTCCATGCGCCCCAAAAAGGCAGAAGCCTACGCCGAACGCGGCTATGCCCTCCGCAACCTTGACCGCGATGAAGAGGCACTCCGGGATTACAACCAGGCTATCCGGCTCAACCCCAAACTCGCCGATGCCTACCTCGGCCGTGCGTGGGTAAAAATTAAAACCGACGACAACGAAGGCGCGCTCAAGGATTTGGAAAAAGCCGTGCAAATCAGCCCGGAAGACCCCGACACGCATTTTGAACTTGGTCACTTCCTGTACGGCGTGGCCGAATACGAAAAAGCCATCGCAAGTTTTGACAAGGCGCTGAAATTAGAGCCTAAAAACCTGCGTGCAATCGGTTTGCGGGCAGCCGCCAAAATGTTCGTCGGGCGCTACGCCGATGCCATTACCGATTACAATGTCGAACAAGCCCTGGACTCGGCGGAGTTTTTCAGTTATTTCGATCGCGGGAAATGTTACCAGGCCTTGGGCAAGCACCGCGAGGCCGTCGCCGATTTCACGGCCTTGCTGAAAAAAGTGCCCACGTCGTCCGATGCTTTCCTGCGTCGCGGGGTATCCCGACAAGTGCTTGGGCAAAATGAAGCCGCCGAGGAAGACTACAAAAACGTGTTTGAAAACACAGTGCTGGTGAAAAACGCCAAGGCAACAATTGGCTGCCTGCTGATTGAATACGGACTGGTCAAGGAAGGCCTGGTGCGGCTCGACAAGTTGCTGGCCGAGTCGCCGGACAACAGGCAGGCACAGGAATGCAGGCAAAAAGCGGCGGGCAAGTGACGTCAGCGTTTGCGCACCTGCAATTCCTTCCACGGGGTCGAGCCATCGTTTTCTCGGGTAAAAACCATTGTTTTGCTTTCGCCGAGCACGATTTCGGCTGTAGTGAACACGAGATTTTCGCCTGAAAGATGTCCTCCGATCGTTTGCCCGGTACTGTCGCTTACACTCAGGTGCAGGTGCGAACCATGCACACTTACGGTGCCCACGAGGCTCACGATTTCGAAGTGTCCGGTGCTTTTGACAGACTCGGGCTGATTGGCGAAACGCAGGTTGGTTTGGGTCAGACTACCCACGCAGGTCATGATCCAGCCGGCCTCAATGTTTTCGCGCCGGGTAAATGCTTCGATTTCCTGCTTTAAATCCTGTCCGGGTTTCAGCCGGAAGGCGTGAATTTTAAACGGTTCCTGTTGCATGGTGTTTTCCTGTTTGCAGTGGAGGCAAAAGAGTGCCAAACCCAAAAATAAGTAGCGCATGATGGTGCCGAATTCTAAATAACCGCGTCTGACAAAAATCATTCCTGCGCACAGGCGCAGGTGCGTACTTTTGCGGCAAAACAAACAGACATGAAACGTTCCCACCTTATCGCAATAGCCGTCGTGGCCGTGGCCATCGGCATTCTTATTTCCGCCAGTTCGGACGTCACCACCTACGCCAACTTCGCCCAGGCTTCGGAAAAAGGCGACCGCGTGAAACTCGTCGGCCAACTCGTGCAGGACAAACCCGTGGAATACAACCCGGAAAAAGACCCCAACTTCCTCGCTTTTTACCTCCGCGACGATGCGGGCGACGTGCGCCGCGTGGTGCTACGCGCCGGCAAACCGCAGGACTTCGAGCGCTCCGAACAAATCGTGCTCACCGGCCAGATGAACGGCGAAACTTTCGAGGCCGCCGATATGCTGCTCAAGTGCCCGTCCAAGTACAA
>CAYMQY010000108.1:0-14179 GCA_964392655.1 uncultured Saprospiraceae bacterium
GATGCCGCCCCGTCCCTGGCCGCGATTGTGGTGGGCAAAAACAAATTTGTGCTCGGCCGTGCTGGTTTCGAGCGTTTTTTTGAGCCAGTCGTACTGGGTTTTGCCGAGTGTCCAGTCCCAGTTTTTGGGCTTTTCGTCCACATCACAGTCGCGGTACACATCAAGCACGACGAAGAGGGCATCGCCCCAGGTAAAGGCGTAGTAATTTTCAGGCAGGCCGATACCATGCGGCTCCACGGTCATGTTTCCGCTGTAAAAGTCGTCGGGAACGGGATTGGGATAGTAGAACTTGCGCCACTGTGTGCCGTACACGGCTATGTTGTTCGGGGGCGTTTGATCCAGCCAGTAGCCGCTTTCGCCTTCGTGGTTGCCGAGGCAAAACAAAAACGGCATGGAGTGGCACACGCTGCCGAGGTATTGGCGGTAGTCCAGATGCAGTTCGCGCATGTCCGCGCTCGTGGTGGTTTCCGGCGTGTGGTCGTCGCCGAAAGTATCGCCAAGCGAAAACATAAAGTCGGCTGTGTCTTGTGCCTGATTTTGCAGGCAAATTTCGTAGAGGCTGCGCACGCCTTTTTTGTCGTACAGGTGTTCGTCGGCTTCAATCGTAAAAGTAAACGTGGAACCCGGAGCGCGTTGCGTGTGGAAGGTTCGAACCGGGCCAAACTTGAAATTCGCCTGAGCGGGCGTTTTATACACCGTCCGATAATAATAGCGGGTGTTCGGCAACAGAGGTTTCAGTTCGGCTACCACCGGCGCCTCGGCCACGCTCGTCACCGTCTGGGTTGACTGGGAGAGCGCACCGGGAGTGGTGCCGAATTCAAACCGAACTTGCACAACTTGATCAAACAAGGCGCTGACCGTGACGGATTTGTCGGTTGGTCGGCCCAGAATTTCATTAAATGTTTGCGCCCAGGTTCGTTGTTCGGCAAATAATAGCAGCAAGAAGGCAAGTGTAACAGGCAGGTTTTTCATCGTAATGATGGATGTCTTTGTAAAAGCCGCACTTGGACAGGAGCGGTAGATATTGGTTTAATCCATGACCAAAACTCATCCGTTACCTCTTGTGCAATACGATTTGGCCTACCTTCGCGCCCGCTGAACGATAAACCTCCCCGGTTGTTTCAGCCACACCGGAAGCCCAAAGCAGCAATACACACATTATGGATCAGGAAAAAATACTCACCGCGCTCCGCCAGGTGCGCGACCCGCAAACCGGCCGCGACATCGTGAATGCCGGCATGGTTCAAAACCTCGTCATCGAGGGCGACAACGTGAATTTCAGCCTTGTCATCCCCTCGCTTCAGATGCAGGGCAAGGCCGAACTGAACTTCGCCTGCATCGGCGCCGTGGCCGAAATTTACCCGCAGGCGCACGTCAATGTGCATTTCATGGCCCGCACGCCGGGTAGTCAGGAGAGCACCAGCGTGGTGCCGCAAATCAAAAATATCATCGCCGTGGCGTCGGGGAAAGGGGGGGTAGGCAAAAGCACGGTAGCCGTCAACCTTGCCCTGGGTTTGAAAAAACTCGGCGCCCGGGTCGGCCTCATGGACGCCGACGTGTACGGCCCCAGCCTGCCTACCATGCTGGGCCTCGTGGGGCAACGCCCGAAAGTACAGGACATTTCCGGGCAAATGAAAATGGTGCCGCTTATGGCCTACGGCATGCCCACCATCAGTATCGGCAACATCATTGAGGCCGAACAGGCGGTGGTACTGCGCGGCCCGCGGCTGGCGGCCATCATCAAGCAGTTTTTCAACGATGTGCTCTGGAACGACCTGGACTACCTCGTGGTAGACCTGCCACCCGGCACCGGCGATGTGCAACTGACCCTCGTGCAAACGGTACCCGTCACCGGCGTCGTGCTTGTCACCACACCGCAGGAAGTGGCCGTAGCCGACGCGCTCAAGGCGATGAACATGTTCCTGCTGCCGCAGATCAACGTGCCCATACTCGGTGTGGTGGAAAACATGTCGTGGTTCACGCCCGAGGAACTGCCGAACAACAAGTACTACCTGTTCGGGCAGGGCGGCGGGAAAAAACTGGCGCTGGCCAGTCATTCGGTGCTTTTGGGGCAAGTCCCCTTGGTGCAGGGTATCCGCGAGGGCGGCGATACAGGCAAACCCGCCGTTTTGAATGAAAACGGCGGTATCATGTCCGAAGCATTTCTGGAGGTTGCCAAAAACACGCTCCGTCAGGTAGCTATCCGCAACGAGATGATGGAACCAACCAAAAGAGTGATGAGTGATGAGCGATGAACTATGAGTCCCGTAGAGTACTCATCACTCAGTCAGTACATAAAAATCAGGCGAAAAACGTGAAGCCTCCGGGTGTGCTGTGACCAATTTGGGGAAAAACCGACGTTTTTTTTAGGTCTGGATATCAGTTTTTGAAATTTCGGTATAACTCTTCCAGGGAAAACCAGAGGAGCAGGCCGCCTCCGAATCCTCCCAGGAGTGCCACAAAAGCCTCGAAACGCCAGTCATAACCGGCAATCCAGTTCGTCCATGATGCTGCCACAAACGGGTCGGAGCGAACGAGGATGCCGACGCCTACTTTAAACAAGGAGAACAGCATGAGCAATACGGTCAATAAGACCATGAAGAAAACAAGGCCTTTCTTATGCCAGAACCCCCAGCGTCGAACAAAGGATTGCTTTTGGGAATCGTTCATGTCGCCCAAAAAATTAAAAGGATAATTGAAATTCATGGCCTGGATATTTGAAAAGTCAAAGAACGGCCAAACGTAATATTATTGTTTGTAATTCAAGCCATATTTATTGCAAGACTTTTTATTCATACACAGACAGCCGCAAACCGGACTTTAAGCGCCATGCACGGTGCAGTGGTGTATCCCTAAAAAAGCGATGAGTGATGAGTCTCGTATTGACTCATCACCCATCGCTTATCATTCATCACTTATCGCTCATCACTTATTCACCACGATCTTCCTCGCCAGCACCTGATCTTTCACCCGAATCAGGATGGTGTACATGCCGTCGGCCAGGTTGGACAGGTCGAAGTCCATCTGCTGCGGGGCTTCCACGGTTTGCTGGAAGACGAGGCGGCCCGTCATGTCGAAGGTGGTGAAAAACACATCCTCGGACATTTGCGTCGGGAAAATGACCGACAATTGTCCGGTGGTGGGGTTGGGCATGATGAGCAGTCCGTTGCCCCATTCGGGGATTTTGGTGTTCACGAGGCTGTCTACCACAAACGGTCCTGCGGTTGCCGTGCAACCCACTTCGTCGGTCACGAGTACGGTGTACGAGCCGTTTCCGATGTTTTCCAGATCTTCATTTGTCGCGTTCGGCAACAGCACGTTGTTGCGGAACCACTCGAACGTGTACGGCGACAGGCTGCCTCCTACGGAAATTTGTACGGCGCCGATTTGCAGGCCGCCCTTGTCGTCGAGGATGGTATCCAGTTGAACCGTCAACTCGGACAAAATCGTGACTTCAAACGTACAGGAGCCGACATTGCCGTCCGCATCGGTGTAGGTATAGGTCGTGGTAGTGGCGCCGGGCGGGAATTGTGCGCCGCTCGGCAAACCTGAAATCAGGTCAAACATGCCGCCGTTGCCGAGGCAGTTGTCGGTAGCCACCGGGGCCGGGTATTGCACCACGTCGTCGCCGAAGCAGCGTATCACACTTGGCGGACACAGAAGCGTCGGCTGAAGATTGTCTTCCACGGTCACGACAATGGTGGTGGTGGTGACATTTCCGGCTTCGTCCGTGGCGGTTACGACCACATCATGTGGGCCGAGTTGCGAACAGTCGAAGGCGGAAGGCTGGAAGGTCACCTCATCCACGGCGCAGTTGTCGGTCACTACCAGTCCAAGTGTTTGCGGGTTGAGGGTTACACTGCCGGCAGCGCCGAGGTCGGCCAGGAACGTATTGCCTTCGATGACCGGCGGTACATTGTCCACAGCAGCCACTTCAGCCTGGAGCGTAGCGGTGCAACCATTGCCGTCGGTGAGGGTGGCGGAGTAACTGCCGGCAACAAGGTTGATGGCGGTCAGGCCGGTCTGGTTATTGCTCCAGTTTACGGTGAGCGGGTTGGTGCCGCCGCTTGCCAGCACGGTGATGCTGCCTTCCGGAAGCGCCGGGCAGGCGGTATTGACCACATCCTGAAGTGTGAATTCCAGCGCGGTCGGTTCGGTGATGGTTACTTCGTCTACCACGTCACAGTCGTTTACATCGGTGACGGTGACGGTGTAGGTCCCGGCAGCGAGGTCGGTCTCGGTTTGATCAGTTCCACCCGAACTCCATACGTACGTAAATGGTGCATTGCCGCCATTAACCACGACGGTTGCCGAGCCGTTGGCCTGGCCGTTGCAAAGTGCAGGCGACGAAAGGAAGTTGGTGGTAATACCGCAATTACCAGGCAACACGACTACCGTTCGCACGACTGTACAGCCGTTTGCGTCCGTGACGGTCACGGTGTAACTGCCTTCGCTGAGGCCGGTGATGGTCGGCGTGGTTTCCATGTTGCTCCACTCGAACGTGTACGGGCCGACGCCGCCGGTCGGGCTGGAGGAGGCTGTGCCATCGTTGGTGGCGGGGCCACTCATATTGGTAGAGGTAGCGTTAGCCCGCAGCAATGACGGTTCGGAAATGGTGAACGAAATTGTTTCCGGACAATTGGCTGCGTCGGTCACCACCACGGTGTATATGCCGGGAGCAAGGTTGCTGATGGAAACGGTTGTATCGTTTGTGCTCCAGAGGTAGGTGAAGGGCGCCTGGCCATTGGTCGGTACTGCGGTGGCTGTACCGTTGTTGGCGTCGAAGCAGGTGGCATCTTCAGCATCTACGGACGCATCAATGTTGCAGTCGTAGGCATTTACGGTAGCGATAGACACGGCGGTGCAGCCGTTGGCATCGGTTACCGTGACGGTGTAGGAGCCGGGCAGCAGTCCGGTGATGGTCTGTGTGGTTTCCATGTTGCTCCACAGATAGGTATACCCGGGAGTACCGCCGCCTGGTGTCGCCGTTGCCGAACCGTCGGCGGCGCCGTTTGCCATTTGCGGTGTGCCGGAGGCAGTAGCGGTCAACAGGGGTGGTTGCGTGATTGAGATGGTTGCCGTTGCCGAGCATCCTTCGCCGTCGCTTACCGTCACGGTGTAAATGCCGGCATTCAGGTTACTTGCCTGGGCCGTATTATCGCCCGAATTCCAGGCATAGGAGAGTACACCGTTTCCGCCGCCGCCGCTTGCGAGGGCGCTACCGTTTTGTTGGCCGTTGCAACTGACGTTCACGGTATTTCCAATAGTTGCTGTGACGGCAGGGTTTTGAACAACCGATGCGGTTGCCGTGCTGGTGCAGCCGTTTTGGGTACTGGTGATCACTACTGTATAAACTCCGGGAGCGGCAGCCTGCAGGATCGGGTTGTTGTCCGTATGCACCTCGCTGCCGTTGGGCAGGGTCCACAGGTGTGTGCGGGACGAAGCCGGTACATTACTGGAGGCGGTGATATTGACATTGGCATTGTTGCAATTCAGGTTGGCGGCTACAGCCAACGATGCGCCCGGCGGCGTATCGTCCAGGCCGACTGTTGCCGAAGCGGTACTGGTGCAGCCGTTTTGACCGGTGACGGTGAGCAGGTAATTGCCGGGCGTGTTTACGCCGGGGTTAGGTATGTTGGAGGAAAATCCGTTAGGCCCGGACCACGCAAACACCGGATTTGTTGCCGGCGAAGCACCTCCCAGGGTCACGGTTCCCACAGTACAGGTCAATGTACCGCCGGTTGCCGTAGCGCCGGGCGGGGTCAGGTCGCCAATGACTTCGGCAGTGGCCGAATTGGTACAGCCGGTGATGCTGTCGGTTACAACGACCGTGTAGGTGCCGACGGCATTTACGGTCGGCGCCTGCAAGGTGGAGGTGAAATTATTAGGTCCGCTCCAGGCAAAGGTCGCGCCGGCGGCATTGGTGGTGGAGCCGAGCGTGGTGGTGGCTATTTCACAGGAAATGGTTCCGCCGGTGGCGCTGAGGTTGGGCGGGGCAACGGCTGCCGTCACCACGGCCACACTCACTGAAGTACATCCGTTGATTTCATTGGTTACGCGCAGGCGGTAGGAGCCGGTAGCATTGATGGTCGGCTTCAGGGTGGTGGAGCCGGAAACGATGTTGCCTCCGTTGGATGCAAGCCAGAGATACGTGTATTGTGGCCCCACGGAACCGGTACCCTGTAACTGGATTTGTGGCTGATCGCAAGTGAGTACCCGGTCGGGTCCGGCATCGGCATTTGGCGCCGTTTGGTTTACCGGCACGGTGACTACGGCAGTATCCGAACAGATGATATTGCCGCTGACATTGTTCACGATAAAATAGAAAGGCCCGCCGGTTGTTACATTCAATGTTTGGGTGGTACTGAGTGTGTTGCCGAGGTTGTCTACCCATTTGTAAAAGACCGAGTTGCCGATGGTGGTCAGGCTGTCGGCGCGCAAGGTTACAGTTGGTTTCCGACAGGTCAGGGTGTCGGGTTTTTCAACACTTGCATTGGCGCGCACTTTCAAAATGGAAAAGTTGACAACACTGTCGCAGCCGTCGTCGGCAATGAGTTGTTCCGAAAACGCACCGCTTTCACAGTAGGGGAATCCGTTGATTTCAAAACACTCGTCGTTGCAAAGTCGCTGAAGCGGCAAGGTTTTTTGTTTGCGCGGTTTGGCTATGATCTTTTGTCGTACCAGGCTGTCGCAACCAAAATGCGATTCATACGGGGTGGAGGTGAGCGTTACTGTGCCTGGTGCGGACACGGCTGTGAAAGGTTCTTCCTCCCAGGTAAACGGAAGCTCTTCATAGCACAAGGTTATATCGGGCAACTGTGTAATGGCTAAAGGTTGGTTGGTCACCTGCATGCAAATTGTCTTGGCGGTATCGCAGGCATAATTTGTCGTCACACAGACATTGCCGCCATTGCCGGCGAACTCAACTTCAATCGTAGAAGCCTGGCTCCAGGCAGCCGGGAGGAGAATTTGATTGCCGGCGCCAAGGCCGCCAGTGATCTGGGAGTTGGGAGGTGTGCTCCAATAATACGACACAGCACCGTCAACGGCCGGGAGGGTGTAGGTGACGGTGGCGCCCGGGCATACTTCCGCCGGGCCGTCAATAGCAGACGGAGGTGCGGTCGGCGGTTTCGTTGAACCGAACGCGACGGTTACCTGAAACCGGCAATCGGAGCCGTCTATACCGTCAATGACGAGATAGTACAATGCACCGACAGTCATGTTGGTGGCGAAAATTACCGGATTTTGAGGATCAACCGGGCCACAACTCAACGGCCAGTTCGGGAAACCGCATCCATACACGATGGCGGCCTCGAGACCGGTTCCGGATGCACATCCCAGGTCTTTGATGTTGAAACCAATGGTGGATGAGCCGGCTATAAACCCGAACCATCTTGGGTGCGTCAGGACAACCGGCGGTGTTCCTTGCAAGCAATTGTCGAATGAAGGTGGCTGACCGGTCGGCGGTACAGGCGCCGGGAAGTTGGTTCGGCCGATAACAGAGTCGAATTCACAAACTACACACGCAAATTGGCACTGCACAGTGCCCAGAATAGGTTTTGGGCAAGGGTAGGGGACCTGAGCAAATAATTCAGTAGTTAAACCGAGGAGTAGAGTGAGTAAAATGGTAAAAATGATGCGCATTGGTCGGTACTTTAAAGATGTGAACTATTAGAATTGGATTAGCAAGATACGGTTATGCGGGCAGACGTTGCGTCTGTGGATAAAAACAACAGGATTCAGGGAAGGAAGGGCTGCCAAAAGTAATATGCCACCCGGCAAGTCGGCAAACATTTATGCCCCTTCGTTTAATTTGCGACATTTTGCACGTACCATTTTGCCTGCTCAGGGGTATTCCTTACCGGGGTGTCGGGAAAAGTAAAGCCAGTACCTGACTTTTGCGGGTGCGGGAAACCGGAATACGAGCGCTGCCGACCAGCAGGTCGTTCCCGTCAAGTTGGGTTACCCGCGAAACGGCCACAAGCCAGGACTTGTGTACCCGCAAAAAGTGAGCGACCGGCAAGGTCTCTTCCAAACGGCTGAGACTTTCCAGCGTGACCACCTTGCCCTGCCCGGTGTGAATTTTTACATACTCCTTCCAACCCTCGATGTACAGAATTTCCTCGTACGGAATTTTGACCAACCGGCGCTCCACTCGTACGGTAAGTACCCCTTCCGGAGCCGAAACAGCCCGCCGGATGCTGAGCGCGTCCCGGGCTTTTTGCACGGCATGGCTAAACCGCTCGAACGAATACGGCTTGAGCAGGTAGTCCACGGCATCAAGGTCGTATGCCTCGTGCGCGTGCTGCGGGTAGGCGGTGGTAAAAATGGTAACAGGTTTGTTTGAAATGCTGCGCAGCAGGTTGATGCCGCTGAGAAACGGCATCTGGATGTCCAGAAACAGGAGGTCAATCGCCTCTTGCTGGAGTAGTTCTACCGCCCGGATCGGACTTTTGCATACCCCTGCCACCTCCAGATCAGGGATACGGCTGATGTATTTTTCGAGCAGGGCCAAAGCCAGGTGCTCGTCGTCAACAAGGAGGCAGCGAATGCGGGACATACCGATTGGTCCGATTGGTTTGAATGATTCAACTGGTTCGATTTTCAGCCCGGGCATTTATGCCTGGGGGGAAAATGAATTATCAATCAATTTCAATTCGGGCGGTAAAAGTACCGTTTGCAGCGTTGGTTTCAAACCGGTGGCGCCCCGGATAGCGGAGCGTCAGTCGGCGGCGCACATTTTCCAGTCCCACGCCGCCCACGGCATCTTTTTGCAAATTTTCAGGATCAAACGTGTTTTCCACTTCAAACGACAAGCCTGCTGCGTCGGCTTTCAGGTGGATGCGCAGGTATGCATCCGAAGCGGTTTCGAGATTGCCATGCTTGAGCGCATTTTCCACAAGCGGCAACAACAACAGCGGCTCAATCTGCCGTTCGTCAAGGTTGCCTTCCGTCTCGAACGCAATGGCAAGCGGCTGTTCGGCTTTCATCCGGAACAGTTCGAGGTACTCCCGGATGTGCGTCGCTTCTTTCGCAAGCGGCACCAGCGGTTCCTGACTGTCGTAGGTCACGTAGCGAAGCAAGTTGCTCAGGTGGAGTACCATGTCGGCAGTGCGGGGGTGTTGCAGCGAGGCGGCAGCGTAGATGTTGTTCAGCGTGTTGAAGAGGAAATGCGGGTTGATCTGCGCTTTCAGGTTCGTCAGTTGCGCCTCGGCGTGCCGCGCCTCTAATTCCCGGTGCCGCAACTCAAGCGCGTACCGGTTTTCCAGCAACTGGTACAAGGTGCTGAACAGCAACAACAAAAAGAACGACAGCAAATACGCGAGGAACATTTTTGTGCCGCCGTCGGGCGCATTGCCGCTCGAAAAAATACTGCCGCCGAACAGTTGTCGCTCGGCCAGTACGCGCAGCCAGGACATTCCGACCCAAAAAACCAGGGTCAGGGCAAGGAGCGGTTTGTAACGTCCGGTTTCGAAAAAACGGTTGACTAACAGCCGGGCATTTCCATAAAACAGCGCCAGCAAAAACGCCATGTTAAGCGCCGTGCGGGCGAGCGCCTCGCCGGTGTCGCGTACGCTGGAAAACAGCGAGAAAAAAAGCAGGGCCACCAGGGACCAGCCCGTAATATGCGTCAGCAGGCGCGCGCGCCCCGAAAGCAGATGGTGTAACATGGCAATGAGTTCAGGTTTTGGCAATTCGTTCGTGTACTTCCTGCACGCGTTGGGCGCAGTCGGTGCGCAGGGTGCCCATCCAGCGATCCCAGAACGTGAAATACAACCCGTAGTTGCCGCTGAAGCGCTCATGGTGCTGGTTGTGGTACACCGAGGAGTTCAGCCAGCGGCCCAGGGGGTTTTCGTACAGTTTTCGGGGAAACAACTCGTAGCCCAGATGCCCGTACACATTGAACCAGAGCATCAGGGTGATGAAGGCAAACAGCGCGATCGGGTGCAAAGGTATCAGAAACAACGCCAGCGGCAGTATGCCTGCCTCCACCACCGCCTCCAACGGGTGAAACGAGTAGGCGCACCAGGGAGAAGGATTTACCGACTTGTGGTGTACGAGGTGGATGTGTTTGTAAAGTCGCGGATGGTGCATGAGGCGGTGCATCCAGTAAAACCAGGTGTCGTGCAAAAAAAGCATTCCGGGCACGCTCAGGATCAGGTACCCGATCCCGTACGCGTGCACGTCGGTATACAGGCGCAGGTGCCCGCGCAGGGGCGTAGCAAAACACAGCGCCGCTATGCCTGCAAAAATGAGCGCCGTCAGTGCCGAGTACCCGATCTCGCGGCGGAAGTCGGTCCCTTTGGGAAACGACTGCTGGATTTTACGGTACAACCACGCACGACGTTTCCACAGGTAGAACAAGCCCGTCAGCCACAGGCACAGCAGGGCATAACGGCCAAAAATGATGGCCGGAGCGATCAGCCACTTTTCTTGCGGAGCATCGGTCAGGAAAAACATGATGGTTTTTTTAAAGTGGTGAATGTTGAGTTGCAAGGGCGCCCCTGCCGTGTTTTCGATTCAAAAGTACCCTTGTGCGGGAGCGGGCATGATGAAGTTTCAACCAAATGCACCTTTTCTTCAACCAACGGCAAGGCCCTTTGCAGCAGGTTGAAACAAGTCCACCGTTCGTTGAACGGATTTTTTTCGGCTATTGTCCTGCCCCCACATTTGTCCCAGGCAAACGGCAAAACAACACCGACGCCGTGGCCGATTAATTAAAAACATATTTTTCACCACCAATCCAACACTACTCGTTATGAACAACTTCCGTTTGAATGCCGCCCTGCTCGTCGCACTTGCCGCCGCAGCCCTGTCGCTGGTTTCCTGCAAAAAAGACCCTGAGGAAATTCAGGCGCTGATCTCCGACGCCGAGGCCGCCGAAATCGTGGAAACCGCTGTAGCCGAGCGCTCCGCCGGGGTCACCGTCTCCACCGAAGACATGGCCGAAATGCTGGCATCCCTTGGCTGCGGCGAACCGGGCGACACCTCGCTGCAGCACAGCGGCTCCGTCGGCCCTGCTTCGTATACCGGCACCTTCGACCTCGGCTGGCTGATCACCTGCAGCAACCTCGGCGTTCCGCAAAGCGCAGCATTTTCCCTCGACGGTACCACCTCGTTCACGGCTACCCGCTGGTCCGGCTCCGGCTCCGGCTCGGGTGACCTGACCGCCACCGGACTCAACCCCGCCGCTACCGACTACATTTTCGACGGCGCCTACACCAGCAGCCGAAACCTCACCGGCAACCTGCGCGTGGTGGACCCCGTTATCTCCACAACCACAGAATTGGTACTCACCGACCTGACCATCCGCAAGTCGGACAAGGTTATCACCGGTGGCACCGCCACGGTCGTCATCACGGCTACCAATGCCCGGGGCGGCAGCCGCACCGTAAACGGCACGCTCGTGTTCAACGGCAACGGTACCGCCACCGTCACCGTGAATGGCTACAGCCACACGTTTGAGATCGGGTAAAAGAAGTGTTTTAGTGTTTGGGGGTTTTAGTGTTTTAGGGCCACATCACGGCGGACTAAAACACCAAAACACTCAAACACTAAAACACTCCTATGTGCCCTACCTTTGCCCCATGATTCAACTTGTAGACACCCACGCGCACCTGTATTCCGGCAAATTCGACCACGACCGTCCGGAAATGGTGCGACGTGCCATAGCGGCGGGCGTTGCCAGAATGTACCTGCCGAATATTGACGCCGAGTCCATTCAGCCCATGCTCGACCTCGAAGCGGCATTTCCAGACAACTGCTTTGCCATGATGGGCCTGCATCCCAGTCACGTGAAACCCGAAACCTGGGAGGCCGAACTGGCGCTGGTGGAAGACTGGCTGGGCCGGCGCTCCTGGGCCGGGGTAGGGGAGACCGGCATTGACCTGTACTGGGACAAAACCACGCTCGACATCCAGCAAAAATCCTTCGCCCGCCACTGCGAATGGGCCAAAGACCTGGGCCGACCCGTCATCATTCACAGCCGCGAAGCCAACCGCGAAGCCATCGAGGTGGTGCGTGCTGCACAGGACGGACGCCTGCGCGGTATTTTTCATTGTTTCTCCGGCACCCTCGACGAGGCGAAAGAAATGATCGCGCTCGGCTTCATGCTCGGCGTGGGCGGCTCGCTCACCTACCCGAAATCCACCCTGCCGGAAGTGCTGCGGGAAGTGCCGCTGGAACACATCGTACTGGAAACCGATTCGCCCTACCTGCCGCCCGTGCCACACCGGGGCAAACGCAACGAAAGCGCCTATATCCGCTTAGTGGCGGAAATGCTCTCGGAAGTGAAAGTGCTGCCTCTGGCTGAAATTGCCCGCAAGACCACGGACAATGCCCGGCGGATGTTTGGGGAATGGTGAGTGATTTTACCGGTTAAAAAATGTTAAGCCGTTAAGCATCGGTTAAGGTTGTTGCCGGTATCGAAAGGGCGGTTTCCTTTGCCCCAAAAATATCTTCGCTATGAAAAAAGTCACCTTGCTTTCCCTTTTCCTGCTCCACGGCCTGATGCTTTCCGCCCAACTGTACGTGGAGGGCGTTTTGCTTGATTCCGGCAACACCAGCGCCTACCTCGAAGCTACGCCGCTGCGCCGCAACGACGGTACCTACCATTTCAAAATTGACTACGGCCAGAAAGCCAAAGCGGACGTTAAACCCGGTGAGTGCCTGACCGACTCGAAAGCCCGCCGCTACGAATTCCGCAGCGCGGTGGACGGTCTCAATTTCCTGTACGAAAACGGCTGGGAAGTGACCGTGGTGTACAACGTGGAGGACATGCGCCGCTACCTCCTGAAACGCCGGTAAGCGGCGGTTGGCGGTTGGCTATTGGCTGTTGGCTTTCCTGAGCGTGACGCTCAACTTGAGTGGTGTACTCTTATTCGGAAGCCAATAGCCAAAAGCCAACCGCCAACAGCCAACCGCGTATCTTTGCCGGTATGGCAAAATACCTCACCCGCACCGTTTGGGTACTTTCCCTGGTTAGCCTGTTCACCGACATGGCAAGCGAGATGCTGTACCCGATCATGCCGGTGTTTCTCAAAAGCATCGGTTTCTCGGTGCTGCTGATCGGCGTGCTCGAAGGTGTAGCCGAGGCGACTGCCGGGTTGAGCAAAGGCTACTTTGGAAAATGGAGCGACCGGGCAGGGCGGCGCCTGCCGTTTGTGCAGGTTGGCTACGCCCTGAGCGCTGTGTCCAAACCCATGATGGCGGCTTTCGTTTGGCCCCTGTGGATTTTCTTTGCCCGTACAATTGATCGCCTCGGCAAGGGCGTACGCACCGGCGCGCGCGATGCCTTGCTTTCCGACGAATCCGATGCCGCCACCAAGGGCCGGGTGTTCGGGTTTCACCGGGCAATGGACACATTAGGCGCAGTGCTAGGGCCGACACTGGCGCTGCTGTACCTGCAATGGTATCCGGAGGAGTACAAAACGCTGTTCCTGCTGGCGTTTGTGCCGGGGCTGCTGGCCATCGGCGCCACGTTTTTTATTCAGGAAAAAGTGAAGCACCGCAGAGACGATGGTTTTCACCACGGAGACGTAGAGTTTTTTCACCGCAGAGACGCGGAGACGCGGAGAGAAAACGCAGAGGATGAAAATACTCCGCGTCTCCGCGCCTCCGCGCTGAATTTTTTTGCATTCGCCCATTACTGGAAACAGAGCCGTCCGGAGTACCGGAGCCTGGTGGGCGGGCTGCTGGTGTTTGCGCTGTTCAACAGTTCGGACGTGTTCCTGCTGCTGAAAATCAAGGAGTCGGGCATGAGCGATGCCGAGGTGATCGGGGTGTATATTTTTTACAACCTCGTGTACGCCGGCGCAGCATTTCCGATGGGAATTCTGGCCGACCGGTTGGGCATGCGCCGGGTGTTTGTGGCCGGACTGCTGGTGTTCGCGCTCGTGTATGCGGGCATGGCGTTTTCCATTACTCCCGGGTTCGCCTATGCCCTGTTTTTCCTGTACGGCATGTACGCCGCCGCCACCGAGGGTGTAGCCAAAGCCTGGATCAGTAATATCTGCGAAAAAGAAAACACCGCCACCGCCATCGGCACCTACACCGCTTTTCAAAGCGTGTGCGCCCTGCTGGCCAGCAGCCTGACGGGAGCGGTGTGGTACGGATTCGGTCCGGGAGCGGCGTTCGGAATGAGTGCGGTTGTGGCGGTGGGAGTTGGGGGGTATTTGGC
>CAYMQY010000109.1:0-4120 GCA_964392655.1 uncultured Saprospiraceae bacterium
GCGCAACCAGTAAATAACTGATAGCCAAAAAATTACCAAACGGGTAATCAGGTTGTATGCAACCTGATTACCCGTTTTTTTTGCGCTCCGAATCCAGACTACCCGTTTTTGGAACGCAATTACCCGATGCCGGAAGGCTCCTGTCTACACCTTTGTCCCATCAGTTTTTCAAAAAAATTTTCCTTATCTCCTTACTTCACGCAGCAATCAAACACCGATACAGGCCTTCGACACATGAATTGAAAAAGAACCCAACTTTCATTTGTTCACAACTAAATTCAAGCATCATGGCATCGAAGTTATTGTCAGCCGCCGTCCTCGCTTTTGCAGGCATCGTTTCGCTTCCCGGGCAAAACCCGACCACTCCCTTGCGCTATGCCGGCGTACAGGAAACCCATGTCGGCAGCCTTGTCGGCCAACTCGAACAAAACGCGCTCACCGCCCTCCTGGGGATGGTGGTGCTGATGGGAGTCGCGTGGATTTTTTGTATCTGGAATGCCTGTGCCGGGCTGGGAAAAAAACAAATAAACGCCCGTTTATCCTCCCTGTTTCTGTGTTTGTCCCTGGCCGCAGGTCTGAGTATTTCGGGTAGCAGTTGCACCGCTGTGCAGCAGGCACAAGCCACCGACATCCTGGCCGTGCAGGCGGCTGAAGGCGCCCATTGCGTTTGCCATGCTCCGCTGAGCAACAACCAATATTCCGGCTATGTCGGGATGTACAACCAGCCGAATCGCAAGTCCGGGAACGGCAAGATGGTTTGCAGGCAATGCGGCCGGCAGGTCTATGAGTGCAATCGCTGAACACCACCATTACGAACAACCTGTATCCACTAAAAATATCACGCACATGAGAAATATCCTTTTTTTTGCAGCCATCACCCTGATTGCCCAAACGGCCTTGCAAGCCCAACAAACCGCCACCTGGAAAGGCGGAAAACCCGGCCTCGCCACCGACTGGAACTGCTCCGCCAACTGGAGCGGAGGCCGTGCGCCCGACGCATTCACACAGGTCATTATCCCGGCAGGCAGGCAGTTTTACCCCGTTCTTGAACGTACTCAGGCACACATTGACGCCTTGCTGATCGAAAACGGGAGTACGCTTGCCATACAAAAGGGTGCAATGCTTGTCATCCTTGGAGAAACCGGCTACTTCGACGGCCTCACTGTTTTGGGTCAAATCAGGAATAACGGCATACTCGAAATCGGGGAAGCCGTTCAGGAGGGTACGGCATTCTTGAGCCGGGTGCAAGGCAATGGCGCCGTCATCGGCCTGACGGCAGGCGCGGATACGTTGGCAAAGCGGCGGTAGTAGTGCTCCCTCCACGGTGAATTTTGTCCACTCAAACAATTTCATAGCATGAAAAACATCCTTTTTATGACGGCCCTGCTCTGCCTTGCGGACAGCAGTTTGCCGGCCCAGTCTGTCAACGACGAACTTGAACTGCAAACCTTCACCCGTCGGTTCATGGCCGCCTACAACGCTCAAGACCACGTCGCCCTCGGCAAAATGTACACCGACGATGCCGTGCGTATTGACCCGGAGGGCAATTAAATCAAAGGCGCCGAAAACATAGCCGCTTATTTTGCCGGGCAGTTCATCAAAAACAACACCACCCTGCTGCTCAAACACACCGGCATCCACTGGTCGGATGCCGAGCACGCCTGGGTAGCCAAAGGCAGGTACGAGGTGTATGGGAAAACCAATGTGTACGACATCGCGATTGACATCGTCGGCAGCTACGCCAATGCGATGCAAAAAACGAACGGCGAGTGGAAAATAGCCCGGTCGTGGCTCACTGCGCCCGACAAGGAAGCCGTCAAAGCCGAAATCCAGGCCCTTGAAACGGCCTGGGCGGAGGCGGCCAATGCCCGCGACGTGGATGCCGAACTGGCTTTTTATGCCGACGATGCCGTCAGTATTGAACCGTACAAGCCCGACATGCTGGTCGGGAAAGCGGCCATCCGCAAACGTATCGAAGCGGAGAAAGCCGAAAAAAAGGAAGGCCAAACGAGCAGTTTTGAAACCCTGGAGGTTTTTGGCGACGGCAACACCGTGACGGAAATTGGCAGGATTACGGCAAAAGATGCCAATGGAAAAGTAATTTATTCGGGCAAGTACATGGCCATTTGGGAAAAACGCAACGGCCGGTATGTGGTGGTCAGGGATATTTACAGCAGCGATGCGAAGCCTGAATAGTCATAAGTCATCCCGGTGTTCTTACCAGCGCCGCCTTCCCAACGACAGCACTGTAGCCGCCAGGAACACTGCAATGAGCGACAGGAAATACACGACATCACGCGAATCCAGTACCCCGCGGCTCAGCGAGTCGTAGTGGTACTGGATTCCGATTGCCTGCACGATGTCGTCCGTTTTGCCGAAAAATACCGGCAGGCGGCTGAGTGCGTCGAAGGCCTGGTACACAAAAAAGCAGAGGAACGCGGCCAGGAGAAACGCCACGATCTGGTTGTTGGTGAGCGAAGAAGCAAAAATGCCGATAGCGGCAAACGCAGCGGCCAGAAACAGCAGCCCGATATACGAGCCGAGGATACCCCCGGAATCGAGGTTGCCGGGAGGGGCGCCGAGGTTGTACACGGTGAAGTAGTAGAGCGCCGTGGGCAAAATGGCGAATACGATCAGGGTCAGGCAGGCCAGGAATTTGCCACCCACGATTTGCCAGTCGGAAATGGGCCGGGTCACGAGCAATTCGATCGTACCGGTTTGCATTTCCTCGGCAAAGGTGCGCATGGTGACCGCCGGGATTAGGAACAGGAAAATCATCGGCGCCATGGAAAACAGCGTGTCGAGGTTGGCAAAATTGCCCTCCAGCACGCTGTATTCGGGAAACACCCAGAGCACCAGACCCATCAGCACGAGGAAGATGCCGATGACGATGTAGCCGATCAGCGAGGAGAAAAAAGCATTGATTTCTTTGCGAAATATGGCGAACATGGTTGGACGGTAATCGAGTGACAAAACGCTCCCTCCTTTGGAGGGGGTCGGGGGGAGGCCTTACTTCGTGAGTTGTTGAAAAATATCTTCCACGCTGACAACTTCCTTGTGCAGTTCCAGCAGGGTCAGGTTGTGTTTGGCTGCGAAAGCCGACAGGTCGGGACGCAGGTCCTGATTGGCAGCGGCGGTAATTTGCCAGCGGTTCGACCCAAGCAGTTGCACCTTTTGAACCCTGGGCAGGCTTTCGAGCAGTTTTTTCTCTACGTTTTGGCCGAACTCCACCGTCACCACGCTTTGGCCGGCAAACCGGCTTTTCAGTTCGGCAATTGGGGCGTCGGCGACTATTTTCCCCTTGTTGATGATGATCGCGCGGTCGCATACGGCTTCCACCTCGCCGAGGATGTGGGTGGAGAGGATCACGGTTTTTTCCCGGCCCAGGTCCTTGATGAGTTGGCGGATTTCGACGATCTGGTTGGGGTCGAGGCCCGAGGTCGGCTCGTCGAGGATGAGCACCTGCGGGTCGTGGAGCATAGCCTGTGCCAGACCTACGCGCTGGCGGTAGCCTTTGGAGAGTTCGGCGATTCGTTTGTGGCGGTGCGAGGTGAGTCCGGTGCGTTCCACCATTTCCTCCACCCGGCGGCGGGGGGTGGGTACGCGGTGAATGCCTGCCGTGAACTCCAGGTACTCGCGCACGTACATGTCGCGGTACAGCGGGTTGTGCTCGGGCAGGTAACCGACGCAGGCGCGGGCCTGCATGGGCTGTGCCGTCACGTCGAACCCGCACACTTCGGCGGTTCCGTTGCTTTGGGGCAGGTAGCCGGTGATGATTTTCATCGTGGTCGTTTTGCCGGCGCCGTTGGGGCCGAGAAAACCGAGCACTTCGCCCTTGCGCGCGGAGAACGAGATGTCATCCACCGCGTGTTGGGTGTCGTATATTTTGGTGAGGTGTTGGACTTGGACGGACACGGTTTGAAGGTTTCTGGTTTGCAGGTTTCTGGTTGGAGGGTTTCATTTTCAGCCCACGGGTTTACCCGTGGGTTTCTGAATATATTTTTGAGGCTGCAAAAGTAGAAATATTTACCGCCCTTCGCCCACACACTTCTGCTTGAAACCCGTCCGGCCTTTTTTGTTCGCCTGCGCGACAATTCGGGCTGATTTTCACATTTTACCC
>CAYMQY010000109.1:4220-14132 GCA_964392655.1 uncultured Saprospiraceae bacterium
CCGGCCTTTTTTGTTCGCCTGCGCGACAATTCGGGCTGATTTTCACATTTTACCCAAACCCGATGTCGCATCGCTTCATAACCTTGTACCGGCAAAATAAAACCGGTTACCAATTATGCAAATCGAAATCCTTCTCCGAAAGTATCCCGCCCTGCTGTTTGCGCTGTTGATCAGTTCCGGCAGCTTTGCGCAAACAACCGATTCATCGTCTGCTGCCAGGCCGGGTAACGAATCATCCGTTCCCGTTTCAGCCACTCCCCCACCCCGCCCGCCGGTTAAGCTGCATGCAGCCTGGGACAAATTGCTGCGCAAACATGTGGGCGCCGACGGCAGGGTGAACTACAAGGGGTTCAAAACCGACAAAGCCGCGCTGGATGCCTACCTGAAATCTCTGGCCGACAACCTGCCCGCCGATTCCTGGAGCCGCGCCGAAAAAATGGCCTACTGGATCAATGCGTACAACGCGTTCACCATTGATCTGATCGCCGAAAACTACCCCCTGAAAAGCATCATGGACCTCGACGGCGGCAAAACCTGGGACCTGAAGCGCATCGAACTCGGCGGCAAAAAGTACAGCCTGAACCAGATCGAAAACGACATTTTGCGGCCTGTTTTCAAGGACGCCCGAATCCATTTTGCGATAAATTGCGCAGCCCGCTCTTGTCCGCCGTTGATGAATCGAGCCTTCAGCGCCGACAATCTGGAAACCATGCTGGAGCAGCGCACACGCCGGTTTGTCAACAACCCGAAATACAATTCGATCGCAGCGGGCAAGGCCACAGTGAGCAGGATTTTCGAGTGGTACGCTGCCGATTTCGGCGAATTGCGGGCGTTTTTGTACCGCTACACAAAAGTGAAGTTGGAGGCGGGAGCCATTGGTTTTGCCGAATACGACTGGAATTTGAATGAGTGAACAACTTACCGTTTGCGCCACGAGGCAGACCAGTACCAGCCGATGGTTCCGAAATTGACGGCCAGCACCACGAATACAAACCAGGGGCTTAGTCGGGTTTGGCCCGACATGGCGCCGTTGATAATCCCCCAGGTAATGTATACGAACAGCAGCATGACGAACAGTTTGAGCCACCGCACTAAGCGGGTAGCCATCCGGTACTGTTCGGCAGCATTCGCCTCCGTGATTTTGACCATGTAGTTGAACGTATGCGGGCTGCGGCTGATCAATGTCATCATAGTGTAGAGCGCCACGCCAAGTCCGGGCAAGAACCAGAGAAACGTTTTTGAGCCAAACCCGTCGGCCTCCCCTTTGGCATTGAAATGCTGCGGAATGGTGTCCGGCAAGTCGCCGTAATACACAGCCGGCAGCAGGATCAGCACAAGAAGCGCTGACAGGGACAGCCCTTCAATTACCCGATCGAAACCGGTTTGTTCAAGGACGATTCGGGGACGTTGTTCTTTTGCCATGGTTAAAAATGTGTACAAACCGGCAATTGCCGGCCAATAGCGGCAAAAATGCGTATCACTAATCTACCATCACGTATCACTACCAAAAAACTTTGCCGCTAAAAGCGCGTTTTGCCACGGGCGGCATTGTTGGTTACGCCGAAAAGCCCCACTTTTGGGCGAAACCCAAGCACGTTTGCACATGCGGATAAACATTCAACCGGCAACTCTTTGTTCACGCGTTTTTTTTGGTGTGTTTGCCCTGCTTTTGGGCGCAGCCCCAAAAGTCATGCAGGCACAGACTACCTCCCAGACCTCGTTCGGCAAAAACCGGGTGCAGTACCACCGCCAGTTCGACGAGTGGATGCACTATGAAACCCGGAATTTCGACACCTATTGGTACGGCGACGCGCGCAACATCGCCCAGTCGGCCCTGCAAATAGCCGAACTGGACTTCGGTTCCGTGCAGCAAATGCTGGAACACCAGATGTCCGAGAAAATAGAATTGCTGGTGTTCAGCGACATCTCCGACCTCAAACAAAGCAATATCGGCGAAGACGAATTGTTCCAGTTTCAGGCCGGTGAAACCAAAGTTTTGGGCAACAAGGTGTTTGTGTATTACGACGGCAACCACCGCCACCTGCAAGCCCAGATTCGCGAGGGTACCGCCGGCGTGTTGCTCAATTCGATGCTCTTCGGCGCCAATTTGCAGGAAATCGTGCAAAACGCCGTGCTGCTCAACCTGCCCGGCTGGTACACGTTCGGCCTCACCGCCTACTGCGGCGAGGAATGGAACACCGAGGTGGACAACGCCCTGCGCGACCTGTTTCAGTCGGGCCGCTACGAGTCGTTCGACAAGTTCGCCCGCGACCACCCGCGCCTGGCCGGACACGCGTTCTGGTACTACATCGCCATGCACTTTGGCAAAGGCACCATCAGCAACCTGATCTACCTCACCCGCATCAACCGAAGTATGGACGCCGGATTTCTGTACGTACTCGGCGGCGGCTACAAACGCACGACGGACGCCCTGATGAAGTACTACCACCAGCGTTACCACGACGAAGCACAAGGCACCCGGAAACCTGATGCAAAGCATGAACTTGCCGTAAAACAAAAACGCAACCCCGTCCTTTCCCAACTGAAAATCAGCCCCGACGGCAAGCACATCGCCTGGACGAGTAATGAGATCGGACGCTGGAAGGTGTGGATGCAGGACGTCAAAACCGGCAAACGCAAATGCCTGCTCCGCGGCGGCGTGCGCAACATTCAGCAGGCCAACGACCTGAATTACCCCTTGCTGGCCTGGAACCCCGATAACAAGCGGCTCACCGTACTGACCGAACGGCGTGATGCTCCGCAGGTCGTGCACATTGACCGCGAAACCGGGAAAAAAGAATCGGATATGCTTTCGCCCGAGTACCAACGGGTGTACAGCATGGACTACGTCAATCCGATTTCGCTCGCCTTTTCGGCTTGTGTGAAAGGCTACTCCGACCTGTTTTTGTACAACACCGCCAACCGCAACACCGAGCGGCTGACGCAGGATTTCTGGGACGACCTTGACGCCGCCGTGGCGGTGCTCGACAGCCGCAAAGGCATCTTGTTTTCCAGCAACCGCCTGACCGACACCCTGTCGCCCCAGCGCCTCGACACCATCCTGCCCACCGGCCAGTTCGACCTCTTTTTCTTCGACCTCGACAGCCGCAGCAACGAACTTATCCGCCTCACCAACACCCCATTCGCCGACGAACGCGCACCACTCGGCCTGGACAGCACGCATTTCGTTTTCCTGAGCGACGAAAGCGGCGTGTTCAACCGTCAGGCCGGCTATCTGGAAACGTACACCGCCTATTTCCAGGACATCATTTACCTGAAAGACGGCACAGAGATCAAAGCCCTGAACATGCAGCAGAAGGGCGAATGGCCCGCAGAACGCGCCCTGTACTACCTCGCCCCGCTCGATACTGTCTTACAAAATGTGGATTCCACCCAAATAGACAGCATCCGCACATTCCCGGTGTTCAAAAAACGTCCGGTAACCTGGAACCAGACGAACTACGACCGCAACATCGAAACCATGCATGTAGCGCCGCGCGCCAAACGAGTGGCGGAAATGGTACGCCGAGACCGAAAATACCAGATTCTCCTGCAACCCGCGCAGCCGGAAATTCGGGTACCTGCCTGGACAACCCGTTACCGAGAACTTTCCCTGCGGGCCTTGGGCTTGTCGGTGCCGACGCGCCCAAGTATGGACCAGCCGCCGGTCGTGGTAGCCGTGGAAGAAGATACGATCAGCGGCGCTGTCTGGCGGGCACAGCCCACCGATACGGCACAGATTCTGAATCCCGGCTGGCTGTTTCAGGTGCCTAAGTACCTGCTGGATCAAGGGCCTCCGGCTACCGGCGCTCCAGCCGTGCCGCCTCCGCCTGTTCAACAGGAACAGCAAGTGCCGGCGGAAACTGTACAGCCCATGCCCCTGCGCGAAAAGCCGTTTGAGCGCAGCAGTCTCGCCGCCCGTCCGGTGGAGGTACACCGCTTTCAACCTTCGCGCATCGTGCCGTATCGCACCCGGTTCCGGGCTGATTTCATTTCCACGACGATTGACAACAACCTCCTGTTCGAGGGCTTAGACAGTTATGCCGGTACGCCGGTCGGGTTCGGCACACCGCCACCGGGGGTGTTGCTGAAAGCCAATTTTAAAGACCTGCTGGAAGACTACGTGATTGAGGCGGGCTTCCGTTTGCCCACTACGTTCAACGGCGCCGAGTACTACCTCTGGTTTGACAACAAAAAACGCCGGCTCGACAAGCGCTTCGCCCTCTACCGGAAAACGGTGGTCAATTCGATTGAAAACGCGCCTTCCGGCGGCATTTCAAACCTCGAGCAGGTGCGCACCAACACCTTCCTGGGGCAGGTCGAACTGCGTTATCCGATTGATCCGTTCTTCAGCCTGCGGGCCATGGGCACACTTCGGCAAGACCGGGCCATCACGCTGACGACCAACAAAAACACGCTCGAAACGCCGGAGTATGCCGAACAACGGGCGTCCGTGCGCCTCACCGCCGTGTACGACAACACGGTGGATGTGGACATGAACCTGCGCACCGGCTCTCGGGCAAAGATTTTTGTGGAAGCGGTCAAACGCTTCGAGTTCAACACCGAACCGACCTGGAGTCTGCGTTTCAACAAAGGGTTTATGACCGTTCTGGGCATAGATGCCCGGCACTACCAGCCGATTGCCCGCCACTCCATTCTGGCGGTGCGGTTTGCGGCTGCCACCACGTTTGGCTCCGAACGTATCCTGTATTTCCTCGGCGGCGTGGAAAACTGGCTGTTTCCGAGTTTTAACGACCAGATTCCGGTACCTCAGACCGGCAATTTCGCCTACCAAACCCTTGCCGCCAACATGCGCGGGTTCAAGCAAAACATCCGGAACGGCAGTTCATATGCGCTCATCAACAGCGAACTTCGGGTGCCGATCTTCAAGTACCTCTCGAAAAAGCCCGTGCTCGGCAACTTCTGGCGCAACTTCCAACTCATCGGTTTCTTCGACATCGGTACCGCCTGGCAGGGCCGCGACCCTTACGACGGCGACAACCCCCTGAACACCGTGTACAAATACTACCCCCAGCCTCCGGCACAGCCAAGCATTACGGTCAAGGTGAACTACTTCCGCGATCCGCTCGTAGCCGGCTATGGCGTGGGCGTCCGGGCGCCGATATTCGGCATGTACGTCCGGCTCGATTACGGCTGGGGCATCGAAACTCGCGTGGTGCAGGACCCCGTGTTGCACATCGCTCTGGGGACGGATTTTTAGTTTTGAGTTTTGAGTTTCGGGTTTTGAGTTATGCTACAGCCAAGTCTTTTTCTGGATCGCGACGGTGTGATCAACCGGCGCACGGTGGGCGATTACATTCGGTGTCCGGCCGATTTTGAATTCGAGTCGGGGGCCTTGGAGGCGATTCGGCTTCTGTCCGGGTTTTTCGGGCGCATTGTGGTGGTGACCAACCAGGCCGGCGTAGGCAAGGGGCTGATGCGCGGGGCCGATCTTGCGGCAGTACACCGAAAAATGCTGGCCGGTGTGCGTCGCGCAGGCGGGCGCATTGACCGGGTGTACCATTGCCCGCACCGGCCCGATGCGGGTTGTGTTTGTCGGAAACCGGCTACGGGTATGGCCCTGCAGGCGCAAGCAGATTTTCCCGACATTCGGTTTGAGCACGCGTGGATCGCAGGCGACTCGTTGTCCGACATGCAGTTTGGGCAGGCTCTGGGTATGCAAACAGCGTTGATCGCCGGCAAAACCGAGGAGTCGCAGGTACTCACGGACTTCGATGTGAGCGGGCGGTTCGAGTCCTTACTGGCGTTTGCGGAGTTTGTTTCCGCCAATCAATCCGACTTTCGGTGAAAAGAAACATTCAGACTTTCTTCGACTCGGCAAGTTCGGCGCCTTTCAGAAACAGGTTGAATTCCCGGGAGAAGTGCTCCATTTTTTGCGTCGAAACTTCCACGACAATATCGGCGTCGAGGTAGAGTTTGCCGGAGCGTCCGATGCGCTCGAAGCGGCGAATAAAAGCCATGTTGACAATGGAGCCGTGGTGTACCCGGCAGAAAAATTGCATGGGCAGTTCGGCTTCAATTTCGCGCAGGCTGCGGTAAACGGCCAGGCTTTCCACCTTGCCGTCGTTGTAGAAATAAAAAACGGTGAGTGAACCTTCGGTCAGGCAGCAAATCAGATCGGAGTATCGAACCACAACGTTTCCCTTGCGCATATCGCTGAGAAGTACGCCCCGAGGCTGGTGCTGTATGTGTTTGTCGGATTGGGCGGACATGAGTGTCGCCACATGTACGGCCTGAATCAGTTCGGCAGCCTTGTACGGCTTGATCAGATAGGCCCAGGGCTGAAATTCGTTGATCGCCTGTACGGCATAATGCTGGTAAGCCGTGGTAAAGATGACCCCAAAATTCAGGTGTTCCGTTTTTCGAAGGAAGTCAAAGCCATTGCTGTGGGGCGGCATTTCAATATCCAGAAAAACTACTTGCGGGCGATACTGGTTGACGATGGCCACTGCCTGTTCGACGGAGGTGGCGATACCCGACAACGTTACCATCGGACAAAGTTCGTCCAACATGCCTTTGAGCGACTGGATAGCGTTGGCTTCGTCGTCAATAATTATGGCACTGATTCGTCTCATGCGTGTTAAAATACCGGATTAATGGCCGGAAGGTACAGCGTACTTCTCAATTTTCGCCTGCCGTTGCAGGGCTTTTTGAATTTTTTGGACGTCAAACGACACGATAGCGCGCGTGCCCCGTTCATTTTGCCAAACTTCGGACCGGTCCTGAATCTCCATTTGCATTTCCAGATCGAAGAGTTGGTTAAGCGTAGAAGCCTTGTTTTGCAGGATCGAGATTCCTTTTGATCGGCGTTTGTAGTCTGCGTGGTTGGCTTTCCCATCCATCCCGGCGTTGAGGCCCGGGCCGTTGTCGGTTACGGAACAATACAGCCTGCCTTTGCGCATGGTGTAATCCAGATTTATCATGGTCAATCCGGTGGGCGCAATTCCGTGAATCGTTGCGTTTTCGAGGATGGGTTGCATGAAAAGGGATGGGTAGGGCAAATCGGCAGGTATCTTTTCGGTACCGGTAATGGAGTAAACGAACTTGTGGTCGCCATACCGGAGTCGGGCCATTTCCAGGTAATGCGTGCAAAAAGCAACCTCCTCTTCAAACGTGATAAATGTTTTTTCGGAGTAGAAAAGCGTTTTTCGTAGCATATTCGTAAACGCGGCGGTGTATGCGCTGGATACGACAGGGCTGGGCGGGTAGAAAAACCGCTGGACGGCATTGATTGCATTGCCGATAAAGTGCGGGTTGATCTGTGCCTGAAGCGCCATAAGTCGGAAGCGGGCGACGGCGAGAGCCATGAGGCGCAGTTGGTCACGGATTTGGTAAATGCGTACAATAGCAAGCCCGGTGATCACCCAGATTGCCAAATAAAACCAGATCGTGGCGTACCAGTGGGCAGGCATAATCACCGTCCAGTAGTCGGATGGACGGCCATATATGCTGTTGTGGGTTAGTGCTGTCACGGAAAGTTTGTACCTGCCGGGGGGCATATTTACGCCAAAGTCCAGGCCTGACTTGGTCAGGCGAATGGTATCTGGCGGAGTCTTTTTGGCATATTCTTGAAGCCAGTGAATCAGGTTATCCGGTGTAATCCATTTCATGGGAGGGAGTTCTTCCTGAATGACGCAGTCGAACAGGAGATTGCCCCGGCTTCTGTAGTCAAGGCCGGCGAAGTCCACCTCCACAAGTGTTGCGCTTAGCGGCAGCACGGTAGTTCGGGTTTGGGAGGGGGCGTCGTTGAGGAATATTTCCCGCACGATATTGTTTTCGCGATAACGCACTGCCGTAATATAGGTGGGAAACTTGCCCTTCTGCAGGAACGGCGTGAGCAGCAAACGCGTCAACCCCCCGGGAGAAACCGTCCACAGAGTATCGCCGTACACCACGATGGATTTGACATCATTGTTGGGCAGGCCGTCGTGGTGGTTGTAGCGGAATACCGACCAGTTTTCAGGATCAAGACGGAATATGCCCTTATTGGTAGCCAGCCAAAGGACACCGGACGGACTCTGGTGCAGGGAATGAATATTGTGGATCGGCTCTTTCAGGAATTTGTTGACTTGCTCTACCCGCTCGACCTTCCCCTGCCGTACCCTTACCCGGATCAAACCGAGGTTAGGGGTAACCACCCAAAGTTGGCGGGTACCGCCACTCTGGATCGCCACGATACGGCTTTGGAGTTCCGGGAAAGCGCCGCCCCAGTTATATTGAAACGAGTCGGCGGAATTGAGTACACCTTCGATCCTGCCCGTCCAAAGTACCCCGTCGGAGTCTTTGGCAATGGCCGTTACGCGCTGGGTAGAGTGCCGCTTTACCTTGCCTGATTTTCGGTCAATTTCAAAAAGTCCGGCGGATGTCCCGCACCAGACGCGGTTACCATCCGGGCACAATGTTTTGGGGCTGCCAAGTGCAGGCACCTTCGTCCGGGCGCCGTTGTAGTACTGGACATAAACGCCTTCGTCGGTAACCACCCAGACTTCGTTTTTGGCGAGCGGATAAATGCCAAGTACCCGGTTGTAGCCGTCTGCAGATTGATACCGTTCCGCGGAGAGTTTGCCCTGACTCAGAATGTTCATGTTCCCTTCGTCGTCTCCGAACAAGATACGCCCGGAACTGTCCCGCGCTACCGACGATAAATTGTTCGAGCGGATTCCATCCGTTTTTGAGTATGTGATAGGGGCACCAAGCGGCAAGCCGTACACACCGTCGTCGAGTGTGCAGAACCAGAAGGTTCCCTGCTCGTCTTCAATCATGCTGGACACCTTTTTGCCCGGCAGGTACACCTTGGGGTTGGACAGATCACGGCTGTCGTTGTCGAAACAAATGGCGCCAAGCGATGGTGAGCAAACCCAGAAGCGGTTGGAGTGGTCGGTGTAGACAAAGCCACTCAATCTAAATCTCGCATCTAATCTTTTTACTTTAACATCATTTACCTCCAACAAAACAATTCTATCTTTGAAAGAATACAGAACTCTATTTCCAATATTATCAATTCCTTCTGTTGCCCCAGAAACTAATGTATTTTTATCAAATTTATATATACAAGAAAAGGTGTCAGAATCAAACTCAAAAATAGAGGTCGTAGCCATTGCATAGCGCTTATAATCAATATCTTTCAAATAAAGTATTGCATCAGGAAAAGTAAATTTTTTAACCGACGTCCCATCTAATCTATAGATATCAGAAATTGACCCCAGCAGCCAAACATTGTGATTTTTGTCTTCATAATAATTACAAATTCCAAGATACATTTCAGCACCTTTAAGACTCGTATCTTGTTTATGATTTAAAAAAACACCATCCCTTCTATAACTTGGCTTTTGCCTAAAACAGGTAAGCCATAAATTTGCGCGGCTATCTTCCCAAATATTAAAAACTTCGGGGTCTGGCAAACCATTTTCAGTTGTATACTGCCTAAATTTATTATTGTCGTAGTACACCAGCCCTTGATCTGTTCCAAACCAAAGAATGCTTTTGCTGTCCTGAAATGTACAGTAAACCAAATCGCTTGAAAATCCGCGTTGTGCACCAAATCGAATAAACGACGGAGTCTGCGCCATGTTTCCATAACTCAATAGCAACAAAACAGATATGAAAAACAATTTATTTGCTGACACACTCATCTCTCAGTTTTTTCTCAACACTTGAAAATAATAATTTCAAGGGACAAAGAAAATAAACCAACTCTCACCGTTGTAATATTTCTTGCCAACTTTGTACCTTAACTTCGCAAAACAAAGCAAATAGCACTACCATGAAAAACATAAAATTATTTGTGTTATCAATTTTGAATTACTTTCGGCATAAAAAAAGCTACTCACAAGATGGAGAAGATGTAGTTCTTGCATCATTTTATGAGAACGTAAAAAATTTTCTAGGCTT
>CAYMQY010000110.1:0-14093 GCA_964392655.1 uncultured Saprospiraceae bacterium
ACCACCAGCCAGACCAGCCAAAGCGTGCTGCCGATAAAACCGGCCATTTCCCAAACCGGGAAACCGGGCATTACCGTGGCAAACAACTCGGCCTGCGCCAACAGGTAAATGAACGAACTGACAAGCCCCAGCACATGAACCCACTTCGGGAAAAGTTTCAGTTTGGCGAACGACAGGGAAATTACAACCGTCCAGGCGATGGTGAACAATTGTCCCAGATGTTCGCCCAAAATTACGCCGCCAAATTGATGGATCGTCCTGAAGGCCATAATCGCGGCGGCTTTTGTCGGCTCGTCGGTAGCGGTCGCGAACGTGTCGGCCAACACCGGCACCACAAATGTCCAGCGCAGCAGCCCGACCATTTGCACCACTAAACCGATGACCCCGATGGTCGTCGCAATACGGACAAGTGGGGAATTGGTCTCTAATTTTTGCCCTAAAAGGATGTATGCCGGCAAAAGCGGGAGGCCCGTGACGGCAAAAGCGAACCAGGTCCAAATCAGGCGACTGCCGCCTTCGTGAAATTTGGTGAGGATAACGGCCGTGTCCTGCCTCAAAATGTCGGGATACTCAAAAATGATAGTGAGCATCGTGTACGGGATGAAAAGAGCGATCGCCCCAAAGATGAACAGACCGCCGATTGATTGATTGATCTTCATTGTTTGAGAATGTTGAATTGAATAGTGCTTTCAAATTGGTTTTTAAAAGAAAAAGGAATAACTGATACCCGGAGTCGGGTTGATTCTCGGCCCATGCCCGTCTGCCACCAGCGCAATGGCGCCGAGCCGGAGGTTGATTCCTTTCCAGACCATCCAGCGGAAACCCGCCTCCACACCCAGAGCATTCTCATTGTTGTAGTCCAGATTGAGGCCGCGCAGATAGGAAGCGCCTGCATAAAATGAAGACGGGTTTTCCTTTTTGCCGATCGGCAGAAACCAGCCGGTCAGGCCGACTTTGATAAACTTGGTGGTGATGCCCGATTCCAGCGCCGTGATGTAATACCCGCCATGAATGGACACGTTTTTGTGTCGGTATTCTATTCCGATGGACGGATTGCGAAAACCATTCACGCTGATCTCATTTTTTGAAAAGCGGCTTTGGGCAGAAACGGAAGCACACAGGAAGAGCAGGGCCACGGTGGCCAATTGATTGAATTTCATTGTATTGTTAAATTTAGTTGTGAAAAATGCCCGGGAGAGATAGCGGTTCAGACATACCCGAATCGCCCGTCAGTGTTGTTTGTTGACGGTGCAAAGGTGCGGCGGACAAAAGCCGGGGATACTGGACAAATGTCCAGAAATAATTTTGGTGGCTGTTCCGCTCAGTTTAGCCCGCTAACGGACTTGACTGCGGATACGGCTGAGGTGGCGGGGGGTGACGCCGAGCATGGAGGCCAGGTATTGCAGGGGTATTTGCTGCAAAAGATGCGGCTCCTCGCGGAGCATTTTCGCGTATCGCTGCTCGCCACTGAGCACGATCAAATCATGGCGGCTGGCATCAATACCGCACAAGGTGTGTTCCAGAAGGGAGATGTAGAAATCTTTGAAACCGGGTACTTCGGCCACCAGTTTTTGCAGGTTCGAACGGCTGATCAGGCTGAGTTTCCCATCGGTCAGTGCGCGGATGTTTTCCTGAGCCGGCTGTTGGCGCACAAAACTCAGTACCGAGGCAAGGAATGTATTTTCAATGTTGATGTAGGTGGTTTTCTCTTCGCCATCTACCATGACATAATACTGAAACATTCCGCTTTCGACAAAGCCGATGTACCTGGCAACCTTGCCTTCCTCAACGACAAAGTCGTTTTTTTTGAACTCAATCAGAACGAACGATTCAAGAATTTTCTCTAAACTGTCCCCTGTAAAACCGATAGACTCGAAATATTTTTTTACTTTTTCCATAGCGCCTTTGCCAATTCCGTGTTCCTGTTTTTTGTTTCGGCCTGCGAAAAATAGCGCCCCCGCGTTGTCCAGCCAAGCGGCACACTAATAAAATTTACCTGACACAAACATCTGCGTTTACCCGCATACCGCCAGCAGCCATTCGCGTTCGGCAACCATCCGGGTTTCCCCGATTTTTTCGGCAAGCCGCCGGCGTGCAGCGGTATTGCCGGGTTCGAGTTGGAGCAGCCGTTTTACAAAGCGCACGAAATTGAGGTTCAACTCCCGGTGGTAGCCCAGGGCACTCCGTTTTCGCTGCAGGTAAATCGTAAAACTGTCTAATAACGACTCCAGCGCCGACGTGGCGTCGGTGTCGAAATAGATGCGCACCAGCATCCGGCGGGCGTCGAGGTGGTAAAACACATCGCGGAATTCGACCCGGCTGAGGATTTCCTGCGCTTGCCGGTAGTCCTTTTTCCGAAAATAATAGGTGGCCAGGTTGTAGCGCCAGGCGCTGTCGCGGTCGCGCGGGGGCAATACGGATTTGTACTGTTCCAGGAATTGCAAGGCCCAGTCCCAGTCCTCCTGTGCGAGGGCGAGCAGCAGAATGTTGTTGTAGGCGTAGCGGTTCAGGTAGCCGTCTTCCAGCAGCACCCGGTGCTGCAAACCGGATCGGTACAGGTCGAGTGCCTCGCCGATGTATGTGCGGGCGCCGCCGTTGAGCCGCCGGATGCAATAGTTGATGGCGCCCACATAGAGATCGCGCACTTCGTTGTTGGGAAACAAGTCCCAGTGCGCGTCCAGAAGGCTGCGCAAACTCCGGAAATGCGGCTCTGCGACGGCGTCTTCCTCCGACAGGAGCAGGTAGCAATGGTAGTACGCCATCACCGCCGGCACCGTATTGAAAGCGCCCGCGGCTACCGCGCCAAGTGTCGCCTCCAGAAAAACCGATGTCGCGTCGGGCGCTTGCTCCCCGGGTCGGGCCAGCAGGGCGCAGGCCTGGCGCAGGGTTTCGGAGGCAATGTGCGCGTCGCGGGCTGCGCCGGCCAGCCGGAGCGCGTCCGAAGCGCCGCGATTGGAGCGCCGGAACACCTCCCAGCGCTCTACATGCAGGTGGTATTGCTGGAAAAAATACTCGGCACTCCGATGGGGCGAAGCGCTCAGGCGTTCGTTTAGTGCGGCAAATTCTTTTTCAAACACCTGATCCAGCCCGCGCTCACGCAGCGACTTGCACAGGTGCCGCCCGGTATCCACCTCGTCTTGTGCCCAGTGCTGATAGGCCAAAAACTGCTTGAGTGCCTGAAACAAAAACGACATGGCATGGCGCATGTCGGCATCGCTGTATGCACGCGCAGAGCGCCGCTCACCGGGCGGAAACACCTGGCTGTAGGCCGATAACTTGTCTACCGGCTGCTGCATCGCTTTTTCCCCTGCGGGAACATGGGCGCACAGGTACTCGAACAACCGCAGCACATCGCTCCGGCTGTTGAAAAATGGACTACCGAGCCATTTCCCGAAAGCGCGGCGCTCGGGTTTGCTCAGCGTGCCAAAGGTTTGAACAAGCGGTGAGTCTTGCATGGGAATCGCATTTTGGGCCGAATCCTGATCGTCATCTACTCTTGTGCAGGGTCAAAAGACCCGCGCACGGCGTTTTTTTTAACGAACGGTAAAAACTTAGCCATGCTTACAGCGAACCAATTTTCACCACAGATTCCACAGATTGTCACAGATTTTCCACGGATAAATCTGTGACAATCTGTGGAATCTGTGGAATCTGTGGTGAAATCGTACCCGGTGGGGGCTGCCTAGGTTTTTACAAATGAACGAATGTCAATGACACAGTTTTCGGAACACGCTCGAAAAAATCTGTGGCAAAGAACTCAATATTTATGACAAAACAGGATTCAAATAATTGAAATTAAATTTATTAGATTTTTAATTTACGAAATCAGTTTGACATACACGCCTAAACTGTACTTTCCGGCTTGCTGCACCCGATCCACTTTTGTACCATCAAAGAACATCAATCGCAATTCTATGAAAAAAGTAATCCTGTTTTGCTTGTTGGTCGCCGTCTCGCTGAGCGACCTTGTTGCTCAAGACTGGCAGTTTCGGTACGGCCAGTCAGCCGAAAACGAACGCGGCGCCTACATCACCCGCACGCCCGACGGTGGATTTCTCGTCCGGGCCGGTGTCAGCCCCGACGGCTACTCCGCCCTGCTGCGCCTCGACGCCGACGGCGACACGCTGTGGGTAAACACGCTTGGGCCATTTGGAATACCTGCCGACCCCGACGACCCGCCCGTGGAAGACCGGGTACTCGTCGGCCCGACGGGCGATATTTTTTCGGTTTTCTACGACCAGTTGCTGCGTTTCGATGCCGGCGGAAACCTGTTGCAATCCGTTCCGACGGACTTTCATCGCCTGCTCGGGCTGCATGCCGACGGCGTGTTGCTTGCCCGTGGCGGCATAGATCAGGATACACTTAGCCTGCGTAAATACGGCTTCGACGGCGCCTTGCTCTGGCAGAAAAAGCACACCGTGAACGGTGGCCTGTACGATGTGCAGATGGCGCCGGATGGAAAGGCGTATGCACTGCATTTCAGTTTAGACGGTAATCCGTTAATGGCTTTGAGTATATTTTCCACCGAAGGCGATTTTTGGGCTTTGCACGACCTGAGTCCGGCGCCCTGGGGCAAAATCGCCTTCGACGCCTCCGGAAATTACATCCTGTACGAAACCGTCCTGTCCGACCCCCAGGCGCCGGGCAACAGCGTAATCATGCAAAAATATTCCCCCGACGGCTCGGTGCTTTGGGAAAGAGCCTTCGAGACTACGGGCAAAGATGCCGTGGAAAAAATCGTCGCACTGCCCAACGGCAGCCTGCTCCTGCTGGGCACTACCTGGGGCGACCCTGTGCGTACGCCGCGCCTGTACCTGTACAGCCCAGGGGGGAATGAACTGTGGCGGCACGAGTTCCAACCGGGCCTTGACCTGCATTTTTCGGATGCTGTGACCACATCGGACGGGGCGTTTGTCCTGACCGGAACCATCGGCGAAACCTCCGGACCACAAGCCGCCACGGATGCCATCGTTTGGCAACTGGAGCCGCAAGGCGTCCTGGAGATCGGATTGCTCCGCGGACGGTTGGTGCGCGATATGGACGGCGACTGTGTGGCACAGGCCGCCGAGCCGGGCCTGCGTGCCTGGAAAGTGCTCGTGAACAACAACCCGATCGTGACAAACAACCTGGGCCGGTTTGAAATGGAGATCGCTCCGGGGGGGGCGGTGATTCAGGTCGTAAAACCAAATGGGTACTGGGACCTGTGCCCCGGCTATGACACAGTTGCTTTCCCCGGTAATTTCAATGTGACCAATGTCGAAATACCGGTTTCATCCGTGCTGGACTGCCCGGTCATGGAGGTAAATGTCGGATTCGCCCGCTTGCGGCGCTGCTTTTCAAACTATGGCCGCGTCACGTATTTCAACCACGGCACCATCGCCGAGCCGAATGCGCGTATCCTCCTTGTGTTTCCGCCGGAACTGGATTTTGAAAGCGCCGAAATCCCCATCGGCCAAATAAACGGCGACAGCCTGTGGTTCGATGTCGGCCCGGTAGAACCGAACAGCGGCGGAGGGTTCGATATCCGGGTAAAGGTCAACTGCGACCAGGTCGAACTCGGGCAGGAACTCTGCACCGAAGCGCGGATTTTCCCGGATACCATTTGCACGACGCCGGCCAATTGGTCGGGTGCGTACCTGAGCGCTTCGGCGACATGTTTGGGCGATTCTTTGGTGGAATTTGTGCTGCGCAACATCGGCACGGCGCCGACCACACCCGACCTGAACTACATCATCATCGAGGATCAGGTGGTATTGCGTTCCTCTAAACTTGATGCCTTGCCGCCGGGCGCGGAGATGCGGATCGAACAGCCTGTGGACGGCGGCAGCCTGTACCGCCTGCAAGCGGATCAGGAGCCGAACCACCCCGGACTGTCCATGCCCGCCGTATGGGTGGAAGGCTGCGGCGGAGGCAATAACCCCGGACTTGGGCTGCAATACCCGGCAGACGACGCCGACCTGTTCCGCGACATCGCCTGCCTCCCGGTTACCGGCAGTTACGACCCCAACGACAAAGCCGCCCACCCGGAAGGCTACGACGCCGACCACTACCTGGAACCGAACACCGACATTACCTACCGCATCCGTTTTCAGAATACCGGCACCGACACGGCGTTCACGGTTACCATTCGCGACACGCTTTCGTCCTGGCTCGACCCGCTCAGCGTACGCCCGCAGACTGCTTCGCACCCGTACACCTGGGATTATACAGCCGAGGGGTCTGTGCTGAAATTCACGTTCAACGACATTCTGCTGCCCGATTCGTTCGTCAATGAACCGGCCTCGAACGGCTTCGTGGAGTTTCGGATTTCCCAAAAAACAGATGTGCCGCTGGGCACGGTCATCCGGAACGATGCGGCCATCTACTTCGATTTTAATCCGCCCGTCATCACCAACGAGGTATTTCACACGGTTGGGCGTGAGTTTATCACCGTTTCGGTGGATGCGCCGCTGCCCGGCATGCCCGACCTGAAGGTGTTCCCCAATCCGTTCCGGGATGCCGCTACGTTCCAATTCGACGCAGAGGTACATGGCCGGATCACGCTGTTCAACCCGCAGGGACAGGCCGTACGGCAAGCACCCGTACACGGGCCGGAGTTCGTCTTTGTCCGAAACGGACTGGCCGGCGGGCTGTATTTCTTCGAAGTACGGGACACCGGCGGGCGTTTGCTGGCGCGGGGCAAAGTCGTCGTGCAGTAGCGAATACTATTCGTCAGACGACTCAGAGTCGTCTGACAAATCTCTATCCCCCCAAAACCACATTTTTTCATCCGCAAACTTGAAAAAACATGTTGTACAAATCCATCGCTTCCATAATTGCCGCCCTTTTTGTTTTCACGGAGGCATCGGCCCAAACCTGCGTCCCGACAGTCACCGTGCAAAACGGTCTGGCGGTAAACATTCATCCCTTAGACTCAGACGGCGACGGCGCCACCGACATGATCGGGGCACAAATACGCCTGAGCGACCTGCTCCTGGCTGCGCGAAACAACTGCGACGCCAAACCGCTGCGGTTCGGCATACGAAAAGCCGGAGAGGGCACAGGCATGCCCAAAGACACCATACTGACATTCGATTGTACCAAATTGGGTCAGCAGCAAGTCGAAGTGTGGGTGCGAAATGCACAGGGCAGGGTGAATTATGTTTCAACAATGGTTACCATACAAGACAACGATGGCGGATGTACGGGCAATCCGGCGGCGATCTTGACGCAGTGTTCACCGGATGTGCTTGCTCCGGAAATAGTGGTACGGAGTAATGTCATCACCAGTTTTCGTGTGGAAGGCAACAATCCGCCAAGTACCACGCTATCGGTTATGTCGTTTGTAAAAACCGTACGCGACTATTGCGCGGGGCCATTTGAGTACCGAATTCGCAAAGCCGGGCAAGGCGTCGGTGTGCCTGCCGAAACATCAGTAACGTTCGATTGCAGTGAACTGGGAGCCGCTTTTGTAGAAATATGGGTTGGAGACGCAGCAGGCAACTGGGCCTTTACGCAATCTATCGCCTGGGTACTGACCAGCACCGCCGGAATATGCGACGGCACACCGGCGCCGGTGGTACCCGGATGCAGTCCCGATGAAACCGTGCCCTTTCTTGTAGTAACCGGACTGTCCCAGCCAATTGCCTGGCCGGAAGGGGGCAAACGCGCCCGTGTTTTTGCAACGGACTTTATCATAGATGCCGGCGATGCATGCAGCGCCACCCTCGATTTGCGCATCTCGAAAGCAGGTGCAAATCAAACACCGCCGCCGCCGGGTCAAACAAATTTGATCTTTACCTGTGCGGAACTGGGACAGCAGAGTGTGGATATCTGGATCATAGATGCTGCCGGGAACTGGCTCAAGGTGACGACGTATGTGGTCATTCAGGATACCTTGTCTTCTTGCTGAACGATTACTTTGCAGCCTGATCCGAAAAAAATGTTCACCCTCCTCCTCCCCGCACTCGCCTACGCCGCACTCATGGCCCTGTGCCTGTACGGCTGGCGGCGGCTGGAAGGCTGGGAAGTCCCCAAAAACTACAGCCCGAAAACCCGTATCACCGTGTTGGTGCCCGCCCGGAACGAGGCGGCCCACATCGCCGACTGCCTGTACAGCCTGTTCGCCTGCCGGTATCCGGCGGAACTGCTCGAGATCATCGTGCTCGACGACCACTCGGACGACCACACTGCCGGCATCGCCGCACAGGCGACTGCCGGCAGTGCCGTTTCGGTGCGGGTGCTGCGGCTGGCCGATCAACCCGGCCCGCCGATTGCCGGCAAAAAAAATGCCCTCGCGCTTGGCGTCTCCTGCGCCCGGGGTGAACTTATCGCCACCACCGACGCCGACTGCCTCGTACCACCCGACTGGCTGCTTTTGGCGGCATCGCTGTACGAAGCCCGGTGCCCGGGCGCCGTCGTCGGTCCGGTGACGGCGCACCGCGAACGCACGGTTTTTCAGCGCTTTCAGGCGCTCGACTGGGCGGGCATGGCGGGCATCACAGGAGCGGGCATCGCGCTGGGCGGGCACCGCATCGGCAACGGCGCCAACCTGTTTTACCCCAAAGCCGTTTTCGAGGCCGCAGGCGGCTACGCCGGAAATGCCGACCGGGCTTCCGGCGACGACGTGTTTCTGGTGCAGAAAATAGCGCAGCAGTACCCGGTTGTTTTTCTCAAAAATGCCGCCGCCGCCGTGCGTACCGAGGTGTGCCCCGGCTTGCGCGCCTTCGTGCAGCAACGCCTGCGCTGGGGCACCAAAAACACCGCCCTGCCCGAAGCGGGGGCAAAGGCCGCACTGGCCGTCGTTTTCCTGTGCTGCGTCTCGATTGTGTTGACCCCGCTGCTGTTTATTTTCCTGCCGATGCTGTTTTGGGTCTGGTGCGCACAACTTGCCCTGAAAGCCCTCTCCGACTATGTGCTGCTGCGCGAAATGTGCATTTTTTTTGGCCGGCGCGATCTGCTTCGCGTATTCTTGCCGGCGTTTTTTTTGCATACGGCCTACATTGCCGGGGTGGGCGTCGCCAGTTTGCTGGTGAAAAAATACACCTGGAAAGGGCGTCGGGTACGGTAGGAAAACGCACTTTGTCCGCGGCTTGTCGTGACCCTGTGCAGACTGCCGCACATTTTTCCAAGTATCCGTTACCTTTGCCGGCCAACTGCTCTTGATTTATGATTTCCAGTCACTCATCCCTGCTGAAAGAAGCCGAATCGTTCGTGGAGGCGTTCTTTGCCGAAAATGTACCCGACAAGTACGTTTTCCACGATTTTGAACATACCGTGCAAACTGTGGGCGCCGTGAAGGTGCTTGCCGAAGGTTGCCAACTTGATGCGCACACCATCGAATTGCTGCAACTGGCCACCTGGTTTCACGATACCGGCTATGCCCAGGGACCGGAAGACCACGAAGAGCGCAGTTGCGCCAACGCCGAACGATTTTTTCGCGGAAAAATATCCGACGTCGACCTTGACATTGTTTTTCGCTGTATCCGGGCCACCAAAGTGCCGCAACAGCCGGTTGACCTGCTGGAGCAAATCATTTGCGACGCCGACTTGAGCCACCTCGGCATGGACATTTACTGGGACCGGAACAGCAAACTCCGGCAGGAATTTGCGCTCACCCGAAATAAAGTGATGAACGACCAGGACTGGGTGGATTTTGAAATAAACTTCATGCTGGCCCATGAATACCACACGGCCGTGGCCCGCGAAATGCTGAACAAGCGCAAAGCCAAACATATCCAGAGCCTGCTCAAACAAAAGCGCCGCCTCAACCCCGACAAAGCGCCCACCGTGGAAGAACTGGCTCTGATGGACGACAAAAACAAAACCACGGATATCAAAAAAGTCCTGCTCGAAAGCGAGCAGGAACTCAAACTGGCCCGCTTCGGGCGCGGCGTGGAAACCATGTACCGCACCACCTACCGCACGCATACCAACCTCAGCACTATGGCCGACAGCAAAGCCAACCTCATGTTGTCGGTCAATGCCATCGTGATCTCCATCCTGGTGTCCAACCTGCTGCCCAAACTGCTGGAAGAAGGCGGAAAGTTCAACCTGAAACTCGGCGTCCCCTCCGGCATGTTGCTGGCCACCTGCCTCGGCTCCATGATTTTCGCCACCCTGAGTACGCGGCCCAAAGTGACGGAAGGCAAAGTAACCCGCGAAGCTATCAGGCAACGCAAAGCCAACCTGCTGTTTTTCGGCAATTTCCACAGCATGCCCCTCGAGGATTTCCAGTGGGGTATCAACGAAATGCTGCGCGACCCCGAGTTTTTATACAGCACCATGAGCCGCGACCTGTATTTTCTAGGCATTGTACTGGCCAAGAAGTACCATTTTCTCAGCATCTGCTACAACATATTCATGTACGGACTGATCGTTTCGCTGTTGGCATTTGCCGTGGCATTTGCGCTGTAGCGCGCGCATTTGCATGGGCGTATGTTGCCGGCAGCACGTGCGAGTCCTTTCATCACCGCTATGCACCCGATTGATACGCTGCGCATCAACTTCAACCCCGACCAGTTGGCCTTGCTGAATGTGGCCATGGCGTTTCTGATGTTCAGCGTGGCGCTGGATATTCGTCCGGCAGATTTCCGCAAAGTGGCCCGTTTCCCGAAGTCCATCGCCGTAGGCATGGTGGCGCAATACCTGCTTTTTCCGGTGCTGACCCTGGCGATCATTGCAGCGTTCCAGCCGCCCACGAGTATGGCGCTGGGGATGGTGCTGGTGAGTATGTGCCCTTCGGGCAACATGACCAATTTTCTGGTGCATTTTTCCGGGGCAAACACGGCGCTGTCGGTCACGTTCAACGCGATCATCATCCTGCTTGCCACGGTGGTGACGCCGGCGGGATTTCTGTTCTGGTCGCAGTTTGTGCCGGAATCGGAGGCGCTGCGCAAGTCGTTCGACCTTGGCGCCGGCGACATGGCACTCATCATTCTGCAACTCATCCTCGCGCCGCTGCTGTTCGGGATGTGGCTCAACGGGCAATTTCCCGATTTCGTGGCCCGCATCCGCCCCTGGGTACAGCGGGTAGCGCTGCTGCTCTTTTTTTCCATCCTTGTCATGGCTCTGCTCGGAAACGGTGAAAACCTCGTCAACTACCTCGGCAGCGTATTTTTCATCGTGCTGGTACACAACGCGCTCGGCCTCGGCACCGGCTACGGCATCGGGCGGCTGGCCCGGCTTCCGGAGGCCGACAGCCGCGCCCTTGCTTTTGAAACCGGCGTGCACAACACCGCGCTCGGCCTGCTGCTCATCTTTCGTTTTTTCAACGCCCTCGGCGGTATGGCCCTCGTGGCGGCCTGGTGGGGCATCTGGGATTTGGTGACCGGCATCGGGCTTGCCGCCTGGTGGCGCCGGAATCCCGCCAAAGCCGAACAAATCAAACCGGAATAGTCATGGAACTTTACGATCAAATTCAGGAGGCTGTCGCAGCCGTTCGCGCCCGCACCGATTTTAAGCCCCGCACGGGCATCATCCTCGGCACGGGCCTCGGCAATCTGGCCGACGAGGTACAGGCTGTCGCCGAAATCCCATACCCCGATCTGCCGCATTTTGCCCACAGCACGGTGCAAAGCCACCGCGGGCGTCTGGTTTTCGGCCACCTCGAAGGCCACCCGGTGGTGGTCATGGCCGGGCGGCTGCACTACTACGAGGGCTGGACGATGCAGCAGGTCACGTTTCCGGTGCGGGTGCTGAAAGCGCTGGGCATTGAGCGGTTGGTCATCACCAATGCTTCGGGCGGCATCAATCCGCACCTGCGCGGCGGCGACATCGTGGTGGTGCGCGACCACATCAACCTCCTGCCCGAGCATCCGCTGCGCGGCCCCAACGACGAGCGCCTCGGCCCGCGCTTCCCCGATATGTCCAAAACCTACGATGCCGATTTGCGGGCCAGGGCTATGGCTGCCGCCAAAAAATACGGCATCCGGGCCTTCGAGGGTGTGTACTCCGCCATGCAAGGCCCCAACCTGGAAACTCCTGCCGAATACGTCATGCTGCGGCACCTCGGCAGCGACTGCACCGGCATGTCGTCGGTACCCGAAGTGCTGGTGGCGCGGCACCAGGACCTTCCGGTGCTCATGCTGTCCATGGTGACCAACGTCTCGTTCCCGCCGAGCGCCATCCGCGAAACCTCGGTGGAGGATGTGATCGCCGTAGCCCGGGCGGCGGAGCCGAATCTGAGCCGGATGGTTCGGTCAGTTTTGATGGAATGACTCGTTTGCCCACGGATAAATCCGTGGGCTGATAATCGGAGATATCCGGCCAAAATAACCCCGGGCTATCAACCCACGGATTTATTCGTGGGTACACCAATCGCAAATTTGCCCACGGATATATCCGTGGGCTGATAATTGAATTTTTCCGATGAAACCAAGCGAGAGAAGACAACCTGCGGATTCATCCGTCGGTACCCAAAATTAAATTTTCAGCCCAAGGATTTATCCTTGGGTACACAAGAATCGAATCCATGAACACGTCCCGCAAACAACGCATCCGTGAGGTTATCCGGCAAAGCCAGCCCGACCTCACCGTGATTCTGGAAAATATTTTCGACCCGCTGAACATCAGCGCGGTGGTTCGCTCCTGCGATGCCGTGGGCGTGCGCGAAATTTTTGTGGTGTACACGAAGGCTTACCTGGATCGCCGCGGCCTCAAGGTGGGCAAAAAAACCTCCGGCGGAGCGTTCAAGTGGATTGACGTGTACGTGTTTGAGGACCTGGAGGAATGTTTTGCGCGGGTGCGCGAACGCTACGGCCGCATTCTCGCCACGCGGCTGGGCGAACAAAGCGCCTCGTTGTATGCCCTCGACCTGACGCAACCCACGGCCTTGCTTTTCGGCAACGAAGACGAAGGCGTATCCGCCGAAGCACTTGCTATGGCCGACGGCAATTTCCTGGTCCCGCAGGTGGGATTTACCGAAAGCCTGAATATTTCGGTGGCTTGTGCGGTATCGTTGTTTGAAGCCCGGCGCCAGCGCGAACTGGCGGGTTTTTACGACGACAAACCGCGATTTACCCCGGAGCAGCAGGAGGCGCTTTTTCAGCGCTGGGAAAATATGCTGGTCGGCAAAGCCTGGATGAGGCGGCACGCTATTCCGGTCGGCAAAGATTCTGCACCTTTGCTGCCGGTGTTTGTCGAACGGGATGAGCATGTGCCCGGCGGCAAACCGAAAATCCGTCCCAATCCCATGACGAAATTCGATCTATGAACCTCTCCATCGTTGTCCCCCTCAAAAACGAGGCCGAGAGCCTGCCCGAACTCGAAGCCTGGATCCGCCGCGTGACGGAACAGCACGGGCTTTCGTACGAAATTATTTTTGTGGACGACGGCAGCACCGACACCTCGTGGACTGTCATCGAGACTCTTCAGGCAGCCAATCCTTGCGTGCGGGCCATCAAATTTCGCCGCAACTACGGCAAGTCCGCCGCCCTGCACACCGGCTTTCAGGCAGCCTGCGGCGAGGTGGTGATCACCATGGACGCCGACCTGCAGGACAGCCCCGACGAAATTCCCGAGCTGTACCGAATGATCCGCGAAGACGGCTACGACCTCGTGAGCGGCTGGAAGCGCAAGCGTCACGACCCGTTGGAAAAGCGCCTGCCGAGCAAGTTGTTCAACGCCGTGGCCAGCAGCATGAGCGGCATCCGGCTGCACGATTTCAACTGCGGCCTGAAGGCGTACCGCCAGGCTGTGGTGAAAGCCGTGGAAGTGTACGGCGAGATGCACCGCTGGATTCCCGTGCTGGCCAAATGGGCCGGTTTTACCAAAATCGGTGAAAAAGTAGTGGAGCACCGCGCCCGGCAGTACGGCTACAGCAAGTACGGCTGGGAGCGCTACATCAACGGGTTTCTCGATCTCCTCTCGGTATATTTCGTGGGCAAGTTCGGCAAACGCCCCATGCACTTTTTCGGCACGCTGGGGGTGTTGTCTTTTTTCATCGGGTTTGTGTTTCTGGCGTACCTCAGTTGGGCCAAGATCGTGTACAAGGAGTACGGCATCGCCGACCGACCGCTGTTTTACTTCGGCATTGTGGCGCTCATCGTGGGCACGCAGTTGTTCCTGACCGGGTTTATCGCGGAGATTGTGAACCGGAATTCGGCGAGCCGGAA